>CANRHV010000034.1 GCA_947630505.1 uncultured Monoglobus sp. | reverse complement strand
ACCGCGTCATCCACGAACAGCTCGTCTATAACGTCCTTGAGCTCGCGGTCGTTGAACGCGTTTATCAAAAGCTCCTGCTCGTCGCTGTCCATCTCGACAAAGGCTTCCGCCGCCAGCTCCTTGGGCAGTATCCGAAACAGTATCGGCAGACGGCTGTCGTCGACCTCGCCCAGAAGCTGCGCTATGTCCGCGGGCTCCATAGAGATAAACAGTTCCCTTATGCTCCCGAATTTGCGCTCTTTAAGATAATCGGTTATGAGCTCGGCCGTCTCGTCTATATTTATAATGTCGGGCATAAGGGCACCTTCTTTCCTGTATGGTTATTTTTAGTTATTTTTGATTTTGTATATTGTTATAGAGCCGCTCAATGAGCGCGTTGTATCTGCTGCGGAAAAATCCGGTCTTTTTCGCGGGCTCGGGCTCCGGCTCGGGTTTGGGCTGCGGCTTGGGCGCCGCAAGCAGAGCCTTCGCCTCCTGCTTTGCCTCGCTCATCAGGACTTCCTGGGCGTTTACCGAGCTCAGCGTGTCGGCCTTGACGGAATATGTCCCGTCGCTGCCCAATACTCTCGCCTGCAGCGTGTCGCTCAGGCATATTTTTATATAGTGGTGTATCTTTTCCTTGACCTCGTCGGAGTATATGGGGCAGCCCACCTCGACGCGGTTGTCCATATTTCTGGTCATGATATCGGCCGAGGCTATGAACAGCTTTTCCTCATCGCCCCTGCCGAAGCTGTAGATTCTCGAATGTTCCAAAAACCTTCCCACAATGCTGTAGACCCGTATGTTTTCGGTCACGCCGGGGATCTGGGGCAGCAGGCAGCAGATACCGCGCACCAACATGGTTATGTTGACGCCCGCCACGCTTGCGTCCCGCAGCTTTTTGATAACGTCCTTGTCGGTCACCGAGTTGACCTTCATGAATATCTCGCCGTCGCGGCCTTTTTTGATCTCCTCGTCGATATAGCCGATGATCTTGTCCTTCATGGCGTTGGGCGCCACCCACAGGTGCTTGTACTCGCCGTCAAGATTCGAGATCGAGATGTTGCTGAAAAAGTCCGCCGCGTCCTCGCCGATCTCGTGGTTTTGAGTGATAAGCGAAAAGTCGGTGTACTGCTTGGCGGTCTTTTCGTTGTAGTTTCCGGTGCCTATCTGGGTTATGTACCGTGTCTCGCCGCCCACGTTCTTGGTGATAAGACAGACCTTTGAATGGACCTTGTAATTTTCAAGCCCGTATATGATAGTGCAGCCGGCTTGCTCCAGCCGTTCCGACCAGTCGATGTTGTTCTGCTCGTCGAATCTGGCGCGCAGCTCGATCAGCACCAACACCTCTTTGCCGTTTTCGGCGGCGGCGCACAGGTGCTCGATTATCTTGGCGTTTTTGGCGAGGCGGTAGATCGTGATCTTGATCGACACGACCTCCGGATCGCGGGCGGCTCGCTTGAGCATTTTGAGAAACGGCTCCATGCTCTCGTAGGGATACGACAGCAGCACGTCGCCGTCATTCTCATTGATCATTATGTCGCCCCGGGTCACCTGGGGCTCAAACGGCCGATAGCACAATCCCAGCCGCTGCTCGGACGTGAGCCTTGACTCAATGTCGAAAACATAGCCGAGACTTATAGGCGAGCGGGTGACAAATATCTGCGAGTCGCCTATGCTCAGCTTGTCGCGCAGCAGCTTTTTGGTATAGTCGTCCTCAAGGGGCGACGCGGCCTCAAGCCGCACCACCGCCAGACGGCGGCGCTTTTTGAGCACCTTTTTCATCTTGCTGCGAAAATCCTCGTTTATCTCATACGCCTCGTCGTTGGGATTGATGTCGGCGTTTCTGGTGGCGCAGATTATATTCTTTTTAGTGATAGTGTATTTCCCGAACAGGGAATCGAAGTACATATAAATTATGTCCTCGATATGTATATATCTGATCTTCTTGCCGGGCATAAACAGCACCGGCGGCAGCGTGGGCGGAACCGCCGCGAATCCCACGCACTGGTTCTTTTTGCGCTGTATCTTGCCGATCACGCAAAGCTGCTTGGACGCGATGAACGGGAACGGATGGTGCTCGTCCAAAAGCTGGGGCGAGAGAATCGGCTCCACGTAGTTATTGTAGTAATCCCGCACGAACTTGACCTCGTCGGCCGTCAGGTCGTCGGGCTTTAAGTGGGTTATGTCGTGCTTTTTGAGCTTGCGGCTGACCGTGTCGTATATCTCGTCCTTTTTTTTGTAAAGCGGCGCGACCGCCTCGTAAATTTTTGTAAGCTGCTCGCTGGGCGTCATGCCGGTCTTGTTGTCGATCGCCTTTTTGTCGGCTATCGACAGGTCGAACAGACTTCCCACGCGCACCATAAAAAACTCGTCCAGATTGCTGACGAATATCGAGATGAATTTCAGCTTCTCATATAAGGGCGTGTCCTTGCCGACCGCCTCCTGAAGCACGCGCTCGTTGAAACGGAGCCACGAAAGCTCGCGGTTCTGCATATACTTATACTTTGATTTTGATGTATTCTCAGCCACTTAAAACCACCCTCGCTTTTATTGTAACGGCACGCTGTCTACATAACAGCTGTCCGGACATAAATCAATTTTATTGCTCCACACGATCTCGCTGTCAATATTAGGGTCAATATCCCACGAAACGCAATGTGTCGAATCAAGATAGACCCGTTTGAAATCGTCATAGTTTTTAATCTTTTCAAACACGGTTCCGTTTTCAAAAAACGGCGCACAGTCCAAAAGGCGTTTTTCTCCGTTATCAAACTCAAGAGTAAGCGTGTAATTTTTGTCGGGGACAACCGAAACGATCTTTTTCCTGCCCGACGCGAAATATTCAGCCATCGGTCTGTCAAATCCTTTGGATATATAGTATTCAACACTCTTTGCCATTTATCCCACCGCCTTTTCGTGATATTATTTCAAAGGATCAATTGAAAACAGCTCTTGGTTCTTTTCGGCTAAATTCCAATTTTCGATAAGCTCTTCCTGATGCAGGGCCGCCCAACCGAGAAGCATTTTAAGCTGCTTGTTCGGAAAAGTTCCCTCTAAAACCTCAAGCTCATTTATCAGCACAATAACTTCGTCTCCTCCGTATGTCGCGTGAAAATGCGGCGGACGATGCTCGCGCCAATTTATAAAAATTTTTATTCCTCTGAACATACAAATCGTAGGCATAAAACCAACCCCTTTAAATTATATTATACCACGACCCGCCGCATATTTCAAGTATTTGTTAAAAATACACCATCAAAAAAGCGGAGCCGAGGCTCCGCAAGGTAATATTAATTATTATGCGGTATTTTTAATTTGAGATATCTTATATAGTCAAAAACGTCGGATTGATTTTTTTCATCCAATTTTGAAAACTCTTTTGTCAGCTCATCAAAGACGGCGATGTTTTTGACTTCGGATATCCCGAATAAATAGTCAAGAGACACATCGAAAAAATCTGCAATGGCGATCACCATTTCGGCGTCTCTCGGAAAGTGTTTGTCAGACTCGTAATAACCTATCATGCGTTTTGATATATTAATTTTTTCCGCCACATCCTGCTGGCGAAGTCCCCTCTCCTCTCTTAAATACCTAAGTCTTTCTCCAAATGTCATAAAATCACCGCCCAAACCTCTATCATTATTAATATGATTATATTAGATTATTTCTGCCACGGAGAAAAAAGGAAACATTATTTCGATTCTCTATTGACAAAGAAACATTGTTTCTATATAATATTTCATGTGAAATATCACTTCGGTCAAATCGGATCATTTTCCGCGTTGACTATGATTTTTGACAATAAAGGAACTCATTATGGATAAAATAGCTGTTTTGATCCCTTGCTACAACGAGAGCAAAACTATCGAAAAAGTAATTAAAGATTTCAAAGCCGCTTTGCCGGAAGCGGTCATTTATGTGTATGACAACAATTCGACAGACGGTACAGCCGACATCGCAAAACGCTGCGGAGCCGTTGTCCGCAGCGAGTATATGCAGGGCAAGGGCAACGTGATAAGGCGCATGTTCCGCGAAATTGACGCTGAGTGTTATATTATGACAGACGGTGACGACACATATCCTGCCGAATGCGCCCGCAAAATGGCAGACAAGGTGCTTAAAAGAAACGCTGACATGGTGGTGGGCGACCGACTTTCGTCCACTTATTTTACCGAAAACAAAAGAGCTTTTCATAACTTCGGCAACTCTGTAGTCAGAAAAAGCATAAACACGCTTTTTAAAAACGACATAAAAGACGTGATGACGGGTTATAGGGCGTTCAGCTATAATTTTGTCAAGACGTTTCCCGTGCTGGCGAGCGGTTTTGAAATAGAAACAGAAATGACGATCCACGCCGTGGACAAAAACATGAGCGTTGAAAACCTGGTTATTAATTACAGGGACCGCCCCGAAGGAAGCGAGTCAAAACTCAATACTTATTCGGACGGATTCAAAGTAATTAAAACGATACTCCGTCTTTATAAAAATTATAAGCCGGGAAGGTTCTTTTCCGCGATCGCGTTAATTCTTATGCTGATAAGCGCGGCGTTTTTCATTCCTGTGCTGATAGAATATATCGAAACGGGTATCGTTCCGAGAATACCGACTTTGATCATTTGCGGTTTTGTTACCGTCGCCGCGATCCAGTCTTACTTTTCCGGACTGATATTATCCACAATATGTGAAAAGGACAAACAGGATTTTGAGAACAGATTAATTCAATCAGAAAACAAACTTAAAGAGCTGAAATAAATTTAAATGTGTTTGAATCGGCTTGCGAATACTAAAAACAAGGAGTCCCAAAAATGCTGAATTATTTTAATAATATAAAATCATATTTAACCAAAAACAAGCGCCAAAAATTCATCGCGGTTATTGTCGGTTTAGCGGTTCTTTGTCTATTTCTTGAAATATTTGTGTTTAACTTTAAATGGCTGAACTCGTTTGGCGAAGAAACAAGTGTGTCGAAGGAGAATATTAAGATCCTTTCCGGCCTCTCCGCCGAACCGGACGGAGCATACAAAGTAACCGACAAAAACGCCGAAATTGAAATAAATTCTTTAAACCGAAAAATCAAATATATATATCTGAATTCCGGTAACGCCGACATTGCAGAGATCGTGATCTCAGCGAAAGACGAAGCAAACATAAGCTATTTGTCAGCCCCGTCCCGAACACTATGCGACAAGGTCGAAAGAAGCAAATATATAAGGCTGCATTTCAGTGGAGAAATAAGCAGTCTGAAAATCACATATAAAAATATTAAAGATAAAGTAATCCGTCCCGGTGATATTAAGTTAAACGCTCATGTGCCGCTCATGTTCTCGCCGCTCAGGTGCTTTATTCTCTGGCTTATTCTGGCCTCTTTATATATTTTGCGCCCAAAATCAACAATTTACAGCTATAAGACCGATTTAAAAAGCAGAAAACAGCAAATCATCGCCGTTATTTTGCTTGTTATTATGGCTGTGCCGTTCTGTAAAATGATCAACTGGAACACAGTTATACGCGACACCTACAAAAACAACAACAGCAATCACCAATATTATGAATTGGTTGAAGCGTTTAAAAACGGCAAAGTGGATATCGGCGAGGCAAACGATGCGCTTAAAAAACTCGACAATCCTTACGCTCCAAGCGAGAGGGGCCAAAAAAAGGTTTCTTTTCCTTGGGATCGCGCTTATTACAACGGCAAATACTATGTGTATTTCGGAGTTGTGCCCGCGATACTGCTCTATCTGCCGTATAATCTTATCACCGGCAAGAATCTGCCCAATTATATAGCCCTTTATATTTTCGGCATAATGACCATGGCGGGGATCATGCTGCTGCTTTGGGCGATAATTAAAAAATGGTATCAAAACACGCCGTTTGCGATATTCCTGTTGCTGTCTATCGTGTTTGCGGCATCCGCCGGCGCTATAACATTGGTTATACAAAAACCCGATTTATATTTAGTGCCGATCACATCAGCTATAATGATGGCTGTTTTCGCTTTAGCGTTCTGGATACTCGCGGCTGACAGCGAAAAGATATCGTCGTGGAAACTCGCTCTCGGCTCGTTGTGCGCGGCGCTGATCGCCGGCTGCCGTCCGCAATTTTTGGTAGTTATATTTTTAGGCATAATAATATTTTGGAGCGACGTTTTCAAGCGGCGCAGACTTTTTTCAAAAAGCGGAATAAAACAAACCGCGGCGCTGTGTATCCCGTTCGCTGTTGTTGCGGCGGGAATCATGTGGTATAACCATGCAAGGTTCGGTTCGCCGTTTGACTTTGGCGCGAATTATAATCTGACGACCAACGACATGACTCACAGAGGTTTTGTTGTCGGAAGAACGGGACTCGGTATATTTACGTATCTGCTGCAACCTGTTCGTATTACTTCAGCCTTTCCGTTTATTCAACCCATATCCCCTGCCGCTGAATATCAGGGTTTGACCCTGGCCGAGCAAGTTGTGGGCGGAGTATTTTGGATATTTCCGATAACGCTGTTTGCGCTGTGCGGATGCTTTATCAAAAATCTGTTTAATGACAAATGTCTGAAATTCCTGCTTATATGTATGGTGATCTGCTCGGTTGTTGTATCGGTGCTTGATGCTCAGATGTCTGGATTGCTCTTAAGATATCTGGCGGATTACGCTTGGATGCTCGTTTTGGGTGCCGCTATAGTAATTTTCGCCATGTATCAAAAAACTTCGAAAAATCCACAGATACGCCGAATATTATTGTCATTCGTGGTTGTGTTGTCCGCGCTGACATTAATATCCTCGTTCCTGCTTATATTTACAACCAATGTAGCTGCCGAATTAAAGACCACAAATCCAATGGTATATTATTCAGCCAAACATCTTATCGCATTTTGGATATAACAAAACACACAAAAAACGCGGGGCCGGGGCTCCGCGTTTTTATGTTGCCAACTAGCAGCCGCAGCCGCAACCGTTGTCGTTGCCGTTATCGCAGCCGCAGCAGCAGCTGATGAGGATAATAAGGATTATGATCCACAGGCAGTTGTTTCCTCCGCATCCGTTTCCGAACATACTTCGCACCTCCTTTGAATTTGTGCTGTACCTCGCGGCGGCACGCGGCATAGACTTATGTATTTCTCAAAGAATACGCCGCGCGCCGCCGCGTTATCTCTTTACTTTTGCCGCGTCAGCAGCAGCCGTTGTTGTTGTCGCAGCCGCATCCGCAGCAGCTGATGAGAATTATCAGAATAATTATCCACAGACAGTTGTTTCCTCCAAAGCATCCGTTCATGTAAGCACCTCCTAAACTGTTTTCAATTTATACTATGACAAAACGGCCTTTTGGTGAAATTTTTTCAAAAAATTATTTACATCGCGGGCAAACTGTGGTATTATTCTGATTAGAAAGAACGAGAAAAAATCGGCTGTGATTTTACAAAAACGCGATCAAAAAGGAGGCAAAATTATGAAAACTGATATTGAGATCGCCCAAAGCGCGAGCATGCTGCCAATCGGTGAGATCGCCCGCGCGCTCGGAATGGGCGCCGACGACATCGAGCTATACGGAAAATACAAAGCGAAGATCAGCGAGGACTATCTGCAAAGCCTCGAAGATAAGCCCGACGGCAAACTGATATTGGTGACCGCGATAAATCCCACGCCCGCGGGCGAGGGAAAGACCACGGTGACCGTCGGCCTCGGCGAGGCGATGCCCAAGATCGGCAAAAACGCGATAATCGCCCTGCGCGAGCCCTCGATGGGCCCGGTTATGGGAATCAAGGGCGGCGCGGCCGGCGGCGGCTACGCTCAGGTGGTGCCCATGGAGGACATCAACCTGCACTTCACGGGAGACATGCACGCCATCACCGCGGCTAACAATCTGCTGTCGGCAGCTATCGACAACCACATACACCAGGGCAACGAGCTGAATATCGACGCCCGCAGGATAACATGGAAGCGCTGCATGGACATGAACGACCGCGCTCTGCGCGAGGTCGTTGTGGGTCTGGGCGGCAAGATAAACGGATTTCCCCGTCAGGACGGATTCAACATCACGGTCGCCAGTGAGATCATGGCGATCCTGTGTCTCTCTACCGATCTTGACGATCTGCGCGCCCGCATAAGCCGCATAGTCATAGGCTACAACCTGTCGGGCGAGCCGGTGACCGCCGGAGAGCTCAAGGTGGACGGCGCCATGACGCTGCTGCTGCATGACGCGTTAAAGCCCAATCTGGTGCAAACGCTCGAGAACACGCCCTGCCTGATGCACGGCGGCCCATTCGCCAACATAGCCCACGGCTGCAACTCGATCCGCGCTACCAAGGCGGGTCTCAAGCTGGCGGACTACTGCATAACCGAAGCCGGCTTCGGCAGCGATCTGGGCGCCGAGAAGTTTATGGACATAAAATGCCGCGCCGCGGGGCTCAGCCCGTCATGCGTGGTTCTGGTGGCCACCGCCAAGGCGCTCAAATACAACAGCGGCAGCCTCGCGGCGGACGCGCTCAGAAGCGAGAACCTTGACGCGCTCAAGGCCGGCATCGTCAACATGGGCAAGCACATAGAAAACATGAAGAAGTACGGCGTGCCCGTGGTGGTTGCGATAAACAGATTCGACACCGACACCGACGCGGAGCTTGACTACATAAGAGAATACTGCGCGGAAATGGGCGTTAAGTGCTCGATGTGCGAGGTATTCGCAAAGGGCGGTGACGGAGGCATTGAGCTGGCGAAGGCGGTCGTTGAAACGATCGAGAGCGAGCCCGCCGAGTTTAAGCCTCTCTACAACGCGAGCCTGCCTATCAAGGAAAAAATCGAGATAATCGCCCGCGAGATCTACGGCGCGGACGGCGTTAACTACACAAGCGCGGCGAACAGCCAGATACTGAACCTGACCAAGCTGGGATATGACAAAATACCCGTATGCATGGCAAAAACTCAGTATTCCCTGTCGGACGACCCGCACCTTCTGGGAAGGCCGCAAGGCTTCTCGATCACAATACGCGAGGTGACTGTATCGAGCGGAGCGGGATTTTTGGTTGCGCTCACCGGCGCGGTAATGACAATGCCGGGACTGCCGAGAGTTCCCGCCGCCAACAACATGAGCATAGACAAGGACGGCACCATCGTGGGCCTGTTCTAAATAACGGAGTGATAATTTGACCGGACCGACATTCACATCAAAAGACGAGTATGACGTAATAGTGATAGGGGGCGGCCACGCCGGAATAGAGGCCGCCCTCGCCTCTGCGCGCCTCGGAATGAGGACCTGCATTTTCGCGATAAGCCTCGACTCGGTGGCGAACCTGCCGTGCAACCCCAGCATAGGCGGCACGGCGAAGGGACATCTGGTGCGCGAGATAGACGCGCTGGGCGGCGAAATGGGCAAGGCAGCGGACGAAAACATGATACAGTCGCGGATGCTCAACCGAGGCAAAGGCCCCGCCGTGCACTCGCTGCGCGCGCAGATAGACAGAGTTGATTACAAGGCCGACATGAAGCACCGCATCGAGCTTCAGGACGATCTCGACCTCAGGCAGGGCGAGATCGTCGACGTGCGCCTTGATAAAAACAATAATGTGCGCTCAGTTGTGACCGCCTCGGGCGCGGAATTTTTGTGCCGCGCGGCGATCGTTTGCACCGGAACATATTTAAAGGCGAGAATAATCATCGGCGAGTATTCCGAGGAGAGCGGCCCCGACGGGGTTTTCCCCGCGCGGGAACTTTCCAAAAACCTCGAAAGGATCGGCGTTAAGCTTCGCCGTTTCAAGACCGGAACGCCGCCTCGCGTGAACCGACGCAGCATTGACTTTTCGGAGCTTGAGGAGCAAAAGGGCGACGAGGAGATAATCCCGTTCTCGTTTGAGACCGACCCGAATGATCTTGAAAACAAGATCTCCTGCCACATAACATACACCGGCGCCGAGACCCACAAAATAATCAACGAGAACTTAGACCGCTCCCCGATCTACGGCAGCGGCGGCATAACAGGGATAGGCCCGCGCTACTGCCCGTCGATCGAGGACAAGGTGGTGCGCTTTAAAGACAAGGAGCGGCACCAGTTGTTTGTGGAGCCCATGGGTCTCGGAACCGAGGAGATATACCTACAGGGCTTTTCAAGCAGTATGCCCGAGGAAGTGCAGATCGAGATGCTGCACTCGCTGCCCGGCTTTAAACACGCCAAAGTCATGCGCAGCGCCTACGCCATAGAGTATGACTGCGCCGACCCGCTGCAGCTTTATCCGACGCTGGAGTTTAAAAACATCGGAGGGCTCTACGGAGCGGGTCAGTTCAACGGCACGTCGGGCTATGAGGAAGCCGCGGCGCAGGGGCTCATCGCGGGAATAAACGCGGCGCTCAAGCTGTCCGGCAGGCCGCCGTTCACCCTGGACCGCTCCGAGGCGTATATCGGAACCCTGATAGACGACCTTGTGACAAAAGGCACCAACGAGCCCTATCGCATGATGACCTCGCGCAGCGAGTACCGCCTGCTGCTCAGGCAGGACAACGCAGACCTGCGCCTGACTCAAAAGGGCTATGAGCTTGGTCTGATCTCGGAAGAGCGGTACCGAAAATTCCTTGAAAAAAAGCAATTGATCGAAAACGAAATAAATCGGCTGAGTAAGCTGATATTCCCGCCGTCCGAGGCGGTGAACAAATATCTTGAAAGCGTCGGCTCCGCGCCGCTGACGACAGGCGCGAGAGGCGAGGAGCTGCTGAGACGCCCCGGCGTGACCTACGACGGCATGGCGGAGATCGACACGGAGCGCCCGAGCCTTCCGAGGAACGCGCGCGAGCAGGTCGAGATCAGCATAAAGTATGCCGGATACATCGAGCGCCAGAAAAAGCAGGCGGAGCGCTTTCGGAAAACCGAGACAAAAAAGATGCCCGACGATATCAACTATGAAAAGATCGACGGGCTGCGCCTCGAGGCGCGTCAGAAGCTGAACGCGATTAGGCCCGCTTCGCTGGGTCAGGCGTCCAGAATATCGGGCGTCAGCCCCGCCGACATAGCGGTTCTGATGGTCTGGCTCAAAAACAGAAAAGTAGACGGGTAACCGAAATTTTATAGTTTGTTTAAAATAAAGACATATCTTTGAGGCGGATCCGTTATATAATGTAGGCATAAAATTAAAACTATTATATTACAATCGAAAAGGAGAAAACTAAAATGACCAAGACAAAAAAACTTCTTTGCATAGGCCTCAGCGCGATGCTGGCGGCGGGAATATTCTCGGGCTGCGGAAAAAAGGCGACCGACTCGGGAAAACTGAACGAGAACAACACGAGCCAATCCGAAAGCGGACACGACGACACCGTCGGTCCCGATTCGACGCCGTACGCGGCTCAGTCGGTGCCCCACCAGTTTGAGGCCGAGGGCGACAACGTGACAAAGCGCGAAGACGGCGGAGTTGACGTGGCGGTGGACGCCCGCGACGGCGACGACCGCTATGAGTTTGAGGACGAGGACCTGGGCTTTGTGGACACCATGAGCGGCGCGCTCATCAGCATCGGCATGTCTATCGACGACGTTGAAAGTCTTATCGGCGAGCCCCGCTATATCGACGGACAGGACAACAGATTTTACAGCGGAATCGCGGTCAAGTACGACGATGACATGAACGTTGAGCGTCTCGTTGTGGCCGCGGGCAATATGGAGCAAAGCGACAACCCCGAAAGATTCGTGACACCCCGAGGAATCAAGCTCGGCGCCAGCGAGGACGAATTCGCCTCGGTATACGGCGATCAGTACAACGACCCGCAGGACGGTGACGAGAACTCCAACACCTCCAGAGCCGTGAGATACTACACCACGGACGGCGACGGATACAAGTACGCCGGAAACGACTTTACCGCGCTGTCGGGAGACAATTCATCGACTGTAACCCAGTCCTTCATGTTCTCGCCCGAAACCGGAGGCCTGAGCGTGATCTCTCTCCAAAAGGGCGTGTAAGCGGTTTAAATCGCTCGATAATATTTGACAAAAATCGGTGAATTATTCATAAACAGTTAATTTTTTCTTTACAGATTATTCACCCACAAAATTTAAACCATGGTATAATAATAATCGTAGCAAGTGATTGTTACAGAGTTTAAACATAACTCCCTCCCTTTTAATTTGTAAGGCCGTTCCCCCAAACGGCCTTATTTTTTTGCGGTATATTGTTTTAAAAGTTTTTATGGCAGACTTCTTTCATAAAGGTTTTTATTTGCAATGCGTCTCTGCCCTCGTAATAATTGACCAACATTTTTTTGAATTCCGGCACGCTGCCTGAGGGTATAACCAAGAAGCCCTGCCCTTTTGAAATAAGAAAATGATTTGCAAATATCACAGCCGCACGCTTGTTTCCGTCTATAAAAATTTGTGTTTTCATACAATACAGACAAAGCTCTATCGCGATATCGATCGCCTCGTTTTCGCTGCGTGTTATCGTCTTTATGTTTTCTATAACATCAATTTCTATAGGAAGCGGCGGAACATACGAACTTCCGCCAATCGTTACGGGAACGCCGCGTATTCTTCCTCCGTCGAAAAAAAATCCCTCATTTACAATTCTCGCAATATGACAAAGCAATCCGTAATCCGTATTGCACAGTATGACATCTCTGTCCAAAATAAATTCCCAAGCGTGTTTAAGATTTAAGATCTTTTGAACATCATTGGAAGCCATGCCGCTCACGAAGCCTCTTTCGATTATATCTTCGGTTTGGGGAAACGATGTGGCGACACCTTCAAGAATTGCCTGATCGTATATGTTTGTTTTCATATTTGCCCGCGCGAAATCCAAATTCTGCATAACACGAATATCAAGGCCGCCGCTTGCGTATCCGGCGTTCAGCAATTCTTTTTCCGTCTGCCGAAGCTGTTTGTTTAAGTCTTTTTCTTCTCTTGAATTTCGAAGCAGCAGCTGATATAATTCGTCGCTGTATTCTCCGACATACGAGGACTTAAGCTTGCCTGCCACGCGTTTGCGCATATAAAGATAGCTTTTATTTTTTATTTTTTTTATTTCCGGCGTGCCGCTGTACGGCAGAAGTTTTATCCGCGCCTGAATGTCCGCTTTTTGTTGTAATAACTCAAATTTTTCATCGATCATGCTTTCATCGCCTCATTTTTATCATGGTTAGGGAACTTTATCGGCATAATTATATCAAATTGTTCCCTAACCGTCAAGCGGAAAATTTTAAAAAATCAATTGTTGTCAAGACTTATATACTCCGGCATATCGGCTATAGGCTCAAAACTTCCGTCCCTGTTCCAGACAAATATCTTGATATGGTCGGCTTTTTCGTCATTTTTCAGCGCGCCGCTTATTTCCGCGCCGTCATACACCGCGTTATATGAATCGATCACCGCGTCATTTTCATCGTACAGCACCACAAATACCTCGGATTTTTCCCTTTCCTCGGGTTTGATTATATTATCAAGATTGGTGCTTACCGTGATTATATCATTTTGAATCGTTGTCTCGCTCACCGGCATATTATAGTTGAAATGGATATTGACATCCGGAAACGCTCCGGGTGGTGTTATATCGATTTTATCCCATTCATCAGCGGTTCCGGGATAATATATATTCTGTAATTTTTCGCAATTGCTAAACGCTTGACTTCCAATTCGTTTTATACTGCGTGGAATTATAAGCGTTTCAATGCTTGCGCCTTCGAATGCTAAGTAGCCTATTTCGGTCACCCCTTCAAGAAGGTTAAGTTCTTTTAAGTTTTCACACGACGCGTTAAACGGAAACATTCCTATTTTTCCGTTCGGAATCGTTAGCGACTCAATACTCTTACAGTCTGATAAAAAGCCGTGCCCCATATATTCAATGCTTTTCGGGATAATTAATTCTTTTAAATTTATACAACCCGAAAAAGCATAATTTTCTATTCTTTTTACTCCTTCGGGAATTAAAACTTTATTTAAATTTTCACAGCCCGTAAATGCATAAATTGTAACTGTTCCCGGCTTGATTTCCAAATCGCCGCTCACTAATTTGTCCACAGCCACCAAATGATTGTTAATATATAATAATCCATCACTCCAATTATTAGGATCATTATAATAAGCCGTATCCTTAAACGACGCAACTAATTGAGTAACGCTGTCGGGTATAGTTATATTAGAAAGATTTACGCAACCGTCAAATACCTCACCGGTAACCTCACCTATTTGAATCACACTGTCGGGTATGATTAAGTTATTAAGATTAGAGCACCCCCTAAACGCGCCGTTACCAATACTTACAACCCCATAAGGTATAGTTATATCACCAAGACTTGTGCATCCGGAAAACGCCTCATCACCTATGGTGGTCACACCGTTTGGCATAGTTATGTTTGCAAGGCTCATGCATCCGGAAAATGTGCCGCTGTTAATTTCTGTTACGCCGTCCGGTATAGTTATAGTTGAGATATTTGTACAGTTGGAAAATGCGCTGTCGCCGATGAACGTCACACTGCTTGGTATAGACACGCTTGAAAGGCTTGTACAATCCGAAAATACATTGTTGTTGATATACTTAACACCGTAAGGTATATTTATTTTGCTTATATTTGCGCATTTTTTAAAAGCCCCTCCCGCTATATTTGCAATACCGTCTTCTACATTCACTTCTCCGCTTATTTCAGGATTTGCCGCAATTAAAATTCCGTCTAAATATAAAATTCCATCCTTCCAATTATATGTATCATTATAATATGCGGTGTTATTGAAAACATCATCTCCTATTTCCGAAACATTATTCGGGAGCTTAATATCTCCAAGGTTTATGCAATCCTCAAATGCCCCGTGGCCTATACTCTTCACGCTATCCGGCAAATATATAAACATAAGGCCGGAACAATTCTTGAACGCTAAAAATTCAATATCAACTACGCTGTTTGGAATTTTAACATAAGTAAGGTTTGTGCAATTAAAAAACGCATTACTGTGAATTGATGTTATACCGTCATTGATTATTACACTTTTTATTGCGTTATTGTTTCTATACCATGGCAATAAATTATCAACATACCTCATTTCACCGTTTCCGCTAATTGTTAAAACTCCGTGATCGTCAAGCGTCCATGTAATATTATTGCCGTAAGCACCCAAATCACCGCTATCCACCGTTTCACCAAATAGAGAAGCATCATAATGTATTGTTACGTGTATCATGTCATCAAACAAAACGTTCTTGCCGAATTCGATTTTGTTCCACGCGCTTTCGCTGTCAGTATAATATATATCTGCTAAACAGAAACAATAATAAAAGGCATAATCGCCAATGTAGGTAACGCTGTCGGGTATTGTTATGCTTGTAAGTCTATTACAGGACTCAAACGCATAGTTTCCGATTCTTGTAATACCGCTTGGTATTATCACGCTTGTTAAACTATAGCATTCACAAAATGCATAATCACATATAACAGAAACACTGCTTGGAATTACATATTCAAGCTGTATTTCATCTTTTGAATAGGCAAGTATTTCGGTCTTATCTTTATTGAACAACACTCCGTCTATTGATGAATAATATTGGTTTTGAGAAGATACTTCTATAATCAATTTACGGCACCCTGCAAACGCACCTTTACCGATCTCTGTCACACTGCTTGGTATATCAATTCTTGTTAAGTTGTAATCAAGTGAAAACGCAGATTCTCCGATTTTCGTCACACTATTTGGTATATTTACGTTTGCCAAACTTTCACAACGACAAAATGCATGATCTCCAATGCTTGTTACGCCGTCGGATATTGTCACACTCGTCATTTTGTAGCAGCCGAGAAATGCATCATCACCTATACTTGTCACGCTATCGGGTATTGTTGCGCTTGTCAAGCTGCTGCAGTCAAAAAAGGCAGAATCTCCGATGTTTGTAACGCTATTTGGTATATCCACATTAATTAAACCGCTACATTTCTCAAATGTTCCGTATCCAATGCTTGTAACATTATTTGGTATATCTATATTAATTAAGCCGCTACAATTCTCAAATGTTTCGTCTCCAAGGTTTGTGACGCTGTTAGGGATTGTTATTTTTTTCAACTCATTACAATTTGAAAACGCCCCGTCGGCAATACATTTTGTTCCGTTTTTTATAGAATATGAAGCAGCACTTGGGTCGGGTATTACTTTTACAAGACAATTTCCCATATATAAAGCCCCTTCGTGCCAATTATCTTCGTTATTATAATAGGCCGTGTTTTCAAAAGCATAAAACCCAATACTTGTAACGCTCTCCGGCACTGTTATATTTGTTAAGTTTTCGCAATTATAAAACGCACGGCTTCCAATGCTTAACAAGCCGTCAGGTATTGTTACGCTTGTCAAGCTGCGGCAGTCGTAAAAGGCAGAAGCTCCAATATTTGTCACGCCGCTTGGAATTGTAACGCTCGTCAAGCTGCTGCAGTTGTAAAAGGCAGAATATCTGATATTTGTCACGCTGCTTGGAATTGTAACGCTTGTCAAACTGTAGAGGCCGGAAAAGGCAGAATCTCCGATATTTGTCACGCCTTCTTCAATTATTACTTTTTCTACCGGTCGACCGGTCTTCCATGGGGCAAAATAAGCATACTCTCCATAATGATCCATTTCGCCTTTTCCGCTTATTGTAAGAGTACCTTCGCTGTCAAGCATCCATGTGAGGTTACTGCCGTTACCCTCGGCTCCGCAAGTACCGCTGTCCACTGTTTCCGCTGCGTTCGTCGCAAGGGGAATAGCTGTTATTACCGACAAGATCAACAACAAAATGCCCAATTTCTTTTTCATGATACTTTTTACCTCCCGGTTAAATTTTTTTATTTTTTCCAACTAAAAAAGTGCGGCGCAACGGGGCGCCGCACCAAAAATGCTTTGCTCCAATTGCTACCACACAAATTGATTACTCGCTTTTAACGTTAAGCACGTAAACAGAGCCGCATTTTTATCAAAATGACAAAAATACGTGCAAATCGTTAAAAACGATAACATACAAAAAATATTCAATTTGTGTGGTGAGTTTAGTATACCACAATTATCCGATATTGTAAACAAAAACTTTATTGAATAATTATCGTAATTTTAATCACAAAATCGAATAATACTCTACTATTTTAAAACAAATTGACTAATTTGTCAATATTTTATTAAAAAATAGATTTATATTCTATAATAATCTCATAATAATTATAGGGCGTGATAATATGATAGGCGAGAGGCTTTCGGAGCTTCGGAAGGACGCGGGACTGACGCAGGATCAGCTGGCGGAAATCCTCAGGATAAACAAACATTCGATCTCATCTTATGAGAGGGACAAGAGCGAGCCGCCCGACGTGATAAAGATCGCGGCGGCAAAATATTTCGGCGTGTCGGTCGACTATCTGCTCGGCGTTACGTCGTGCACCGAGACGCTTGACCCGGCCGCGGATTATTTGAAGCTGCCCGCCGGCCTCTCCGCCGCCGACAAAGAGACCCTGAAATCATACGCCGCCTTTTTGGCTTATAAAAACAAATAATTTTATAAATACAAAAAGTTCCCCCTTGACAAAAAGGGGGAACGAATGCTATAATAACATTAACGGCACCGCTTATGCGGTACAGCCCAAAATAGTTATTAAATATAACCGTCTCGGGTCTGTATTTTAGAGACGGTTATATTGCTGTCTTTGCGAAGATTGCAAAGAGAATATGTATCAAAGATACTATAAAAAGTATCCTAAACGCATACTTCATCATGCAACGCCTCCTTTGTTTCACATAAGCATTCACCTATGTGGGAGGCTGTACCGCTCTACTTTGCCGTTTTTATTTTTACAGCATCTGCTTATATTCTAACAGATTTTATCAATTTTTTCAAATTAAAAATATGTTACAGCTTTAAAATGTGGATTTACTCACATATTTTACTATGTTTTCAAAAACTCAATAACGCCAAAAAGAGTTTCGCATTGGTGGTCGGCGAGGGCCTTCATGCGGTCGCTTAGGACCAGGTCGGGCACCAGTATCGTCAGGGCGCCCGAGGCGGCGGCCGAAACCACCCCGTTTTCCGAATCCTCGATCACGGCGCAGTCAAAGGGCGTCAGACCAAGCCGCCCCGCTCCGAGAATGTACGGGTCGGGATTGGGCTTACCGTTTTTTATCATCTCGCAGGTTATTATATCGTCGAAATATTCGAGCATCCCACCCGCCTGAAGATTGAACCTCGCGCGGGCCAGCGTGGTTGATGTGACAAGCGCGCATTTCATATTCTCAGAGCCTATATACTCAAGCAGCTCTGGGGCGCCGGGCTTTAGATCGGGCCCGCTTTGGCGCACGATGTCCTCCATTATCTCAAGCTTTCGGGCGCGCAGCTTTTTGTAGTCGGTTTTTTCGCCGAAACGCGCGTAAAAGTTCTTCTCTATCACTCCGGTCGGCAGGCCGATGCAGCTCATCATAAAATCCTTGTCTATTTTGAGGCCGAACTCCCGCCCCGCGGCGCCCCAGGCGAAAAGCGACGTCAGCTCGGTATTGAACAATGTGCCGTCCATGTCGATAAGCACGCCTTTGATTTTTCTTTGGCTCATATTGTTTCCTCTCATTTAGTAATCAGCTCTTACTTTATTGTATCACGACTCGCGCAAATATCTCAGCACGGTCTCGGCCGCATTTCGCGGCAAAGCCGCGGACAGGCGCTTTCGTAAAAACTTGTCCCTATCGGCGCGGCACTCATTAAATACCGCCATGTATTCGGGAGCGGCGAATCCCGCCTCGCACATGGGCGAGAGCTGCGCCACCGCGTCGCAGTAGCCGCATTCGATCAGCGCGCGGGCATAGTCCTTCTCGAAAAGCACCAACGACGCGGGCTTTTCCAAGAGCTTGAGCGAGGCGGCGCCCGGCAGGATGTTGGTTATGTTCACGCCCGGAAACTTTGCCGCGTCGGGAAACTCTCTCACGTCGCCGCTCTTGCCTAGCGAGATATACACCACGATAAACTCCCTGAACCCGTCATTATAGAGCGGCTTAATAGGCACGTTATCTCCGAAAAACCTGAGTCCGCCGTCTATGTATCTCTTGCCGTCGATGCTCACCTCGTCGAACAAAAACGGTATAGCTGAGCTCGCCAGCAGTATGTTCAGTATCTCAGAGTTGGTCTTTTTGGTAAGGTCAAACGCAACGGGCCCGGTTTTTAAATACTCCGCGGGATCGAGCGGAGTGCACATGGCATACACCGGCCCGGGGAACTTCCGCAGCGCGTCGAAATTCAGATTGTTGAGTATCAGGTCGTGCAGCCCGCCCGCCTCGGGATCGTCGGGCATGCTCAGATTTTTGACAAGCGACGCCGCCGCGGGCATCATGCTCATCATCGCTCCGCCGTCCGATGACTTTGGGAGGCCGTCTATCTTATCCAGAAAATTTATGATATTTATTATCAATCGCGAATTTTTCTTAAAAACCTGATCGGGAGAAATATTCTCCCATATCCGCTCGGCGGTCGCGTATTCGCCCGTGGCAAAGATAGCGCCGTTCAGCGCGCCCACCGAGGCGCCCGAAACGCCGTTTATGTGCTCGGTCACGCAGAACTCGTTAAGCGCGCGCCACACGCCCGTCTGATAGGCGCCCCGCGCTCCGCCGCCCTGCAGGACCAGTCCGATTTTGTTCATATTAATCACCTCGTTATCATTATACACAACCGCGCGCGATTTTGCAACAAAAAATCTCAAAAGCAGACCTGCGGCGCCGCTTGTCAAGCGGCGCTCTTTGTGGTATAATAACAAAAACGGCTCAGCGCAGCGCTGAGCGGCTTAAAAGAAAGGAATGATCAAAATGAAAAAAGATTTAGGAACGATTCCCGCGGTATATCCGATGCCCGTGCTTATGGTGGCGGCGTACGATGAGAACGAAAAAGTAAACGTGATGAACGTCGCGTGGGGTCAGATCTGCGACATGGACAAAATAATCCTGTTCATCGGCAAGGGCAAGAAAACCCGGCTCAACATCAAGGCGAGCGAGGCTTTCACCGTGGCTCTCGCGGACAGCCGGCACATGGACGCCGCCGACTTCTTCGGTATCGCCTCGGGCAACAAGATCGACGACAAGTTCGAGCGCACCGGCTATCACGCCTCAAAGAGCGGCAAGGTCCACGCCCCGATCATTGAGGAATTTCCCGTAGTCATGGAGTGCGAGTTGCTGGAGTTCCTCCACACCGAGCACGTGGACGGCATTGTGGGCAAGATCGTGAACGTCAAGGCCGAGGAATCGGTACTCTCGGAAAACGGCAAGGTCAATCCGCAAAAGCTGAACGCCCTGATTTTCGACCAGTTCCAAAACGGCTATTACGTGACCGGAGAAAAAGCCGGCACCGCCTGGAACGCAGGCATGGAACTGATGAAGAAATAATCTTCGTACTTTATTTATTTTCGGATCGCTCAAGCAGACGCAGGGCCGCGTAGGCATGGGCGGCCGCGCCGATGTGCAGAACAGAATCGTCGAACCTGACCTTTGGGTGGTGCTGGCCGTAAAGATAGCCGTCGTTTGAGCTTCCCGCGACCAAAAACATACTGACTGTGGGGACTTCGTGGCTGACAAACGCGAAGTCCTCGCTGCCGCCGCCCGGCTTTCCGCCTGAGACGGCCGAAAGATTCACTTTATAGCATTATATGTCGGCCGATCTAAGTATTAAATTAAAAGAAAAAAGCATGAAACCCCGCTTTGCGCGGAGTTTCCGACAATAATTAAAGTTCCCAATCAATACTGTCAAAATCGGATATGTCGCCGCTTGCGATGTCGGCTTCTCCCTGTTTGACAGCAAGGATCTCATCGGGAAGCGGCTCATCCTCGGGCACAAATTTTATTAAGACCCGATATATCGTCTCAGTATCGGCATCATTTAGCAAATCGATCAAACTATGCAAAACTGCTTTTCCCATAATGCAATCCTCCTATAACCTTTTATACGCTTCGCCTCTCGGCAAAACATCAACTATTGTAATCGTATATCCATCGGAAAAATATATTACCCTAAAATCTCCTATCCGCAATCTGAAAGTGTTAGTATGTCCGGTTAGTTTTTTAATATCACCGTAAGGCAGTTTGTATATGCCGTCAATAATTCTTTGTCTCATGGGTTTATCCAAACGCTTAATTGATTTCTCGGCTGTTTTGGTTATTATTAAACGCATATACATCCGCTCCTTTATTATCCTAATTATAGCACAAAGTTATTCGCAATGCAAGTACCTAACATCAGCGACGATTATATTTGATGATGCGGCATTGATTTTAAAAGGGTCTTCTGCCTCTTTTCTTATATTGACATAGCAAAAAAACTGTTATATAATATTAAAAGATTTTGAATTTTTACAGGAGAGTGATACATATGAGAAGTGACAAGATCACAAAGGGTGTCAGCGCGGCGCCGCAGCGCTCGCTGCTTTACGCGCTGGGCCTCACCGACGATGAGATAGGCAAGCCGCTTATCGGCGTTGTCAGCTCCAAGAATGACATCGTGCCCGGCCACATGAACATCGACAAGGTTGTCGAGGCGGTCAAGCAGGGCGTGGCTCTGGCGGGCGGCGTTCCGATCGTGTTCCCGGCTATCGCGGTGTGCGACGGCATAGCGATGGGCCACGAGGGCATGAAATACTCGCTGGTCACCCGCGAGCTTATCGCCGATTCCACCGAGGCGATGGCGACCGCCCACCCGTTCGACGGTCTGGTTATGGTCCCCAACTGCGACAAAAACGTGCCCGGCCTTTTGATGGCGGCGGCGAGACTGAACATCCCGTCTATATTTGTCAGCGGCGGCCCCATGCTGGCGGGTTCCGACTGGAACGGCGATTCCGCCAGCTATTCCACTATGATCGAGGCCGTGAGCCGCGTGGGAGTCGGCGAGATCACCGAAGACGAGCTCAAGACCTGCGAGGAAAACTGCTGCCCGACCTGCGGCTCATGCTCGGGCATGTTCACCGCCAACAGCATGAACTGTCTGACCGAGGCTCTCGGCATGGGTCTTAAGGGCAACGGCTCGATCCCGGCCGTGTTCTCGGAGCGCCTGCGTCTCGGCAAGGCCGCGGGAATGAAGATCATGGAGCTTGTGAAAAACGACATAAAGCCCCGCGACATCATGACGAAAGAGGCGTTCATCAACGCGCTCACGGTCGACATGGCTCTGGGCTGCAGCACCAACAGCGCGCTGCATCTGCCCGCGATCGCCCACGAGTGCGGCATAGATCTGGCCTTTGACACGATAAACGTTGTTTCGGAAAAGACGCCCAACCTGTGCCACCTGGCTCCGGCGGGCAACCACTTTATGCTCGACCTCAACAAGGCCGGCGGAGTGTACGCCGTTATGCACGAGCTTGACAAGCTGGGCCTGATCGACAAATCGCCGATCACCGTGACCGGAAAGACGGTGGGCGAGAACATAGACGGCTGCGAGATCACGAATCCCGAG
This sequence comes from uncultured Monoglobus sp., assembly GCA_947630505.1. GTDB lineage: Bacteria > Bacillota > Clostridia > Monoglobales > Monoglobaceae > Monoglobus. The sequence continues at coordinate 9,243 of CANRHV010000034.1, read as the reverse complement.
GTCATCAGAACAAAGGACAACCCCTACAGCAAGACCGGCGGACTGGCGGTGCTCAAGGGCAACATAGCGGCTGACGGCTGCGTTGTAAAACGCTCCGCGGTAGACGAAAAGATGATGAAGCACTCGGGTCCCGCCCGCGTGTTCGACTGCGAGGAGGACGCTGTTGAGGCAATTTACGGCGGCAAGATCAACCCCGGCGACGTTATCGTCATCCGCTACGAGGGCCCCAAGGGCGGCCCCGGAATGCGCGAGATGCTCTATCCCACCGCGGCCATCGTGGGCAGCGGACTGGGCTCCGAGGTCGCGCTGATAACCGACGGCAGATTCTCGGGCGCGACCCGAGGCGCCGCGATCGGCCACGTTTCGCCCGAGGCGGCGGAAGGCGGAGTTATCGGCCTGGTCCACGAGGGCGATATTATCAGCATCGACATACCGAACTACAAGATCAGCCTCGACGTTTCCGACGAGGAGCTTGAAAAGCGCCGCGAGACCTTCACTCCCAACGAGCCGAAGATCAAGACCGGCTACCTCGCCCGCTACGCAAAAAGCGTTACTTCGGGAGCAACAGGAGCTATACTTAAATAAACAAAAAGGAGCTGTAAAAAACAGCAACAAAAATCGGGGAGTTTCTCCCCGATTTTTGTATATAGAAAACGGCCGAAACCATAGCGGAATCAGCCGTTTAGTGGTATAATATTAAATATGAAAAAAGCATTTACCACCAATGAGTATTATACACCAATTCAATTAAAAACTCCGGCGGATTTAGTAAAAATCATTGAAATTTCTGATCCGATATATACTTTCAATGAATTAATTGGGCAAATTGACCTAAGAAAATATTTTGTTGAGAAAGGCAGCAAAACAGGTCGTCCGAGATTTGATCCGATTAAGCTCTTGAAAATCATTCTGTTTGCCTTTATGGAAAACGCTTATGCTTCCCTAAGAAGCATTGAGAAACTATGCAAAACCGATAAACTAATTATTAGATTATCCGACAATTTTGGTGCGTAAAATGCAATGCAGTTTGATTCGTTTTATGATATAGTTGCTTTGGAGGTGAGCAGATGGATATTTTAAAACAGCTCAACGAGGTCATGCGTTATATTGAGAAAAACCTGGACAGCGAGATCAGTCCGGACATGATTTCCCGCGCGGCATGCACAAATTATGACAGTTTTTGCAGGTTCTTCAGCTATATAACCGGAATGACGCTTACGGAATATATTCGCAAAAGGCGGCTCAGCAAGGCCGCTTATGATCTGCGGCAAAGCGGCGAAAAAATAATTGATATCGCCGTAAAATACGGTTATTCCGGAGCAGACGTGTTCGCAAGAGCTTTTGCGAGGCAGCATGGGATCCCGCCGGCGGCGGCAAAAGATATATCGGCCCCTCTTAAAATATATCCGCCTGTTTCATTTCACATTATATTTAAAGGAGCAAAAGAAATGAATATGCGTATTATTGAAACAAAAGGAATTGAGGTATACGGCATTTCCCGCGAGTTTGGCGGAGCAGGCTCGGAGAGATTTGAGCAAGAAGGAAAAATGTGGAGTGATCAATTTGATTCGATTCCCTCGCAGCTTTGCGATGACCCGGTAGGCGTGTGGTACGGCATTTGGGATCACGGGCGTTATATGATCGCGCGCGACAGATCGGATGTGACGGCGCCATCGCTTGAGAAGTACGTTATCCCGGCGGGTAAATATGCGGCTTTTACGACCAAAAAAGGCGGATATGCGGGTAACGAGCTGCCCGCGCTGCGCGACTTGATCTTTAATTCTTGGATGCCCGACTCCGGATATGTTCAAAACGGCGATGTGGAAATCGAAATATATCATATGTTCGGTATCGACAGAGTTCGAAAAGAAGAGAGGTACTATGAGATTTGGGTACCGATAAAAGAAATATAAAATCATATAAAAATCTTCGTTATAAGAGTGTAGGGATATTAAAAATATCCTACAATTTTACTATCTTCAATATAAACGAACATAGGACAACCATAATCAAACTGCATTTTCAGTTTTTTCCGGCTGATTAAAACCGACATCGCGTGGAGCAGGACTTACGGCGAGGCGGATATAAAGGTAATTGACGAGAAATATGTGAAATTAACGGAGGAATAGAAAAATGGAATTTATAGCAAAAAATACAATTAAATCATTGTCGAATCCCGGAGTAGTTTCGCGGCAAATATTGAATGACGAAAACTCCGCAAGCACACGCGTGACAATTACCGAGGTTCATTTGGCACCGGGTGAAATACAGCCGCGCCACTCGCACGCCTCGTCCGAACAGATATGGTACGCGCTGAAAGGAACAGGGCAGCTTTTACTGGCGGATGATAAAACAATGAACTTTGACGCGGGCAACGCTGTTCGCTTCGCGGACGGCGATGTGCATGGATTGTATAATAGCTCCGATTCGGAATTTGTGTATATATCTGTTACCTCGCCGCCGATTAACTTTGGGTATGCGTATAAAAAGGAAACGGGTTGAGATTCGATTTTGCCGGCAGAGGTGATTGAGGACGAGTGATTTTGGAGTGTAGAAAGTTTTAACCGCAATTTTGAGGGTAGGAATATAAACATAAGGGGTATGTTGATTTTGACGTTTTTGCCATTAAAAAAAGTAAGTGTTTATGCGGGTTTCAGCACTCTAAATATCTTATAAATGTGGACATATATATGTATTAAAAGGCTATGTATGACGAGTTGCCAAAGCCCAAAACGAAAAAGAAGTAAAAAAATTCCGACGCCTGCGTTGGCGTGACATAAGACAGTATAATCAATAATTTTATGACAGGCTGTCGAAACGGGATTGTGAAAGAACATATCAGCAAAAATGATACGCTCTTTTGCTATTTAATATCTTTATTCAAAGACCCCTCAAAACATAGTATAACTGCGTAAAAACAAAGAAATTTATCGAAAATTTTTTAGTTCATAGCTCGAATACGATGAGCAGTTATCAAAGAAATCGTAATCTACAGCGTGTTGTCTGCATATTTGGATTAAAAATCGTATTAAACTTACAATGGCAGTTTTAGACTTGGCGAAGTCTATTAGATAGTTCTTACACATCATTTCACTTAAATAAATTATTGATTTAACCAAAAATTTATGCTATAATAACAATAGAGCATATAACGCATAAAAGGATAAGGAGAATTATATGAGTAAAATTGAATTTCACAATATATATGCAACGGACATATTATTCCTCGCGGAATTGCTCAGCACACCAAGTATCACTGCGTCATTACATTCAGAACCTATTTCCTATAAAGAGTTAATGGGTGTATATGAAAAGCATTGGGTCAATGATGAAGATGAAAAACACTTTATTATTTGGTATGACAATCAACGTGTCGGCTGGCTAAAAGTCAACGGACTAAGCGGCAAAAATAAGGCATGGCTTTCAATGCTTGTTATCAGCAACGATTATCAAAATCAAGGTATCGGCACATCGGCGGTTAAATTTGCGGAAGATTTCATAAAAAATAACGGATTTGATTTGGTCGGAATACAGACTACCATAGACAATAAAAAAGCCGTTTCTCTGTATAATAAGTGCGGATATAAAATTATTAAAAATAATATATTTAATGCCGAAAACGGCTGCAAATATGACGCTTACGTTTTTGAAAAACTGGTATAAACGATTTTAACAAACGGCAATTGATTTTTATAAATCACTCGGTATGACGGTGTGGAAATACGAAATGGAACATCATATTTAAGGAGAGCAGTAAATGGAAAGAGAAAATCATGGAGTTAACGAAAAAGGCAGCATTATGGAAATCTGGGACGCATATGGCAAAAATGAAAACAAATTAGGCTTTGACCTTTACCGTGGCGAGCCTATTCCCGAAAATGCGTATCATCTCGTGGTTGAGAATTATGTTTTTTCAAAAACGGGCAAGATTCTTGTCACGAAACGCGCGAAAAACAAATCATGGGCTCTGCTTTGGGAAAATCAAGGCGGCTCCGCCCTAAAGGGTGAAACGCCTGTACAGGCAGCAATTCGCGAACTTCGTGAAGAAACCGGTATTACCACCGAGGAATCGCGGCTTCGCTTTGCATACACAGAAATTCAAAAACCGAGTATCTATAAATGCTTTGTGGTACTTGTTGACGGCAATGAAAAAATTATACTTCAGGAGGGTGAAACAATCGACTATATGTGGCTGACTTATGAAGAATATCTGGAGCTTATTAAGACGGATAAATTTATTTGTAAAGCAGCACACAGCGTAATGGAGCATATTGACGATATAGAGAGATGTTTGCCGAAAGTCCCCTGCCGAAAAGAATAAGATGTCACCCTCCTATGGCGTCGGATTTTTTGTTTATTTCTTTTTTGCTTTGGGCTTCGGCAGCTCGTCATACATAGCCTTAAACAAGCCCGACAAATATTCTTTATCTTCTATATCGCTCACCAAAAGCATTTCCTTTGCGCCCTCATAGGGCGATTCATAAACGGCGGAAGGCATATATTCTTTTGCCGAATTTACCGGCTTTACAAACAGTCTGTCGTCATATATGCCTCCGACGATCCTGCCTCGGTAATAAATAATAAACTCGCCCATCATCGGTCTGTAAGTGATCTCTTCCAAACCGCTAAGCTGCTCCAAGACATAATTTAAATATTCTTTACTCGACGCCATTATTCTCCACCTCGCTTTCATATTCGGATTTATTGTTCCGCGGTATTTGGGCAAAGGCTTCGTCGACGGGCAGGCCATCGCCGGACTTTGCCTGATCGTATCCTTTTTCCATCATCGCGTTAAACTGCCCGTCGGTCAAACTGTCTCTCGCAAGCGGTTTCGGCACGGTGAGGGAATAGGGAACACCGCCGGTCATAATGATTTGTCTGTATAACGTGTCGATCAGAACCGAAACGGGCAGTCCTATCCTGCTTAAAACCGCCTCTGCCTGCCGCTTGATCTCGGGCTGTACGCGAGCCGTCACATTCGCGCTTTTTGTTGCCATAATAAGCACCTGCCTTTCTGTCTTTTATTATATCATATTGTGTTGCCGATTGCAATACAATATTCAAAAATACAAAAAAGTTTATTTTAGTTTAAACATCGCGGCGCGACGCTATAACGGCGCCAATAATCGCGAAGATCGCGATATATGCGGCGCATATGACAGTAAACTGCGCGTAGCCGCCGCTTTCGGCGATTTTTTGCGGCGCGTTGGCGTTCATGCCGTAGGACATCAGCGAGTAGGGCCACAGGTGCCCGAAGCCCTTAGCCAGAAACGCAAGCCCCGAGAGCCCGCCCGCGAATGATATTCCCACGGGCAGCGCGAAGCTTTTTATATTCATCGAGATCAGGATCTGTATCGAGACGGTTACCATGCCTCCGAGCGTGCCGAACAAGCACCACTGCGCAACGGTGAGCCACGGCGGATCTTTAAGCCCCGCGATATATCCGCATATCACAAACAGCGCGCATATCCAAATCATGCTGAAAAGCAGCATCACGGCGGCGGTTATCAATTTCGCGAAAAACACCGACGAGCGGCGGGCGGGCACGGTGAACACCTTGTTCAGGTTGTTGTTCGCGTGCTCGAGGCGCATTATGTACGCGCAGTAAATTCCCAGTATCAGGGGCAGAAAAAAGTAGTCGGTAAACAACGTGTGCTGCGTCCACAGGCTCAGCCATTCCTTTGACAGTATGCCTTGGTTGTAAACATAGTTCGCCGTGCCCAAAGCCGCCGGAACTATCGGCATCAACAAAAACGCGAGCCACACGGGCGAGCGCTTTAGCTTCATTCGCTCGGCTTTCAATAATTTCATTATCATAACTCACAGCTCCTTTCTTTTGAATATTTTCCGCCCGATCACATACATCGCGACGCACGCAAATATCAGCGCGATAAAGTATTTCCAATCAACGCCCATGACGTCGAAGTGCGCGAATTTGTAGCGATCCTCCTTTGTCCAGTCAAACAGCCCCACAAAGCTCAGCGCGCCGTAGCCGCCCCAGATGAGCGCCCTGCGGAGCCAGGGGAGCTGCGGCAGGAACATTGAAAATGTCCCAAAAAACGTGCCTATCGCTCCGGAAAAGAATGTGACCGCCTGATTTTTAAAGCAGAGCGACAGCGCGTGTTGAAAAATATACACAGCGACAGTCGGCACGGCCGTAAGCAGCAGATACAAAAGATACAGATTTATCGGCACATCGCCGTCAAAGCCCGCGATATAGCCGAAGGCTATCGTCGTTCCCCAGCTTAAAACCACGCAGAACAGCATTATCGCAAGCCCGTATAAAAATTTCGCGTCGTAGATTTGCCCGCGCCTTTTTGTGACCGCAAGCTGCTTGAGCATTGAACCCTTGTGCTCGATATCGCACAGGCGAGACGAGACGATTATCGAGAGCAGAGGCATAAAAATCGAATTGATTAGCGGAAGCTCATACAGATTCGCCATCCAGCCGAGGCGCAATAGGTCGGCGCCTTGGTGCCGCGGGTAAATCCACAAGAGCATCGCCGCGGTTATAACGAGCGCCGTCAAAAACACGTATCTGCGGCGGGTCTTCATGTATTCGCACTTTAAAAGCTTTATCATAAGCTCCGCTCCTTTCCCGTGAGATCGAGGAATATTTCCTCCAGAGACTTTGTCTCGTCAACGCGGTGCAGATCGTCAAGGGCGCCCTGGTACATCATTCTGCCGTTCGCGATAATGCCCACGTCCTCCGCCGTTTGGTCGATCTCCGAGAGCAGGTGGCTCGACACTATCACCGTCATGCCGTACTGCCGCGGCAGCGATTTTATCAGCTCGCGCATTTCCTGTATACCCGACGGGTCAAGCCCGTTTGTGGGCTCGTCGAGTATTAAAAGTTTCGGGAACGCCAGCAGCGCACCCGCGAGCCCGAGCCTCTGTTTCATCCCCAGCGAGTAGGCCGAGGCTTTCTTTCCCCGCTGACCGTCGAGCCGCACGATTTGCAGAACTCTGTCGATATTGCGCCTCGGAACATCCAAAAGCGTTTGCAATATCCTGAGATTTTCCTCGGCCGTAAGGTGCCCGTAAAACGACGGCGACTCGATAAGCGAGCCGATATTTCGGAGAATTTCGATCCTGTTTTTGGCGCACACGCGCCGACCCGTTATCTCGATCTCTCCCGCCGTCGGGCGGACAAGGCCGAGCAGCATCTTCAACGTGGTGGTTTTGCCCGCGCCGTTCGGGCCGAGAAAGCCGTATATCCGCCCTTCCTTAACGCTCATATTAAGATTGTTTACAGCCGCCGCGCCTCTGTAGCGCTTGGTTAGCCCGCTTGTTCTTACGATCTCATTCATAATATATCCCCTTTCAGTCTTGAAATAATTCGATGATAGCGCGCAAACCTAAAATAAAAATAAACATTATATAAAATTTTTATAAATTCGCCTATCCTTAGGGCGCAAAAAAGAGCAGCCTTTCGACTACTTTAGATCGCGGTATTCAAATTTTTGCCTGTCAAATGAGGATCCGAATTATTGTTTTATAAAAATTTATCAACGAAGTCTTTTAAGTCAATAAAATCCAATATGAAACCGCGATTATCATATTGCGCGATCTCCGTTTGATGGTCTTTATAATAGTTTTTCACTTTTTCCTGTATTCGTCTTGTTGCTTCTGAAAAATCGGGCGAGTTTTTATAGCTTGCCCCATAGTATTTTATCTTCTCGGGCTTAGTTTTCGCCATCATGTATTTAATTATTTCAAATCTTGAGAATATAATCGAATTATCATGTTCGTTTCGCAGGACGCATACGCTTAATTTTTCGGGCATGATCGTCATATCGGTACAGCCGTTTTCAAAATTTCTTTCATTCTTGATTCCCGTTCCGTCAAACCGCAAATAAACTCCCTCACCCAAAAAATCGGATAGATCGTTCGATTTTAAAACTTTCTTTTTTACGGACTCATCCGCTACATTCATCTGTTCTTTTCGTATTTTACGGAATACAATATCAAAATCCGCATATAGAGCTATCGCGCCCTCAAATCCCTCAGAGAAAAATACCTTAATTTTTTCTTCCCCGATCAGTTTGCCGTTAGTTTCATTTTTAGGTATCAATCCCCGTGCCGCAATAGAATAAAGATTGTTTAACGCCGTCATATGATAATAATACATAATATTATATCCACTCCTTTACGCAAACACCAAGTTAACCATCAATTATTCTATTTTCCTATGTTCACCATCCATACGATTCCCCTCAACAAATCCCGATTTGAATGTTTCATATTATATCACGATCTGATATGTTGTTCAAGCCGTTTCTTTGTCATTGTGGGAAAGAAATCCGGAAAAAACAGTTGACAAATTACTAAAGCAGCAGTATAATATGAATAAAGGAAAAGGCAAAGCCTAAAACGGTTATGCCAAGGATAGAATATCATTTTAAGATAGCCCAAACTTGGTAGGTGGGGGCTATCTTACTTTTTGCGTAAGTGTCAGCAAAAATACGATTGTTAAAATTAAAATTCTAATTATGTATTTCAGCATAACAACCACCTCCTTCCTTGACATAGTGTTTCGGAAGTTTTCGGTGGCATAACCGCCCGGTGTTTAACACTGTTTTCGGCAGTACCTTTTCCTGTCGGATGCTCCGACATTGTTATTATACATCATTTTGAAACTTTTTGCAAGTCTTTTGACAAGCTGTTTTCGCAAAAGATTTTTGCAATAAATAAGCGCCGGTCCAGGTTCCGTCTCGTCGCCGATCTCTGCGCCTGTTCGCTTTCGCACGAACGCGAATTTTCGGGAGTTTTAGGGGACGAAGTCCCCTAACCCGTTGGAGCGAACCTGCCCGGGCGCGGCGTGCGGAACCGGGCTTGGGCTTTTTAATTTTAAAAAACGGAGTTTATCGTTCTGCGACAACCGTGAGCATAACTAAATCATTCTCGCCGATATTGATGATACTGTGTTGTGAACCTTTTTTACAAATATGACAGACACCGGCAACAAGGTTTTCTTCTACACCATCACAAATTGCCTTGCCCGTGCCGGACAGAATATAATTGATGTCGTCGCCGGATGACTGAGTGTGCAAACCAATGGAACCGCCCGGATGAATACGGCATGAAATAATCTTTCCCTGTTCGTCCATATACATTTTGGTGCTCATCTCTCCGGTGCCGCCGTTCATTCCCGGCACTTTTGCTTATGTGCGATAAAGAAGTAATAGAAGTGTAAAAAATTTTGCCGTTCCTATCCGGCACTTGGCCATTGTGTCGGATAGG
>CANRHV010000033.1 GCA_947630505.1 uncultured Monoglobus sp. | reverse complement strand
TGGTTCGGAATAGTGTAGTGCTGGCGGTCTATCTCTTGTTTTCGGTTGCTTGCTTCCTTACCGTACATGAGCATTCCTTTCCGGAATCTCATTAAAGTTAATAATCATTGCTCAAAAACCTCCTTTACAAACGGAAAGTTGCTAAATTGAATCTACGAAAGCATTTATCAGCTTTTTACTGTCTTCATCAACATAATAGGAAAATTCAGGATGCCATTGAACTCCCACTATAAACTTATAAGACGGCATATATATACTTTCAATTAAGCCGTCTTCTGATATTGCCATCTTCTTAAAAGCAGGCGACAGTTTTCTGATCGCTTGGTGATGATAGCTGTTTACTCCCATTTGCTCCTTGCCCAAAATATCATAGAGGGGCGTATCAGTTAGTATTGTGACTTGATGTGCCGTCCTGTTGTACGGCGGCTTCATGTGATGGTTGACACAACTGCTGTTCTCTGTTGCTAAATCTTGGTATAAAGTCCCACCATAGAGGGAATTCATAAATTGAATACCTCGACAAATGCCTAATACAGATTTATCCATTTCTACTGCGCTCGTTAAGATATATCGCTCCATTTCATCCCGTAATTTGCAACATGAGCCACACCACGGTTTGCGCTCGGCATGATAAATGACCGGAGACACATCATGACCGCCAGTCAGCAGAAATCCGCCGCATATTTCAAGGAAATAATCTAACTCCTTTGTTTTAGAAGTAAGAGGCAGCATTAATGGTATAGCGTTTTCCTCCTCCAACATTTTCATGTATCCCGGCAGCATCCAGTAGCTCTTTTTTTCATCGTCATAAAGCGGCATAACACCGATTACTTTTCTCATTATTTTTTCACCTCTCAAAATCCGCTATTTGAATCAAAGATCAAATTGATTTTTTATCATCCGCGCAACAACATCAGGCGCAAGGTTTGTGTTGTCGATCTTCATGTAATTTTCAAATGGAATTTCCCCGTCCATACTCTCAAGGCGATATTTTTTATCATCATCTATCAGTCTTTGGTTGGACACCGGAACATTTCTTTTTGACACTTTATTTTGAAGGCGATTATCCGTTGCGTTTCTCTTTAAGCGAACTTCACGGGAGACAACAAGCTCTACATAGTAGAACTCCGTATCGTATGGCATAAAAATATTTTTTACATACTCCACATAATCCCAGTCAGACTGCTGGTCAAAAGCCCACATATAGGTGAAAATCATCCCATAATTATCCGTCTTGGCAAACTCCTCAAACACAACCTGACGAAGCCTGCTTATCGCTGCGCCGTTATACTGTCCAAAAATTTTAATGACCGGTTCAATGGTCATATGATTGTGAAACAATCTCAGTCCGGTTATTTTCGCCAACTCTTGGCCGACAGTCATTTTGCCCACAGCGGCATTTCCAATCATAAATAATAATTTCATTTTCTTTTCTGCCCTTTCTGCAATTTTCCCCTGTATTTGCCCTTATCGGATGCAGTTCAAAGGCAAATTTGTGTGAAACCATGTAAGGGAACAAGGTGAGTAAACCGCGATAAATCCTTTCGTTTCAAGGCTTTTGGGGGATTATAATATCACTCTGTAGCGGGTAGTAACAATCTAAGATTTTGACGAATTCAAATCCCGATTTTCACTCTGTTTGGTTATAAAATAATAACATCATTCATTTTGCAACTATGTTGAATCTTTGCGGAAGCGCCGGGTCAACTTTCAGCATTGCGAGGATCCGCCTTGCCGGTCCGTCAGGCATATTTCGTCCGGCTTCCCACGCCTCAACCGTTTTGGGGGATACTCCCATAAATCCGGCAAACAAAACCTGCGTCATACCGAGCTCGTTTCGTATGCTTTTAATTTCAGCCGCCGCAAAATCGGGAACGGGTTCAACGGACATCGTGTTCGTTCTTGCTTTGATTTTTCCCTCGTTATATGCGATCGCTTCTTCCAAGCCCTGCATAATTCCGTCATAAACTTTCACAAAAAACACCTCCCGTTATAAGCTTTGCTCCAACTTGTCGATCATCATTTTAATGTTGTTTCGTTCCTCATCGGTCAAATCATCTTTTTCGTTTTTAGGATACGCGAAAATTAAATAAATCGTTTCCGCCAAAACAAAATCAACATATAGTACGCGGCTTGAACCGCTTTTCCCTTTGTTCGGCAGCGCAAATCTCATTTTTCGCAATTTCCCTGTGCCCTTGATAACCTTGCCAATTTGCGGGTTGCTTAACAATTCGGATTGCAAACTCTGTAAATCACTGTCATCAAGCCCCATGCCTCGCCACTGTTTATCAAAAACAGGCATCATCACAAATTTTCTTTTCAAATAGTATCACCTTATTTCAATACTATTATACCCTATTTAATAGGGTATTGTCAATCATTTTTAAAAATAATTTGCCCGCCCAATTGCGCGCGGGGCAGGTTATCTACACTGACAAGCAAACCGGCCGAATTAACAAATCCTGATTTATCTTAGCCGTCCTCTGAAAGCCCTGTCATTTCAAGGCGTGTCGCTTGTTAAAAGTTCAAATCCCATGTGTTTTCCCTTGCTTTTGCCCTTACGAGACGAAATACACCCCTCGCACAAACTTATAGTTTGTACTCAGAAAATCCGCTATTTGAATCAAAGATCAAATTGATTTTTTATCATCTGCGCAACGACACCAGGCGCAAGGTTTGTGTTGTCAATCTTCATGTAATTTTCAAATGGAATTTCCCCGTCCATACTCTCAAGGCGATATTTTTTATCATCATCTATCAGTCTTTGGTTGGACACCGGAACATTTCTTTTTGACACTTTATTTTGAAGGCGATTATCCGTTGCGTTTCTCTTTAAGCGAACTTCACGGGAGACAACAAGCTCTACATAGTAGAACTCCGTATCGTATGGCATAAAAATATTTTTTACATACTCCACATAATCCCAGTCAGACTGCTGGTCAAAAGCCCACATATAGGTGAAAATCATCCCATAATTATCCGTCTTGGCAAACTCCTCAAACACAACCTGACGAAGCCTGCTTATCGCTGCGCCGTTATACTGTCCAAAAATTTTAATGACCGGTTCAATGGTCATATGATTGTGAAACAATCTCAGTCCGGTTATTTTCGCCAACTCTTGGCCGACAGTCATTTTGCCCACAGCGGCATTTCCAATCATAAATAATAATTTCATTTTCTTTTCTGCACTTTCTGCAATTTTCCCTTGTATTTGACGAATTCAAATCCCGATTTATCGTTCTGTTTGGTTATAAAATAATCTCTAACGGCGCCCGAATTGGGCTTAAATTTAAAGAAAAACGACAATGTTAACAATTTGTTCAACACTTTTTCACATTTTCTTAACCCATTTTCGAAAAAAGGGGGTATAATAGTTATCGTAGCAAGTCATTGTTACAGAGTTAAAACATAACTCCCTCCCTTTTAATTTTTTGGACCGCTTTCCCCAAAGCGGTCATTTTTTTGTTATAAATTCAGCTCGTACAGGCAAAACTCGGGTATCTCGGGGATCCCGCGCTTTAAATCCTTGGTGCCCGCGTATTTAAAGCCCATCGACTCATACAGCCTCATCGCAGGCGCGTTTGTGGGCACCACGTCGAGGCGCAGCGCCTTTTTGCCGCTCTCTCTCGCGATCTTCACGCACTCCTCTACCATGGCCCTGCCTATGCCTTTGCGGTAGAGCCGCGGGTCGGAGGCGAGGGCGTGCACGGTCAGCACCCGGTCGGGCATAAGGTCCGCGCTCCATTCGCCGACCGAGTAGTCGCCCTGCGGATCCTCGCAGATCACGAACAGGCCGAGGATATTTCCGTCCTCGACGCAGGCGTGCAGGCTGCCCTCGGCTATGGCTGCCTCCGCGCTTGCGCGGCCCGGATAATCGCCGGGCGTCCACTTGGGATAATTTATATGCTCTGCGAGATACGCGGTCACCATATCATAAAATTCCGCCGCCGCGTCGAGGTGCTTTGATTCGCATTTAATTATTTTCATATGTATCTCCGATCCCGGTTTAAACTTCGACCTCTCCTGCGAGGACTTTTTTGTAGTCCTCGTAGTTTTTCTTCAGAAGCTCGGGCGTGTTGAGCTCATATGGGCATTTTGATTTGCACTGTCCGCAGTTTAAGCAGTTCTCAATCTTTTTCATCTCGGCCTGCATCGCCTCTGTCAGCCACGCCTTGGAGGGAGCACGCCGCAGCATCAGCGACATTCTGGCGCAGTTGTTTATCAAAATGCCCGCGGGGCAGGGCATACAATAGCCGCAGCCGCGGCAAAACTCGCCGCTGAGCTCCTTTTTTTCGCTCTCGATATATTCCCTTATCTCGCCGGTCATTTTTGGCGTGTTTTCAAAATAGGCGAGCCACTCGTCAAGCTCGCTCTCGCGTTGGATGCCCCAGATGGGGAGCACGTTGTCAAACTGCGAGATAAACGCCATCGCCGCCTCGGAGCGCGTTATCAGTCCGCCCGACAGCCCTTTCATGGCGATAAATCCCACGCCGTTTTTCTCGCAAAGCTTCACCAGCTCGATCTCACGCTCGGATGAAAGGTAGCTGAACGGATATTGAAGCGTCTCATAGAGCCCCGATTCGGCTATGTCAAAGGCCACCCGGATCTTGTGCGCCGTTATGCCGATATGCCTGATCTTGCCCTGCTCTTTCGCCTTGAACATACATTCATACATGCCCGTGCCGTCTCCGGGCGCGTAGCACTTGTCGGCGCAATGGAGCTGGTATATGTCGATATAGTCGGTTTTTAGCAGTTTAAGCGAGGTGTCGAGCTGCTCCCAAAACTCCTCGGGCGTGTGAGCCATTGTTTTGGTTGCGATATACATCTTATCGCGCACGCCCATGCCGCCAAAAGCCATGCCCAGTTTTTCCTCGCTGTCGCTGTAGGCTCGGGCGGTGTCGAAAAAGTTCATTCCGCCCTCGTAGGCTTTGCGCAGAATTTTCACCGCCGTATCCTTGTCGGCTCTCTGTATCGGCAGCGCGCCGAACGCGTTTTGAGGGACGGTTATGCCCGTTTTTCCCAATGTCACATTTTTCATTGTATCATCTCCAATTTATTAAACCAAATAGTAAACGTTTTCAAATCCCATTTCCTTGGCGCGCAGCACCGCCTCGGCGGACCAAATTCCCCTGCTGCAGCAGAACACGATCTTGGTGCCGCGGCCGTAGGTCGATATCTTTTGGAGCTCATTAAGGGGCACGTTGACCGCGCCTTCTATCCTCGTGGGCTCGGCTTTGAACACCTCGCGCTCGCGCACGTCTATCGCGGCGGCGCCGCCCGCGATCAGGGCCCGCGCCTCATCTATGCTTATCTGATCGGCGCCCATGGCGGTCATTGAGATCTCTTTTCTCTCGTCCGCGCCGTCTCCGCGCAGGGTCATAATACCGTCCGTAATATCTATACTCTTTATGTCAAAATCGCAGACCTTTTTGCGCTTTCGGCACTTGGGGCAGTCGGTAATGACTATCACCTCTCCGCCGCCGCAGCCCGCGTACAGCCTGTCTTTGTATGCCGCTATGCCGCAGATCTTAGGCGGCTTGTCAAAGCCGAGGACGCTCAGATCGACCTCGCTCCACTGTCTGCCCGTGTCGCTGAGATATATTTTATCATCGCCGTTTTCGCTTTTGTCAAGCCTCGCGAAGCCTATATCCGCGCCGAGACTTTGTACAGTCTTTTGCTCCGGCTCCGCTCCGCCGCGGTAGTCCACGATCACGGCATACAGGCTCTTGTTTGCGCCTCCGCCGTAGGTGTAAATCGGAGCCGAAGTGTCGGCGGTCTCGGTCGATACGACCGTTTTATGCCCGGGGCGCGAGAGCCCCGACGCCAGACGCACGCCGTTTTGGACTATATACTGCTCTCTGTCCTCGCCGCCGTCGAATATGACCGTCACGCGGCAGGGCGCCTCGGGAGTGAAAAACAGGCACGCCCTGTCCTCGCTGCCTTCTCCACCCTGCCAGTCGCGGGTAAATTTGAGCTTTTCTCCGCCGGTATCAAAATCATACTCGGTGCAGGTGTGGTATTTCAGCGGCCCGTAGCCCGTGAGACCGTTGATCTCGGGCAGCTTGACCGCGCCGCTTTTGTCGAACAGCGCAGCGTAGGCCGGGTCGCTCGCGGAGTAAACCACGCGGCGCAAAGCTTTAGGCGCGGAATACCTGAGCCTTGTCTCGGCTCCGCAAAGGCAGAGAGTGATCTCCTCCCCCTCTTTCGCGCCGGTTTCGATCTCGTATATACCGCCGCCACAAACCGCCGCGTTTTTTTCTCCGCAGCGCAGCGTGTCGGGCCTCGGCTCTCCGACGCCGACATAGTTCACATAAGCGGCAGCTTTGCCGCCGGCGCCGCACTCTACCGCGGCGATCTTGTACGGAGCGCCTGAATCCGTCTTTTCGTATATCATTTTAAATTTGTCAATATCGGCTCCGCCCGCCGCAAGCTTGATATCCGCAAGGCCGTTAAAATCGGCTCCGCATTTGCGTATCGCCGCGGGGTCCGCCTTGAGCGTGATCTCGCTCCAATTCTCGGTCGGCTCCGCTATGCCCTCGGCGATCACCGCGCCGCCCGACATAAGCCGAACTGCGGCCGCGGGGCCGCCGAGACGATACCTCAGACAAACCCTTTTCAAATTCTCGATTTTCAGGCCGCAGTATTTCAAAACGCGCGCTCCGGTATTCGCGGCGTATCCTCCGCTTTCCGTTCCGCCGTCTTTGGCCGTCAGGTCGGCGCCGCCCCCGTTATCGGCAGTCTCGGCCTCGATCGGCAGATTTATGTATATAAGACTTTCGCCGCGGCGCAGATTTTCAATATCGACCGCGCGGACTCTCACAAGTCCGCAGCCCGACACGATCAAAGAATTTCCTTTAAGCTTGGCGGTTCTTCGGTTCGAGCCGCTCAGATCCTCCAAGCTCCACGCGGCGCCGATCCGGGCTCCCGCGGCGTCTTTGGCGATAAGCGCGTATTCTCCGCGCTTTTCGATAACTCCGTTTTCGGCGCCGACCGCCTCGACCGTGAGGCTAATTTCAAGTCTGTCGGGCTCAACGTTTTCAAGATCGCGCAGCGTTTCATCAATCGCTGTTTTTAACTCGTCAAGCTTGACCGCGCCTTTAATTTGGGCCGCGCCCTTTGCGTATACTTCATCAAGCAGCCTTATGTTATTTTCCGAATACGCCTCCGCGCGCAGTCCGCTCCGAGCGGCTTTCAGCTTTGCCTCGGCCTCGGCTTTGCTTTTTTCGTCCGCCTTGATCTCGGGGATATTCACGATCGGGAACCGCGCGCTCTTTGTCTCGCCGCCGAATGTGACCTCCGCGGTGATCATCGTGACGCCGCCGCAGGGCCCGGGCAGGACTGTTCCGTCCGCCTCCGCCCGCGCGATCTCATCGTTATCGCTTTTGTATTTTGTATTGGTTTCGTTTAGCCCAATAAAGCTCTCGTCGGTCAGCGCCGCGGAGAGCTCCGCGCGAACGCTTGTGACCGTCTCGATTATATCTCCGCTCACCAGTCCGCGGACTATCACGCCGCTCGGCAGCGCCGCAACGGTTTTGAGCGCAGGAGTTATGCCGCTCGTGATCTCAAATTCCGCCGAAAGGCCCAAATCGGCCGAATTTTTCGCCGCGTATATTTTGTATTCTCCAAGATGAACCACGGTCTTTTGCGCCGCCTCGTCAAAAAATCTCAGTTCGCGCACGCTTATCTTCGCCGCGGCGGTTTTGGTCTCCCCGGGCTTTAAGCCGAGCTTTTCAAATCCGACAAGGCAGATTTTCGGCAGTCCCTCGACATTCGGGAGTCCCGCGTAGAACTGCACGGTCTCCATGCCGAAAACGCCGCCGATGTTTGTGACGTCGACAAGAGCCTCGATCTCGCCGTCGGCGTTTGCCGCGGAGCTTGAAAGCCTCAGATTTTTATATTCAAATTCCGAATAGCTCAGTCCGAACCCGAAAGGATAGACAGGTGTGTTTTTATAATACCTGTATGTCCTGCCGGGGAAGTCTTTTTTATCGTCCGCCTTTATTTCGTAATTGTTATAGTATCGGGTAATGCCGTCCTCGCCCACGGTTCCCTCGACGCCTACCGGCATTTTTTCAAGGTCGGAGTTTTTATACCATGTGGTCGTCAGCTTGCCCGAGGGATTGACCGCGCCGCACAGCACGCGTCCGACAGCAGCGCCCTGGGTCTGGCCGTTGTACGAGGTCCAGAGTATCGCTCTCGCGCCTTTTTCAAACGGCTCGCCGTCTATCTGTCCCACCGTCTGCAGCGCGACCACCGTCTTTTCGGGATACGCCTCGGTGAGCGCGCGGACGTGTGCCTGGCTCTCGGGCAGCGCGATACTGCCTCGGTCGTTGAACTCCGCCGAGTCGGAGAGCGTCGTGCCCGCGTAGGCGATTATGACGTCCGCCTCGTCGAGCTCTTTTCGGTATTTATCCACCGAGAACATGCCCGCCTCGGCCTCAAACTCGATATAAAGGTCTGCGTTCTCGCAGTAGCCTCCCGCCTCTCCGGTATAGCCGCCCTTGGGGTCGGAGGCTTTAAGCTCCGCCACCTGTGGGCCGCCGAAGCCGTAGTATAGCTTGGCTCTGCCTCCCGCAAGCGGCTCGATATCGGCCTCGACCGAAACGACATCTCTGAAATCAACATTCGGGATAAGCGCCGCGCCCTTTCGGGTCACTCCGAAAAATCCGGCCCCCGCGCTCTCCATGCCCTCGGCTTTCGCCGCGCTGAGATCAACTTCTCTGGTTCCGCCGTTTTTCAGCAAAAGCCTCATGCTCCGTATGTTCATCAGCGGCGTGTCGTCGGTGGCGCCTCCCAAATATTTGAGCTCGGCGCCGGGGCAGGCTTTTTTAAGCTCCGCCGATATCCCCTCAAGAGGCGTGACGGTGTGCTCGGGCGAGCCCGAATAGTCGCCCAGAACGATCTCGTCCGCCAAAGCGCCGACCAGCGCCGCGCTCTTTATATTTTTAAGCGGCAGTATGCCGTCGTTTTTCAGCAGCACCCACGACTGCTCGGCTGCCTCCTCGGCGACTGTCGTATGCTCGGGCGTCTCCAGCACGTCCGCGGTTATTTCTCTGTAGGGCGGATTTTTATCAAACTCGCCTGTGCGCATCCTTTGAAGAAACAAATTGTATATATTTATATTCAGCTCGTCCTCGGTTATGCTGCCGTTTTTTACCGCCTCAAGCACGCTGCCGGCCGAGGCCGAGTATCCGCAGTCGGTGTCGGCTCCGCTCAGAAAGCCTTTAACCGTCGCCGCCGACTGCGGCACGTTGTTTATGTCTTTATCGGGAAACAGCACGGTTTTGTAGGCCGCGGTGTTATTAAGGTCGCCGAACGCGCCGCAGTCGCCCGTGACATAACCCTTAAAACCCCAGGTGCGGCGCAGCAGGTCTTTTAAAATATACGGATTCGCCGTGGCGGGAACGTAGTCATAGAGCAGCTCGCCGCCGCGGTATATCGTGGTCGCGTTGTATGAGCTCATGGCCGAAGCCGGAGCCGCGTTTTCAACTATGTTTTGAAACACGCGGGCGTAGTAGTCGCGCAGGGTCCGCTCACTCATGACCGAGGTTCCCACGCGGCGTTCCTTTTCCACGTTGTTGGCGACAAAATGCTTGACCGTCGCAATTGTTTTTAGATACTTTTTGTCATCACCCTGCATTCCCTTGACAAACTCGCTCCCCAGCCTTCCGCTGAGATACGGGTCCTCGCCGTAGGTCTCCTCATTTCTGCCCCAGCGCGGATCCCGCGCCATGTTGACGGTCGGGCTCCAGTACGAGAGATCGGTGCGCGAATTTTTGCCGCGAGCCTCAGTCGAGGTTATCTCTGCCGCTCGGCGCACCAAATCAAGGTTCCATGTGTTTGACATGGAGAGGCTTGTGGGAAAGCTGGTGGCCTTGCCCTGCCGAGCCACGCCATGCAGCGCCTCGCGCCAGTAGTTATAGGCCGAGACCCCCAGCCGCGGGATAGCCGCCGCCTCGTTTTTAAGCTGCGCCGCCTTTTCCTCAAGGGTCATACGCGAAACTAAGTCAGCCGCGCGCTCCTCAAATGATAAGCTCTCGTCAAGATACGCGGGTATTTTTTTGCTCTTTGCCATATTCTTTCCGCCTTTCGATATTGTAACGGTTATTGTTCAAATTAATATATTGTTAATTAATATATTGTTAAAATTTTTATTCTTGTATTTTAACTTATAATGCGCTATAATGATAGTCGGTAAAATCAAAATACAAGCCAAAATTTGCTGTTTTCGGGAGGTAATTTTTATGGTGCCCTTTTATGAAATCCAGCCGTCGGACCTTAACGTGATCCACAACTACCGCGAGATCAGGTTCCACGCCCATCTGCACAAGCACATCGAGATCGTGTATGTTTTTGAGGGCGGCCAGCACGTGAATATCGACGGCAAAAAATACGAGGTCAAAGCCGGGCAGGCCGCGATAATCTTTCCCGACATCGTGCACCACTACTACCGCGATAATCTGCGCCCCGCCGACGGGGTGCTGGTGATCTGCCACCCGAGGATATTCGGAAACATTTTTCCCGATATTTCCAACTCGCGGCCCGAGTCTCCCCTTATTACGGAAGTGGACAAGGAAACGGCCTGCGCCTTTGAGGGGATCGCCGACTGCACCTCGTTTTCCGAAAAACTCGGTTGGTCTTTGGTAATTATATCAAAGCTTCTGAAAAAAATCAAGATAAATAAAGATAAACATATACCTGTTGAGAGCCTCGCGGAAAAAATGATAGAATACATCTCTCTTAATTTCAAGCAGGACATTTCTCTCGATACTCTGGCCGAGGAATTCAGCGTCAGCAAATATTATATTTCTCATATATTTTCAAACAGGATACGTATCAATTTCCGCAGCTATCTGGCTCTGCTCCGTACCGAGTACGCCGCGGGACTGATACGCTCGACGAACGACAGCATAACAAACATCTGCCTGAACGCGGGATTTTCCAGCCAGAGGACATTCAACCGCGCGTTCAAGCAGATATACGGTGTGACGCCGAGAGAGTACAAAAACAATATCAGCGAGTTTTATAAAAATTAAAATTAAACAGTCATCGTGTTTGGCATCACGGGATTTATCTCCTTTTCGTTTGGGAGCTTCAGATCGCCCATCAAGCCCGCGTACGAAATTGCGTATTTGCCGTACATTCCGCGGATATTCTCCATCGCAAGCTCTATGCGGTCGCGCTTGAGTTCACGGTTTATATTGTCAAACATGCCCACCTGTGCGGGCTCGTTCTCGTCCGTCAGATATATGGTGCGGACGGAGACCGCCCGAACCTGGATCTTTCGGTCATAATTTTCGCAAAACAGCTCAAAGCCCCTCTCTGTCAGCTCGCGCGAGCCGCGGACGGGCTTTTTGAATATCCGCTGATACTCGCGGCTCTTGAGCTCGGTGTCCTTTATCGAGACCGACACGCCCCGCGCCATGAACCCGTGCTTGCGCAGCCTGTGCGAAATGTCGCGGCACAGAGCGAACATCACCTTGCGCACCTCCGCGTCGGTGCCAAGGTCCGCGGTGCAGGTTATTCCGTGGCCTATCGACTTTATCGGCGGCGCGTAGCCGCTCGGCGCCACGCTCACGCCGCCTTGACCGCGTGCGAAAGCGTTCAGCCTGACGCCGTTCACGCCGAGCCAGCCGCGCAGATGCTCCGGGTCGGCCTCGGCCAGCTGTCCGATGGTGTATATGCCGTGCCGCGCCAGCTTTTTCGCGGTGGCGCGTCCCACGCCCAGCAGCTCTGACGCCGGAAGCCCCCATATCTTCTCGCGGAAATTTTCGCGGTCTATGCAGGTCACCGCGTCGGGCTTTTTCATATCGGAGCCCAGCTTGGCAAAAATTTTGTTGAACGACACGCCCACCGAGACCGTGAGGCCCAGCTCGCGCTTTATGTCGCGTCTGATACTGTCGGCGATCTCGCGGCCCGAACCGAACAGCAGCGTGCTGCCGCTGACATCCAGCCAGCACTCGTCGAGGCCGAACGGCTCGATAAGATCGGTGTATCTGTAATAGATCTCCCGCGCCAGCTTTGAATATTTCATATAAATATCAAAATGCGGGTCGACCGTGACGAGCATCGGGCACTTGCGCAAAGCCTGCCACACGGGCTCGCCTGTCGCGACGCCCAGCGCCTTCGCTTTCTCGTTTTTCGCCAGCACAATGCCGTGGCGATCTTTCTGCCTGCCGCAGACCGCCACATACTTATCCCGAAGTTCGGGGTTTAACATGCACTCCACCGAGGCGTAAAAGTTATTCATATCGCTGTGAAGTATTATTTTTTCTTTGCTTTTCATAAGATCGGCTCCGGTATAGCTATCGGCTAAATTCACAATATGAAAATGATTTTCGTATTATTGATATTATTATACGAAATTATTTTGCGTTTGTCAAGATGTATGCGCAAATAACTTTCGTAAAAATTTTCCTGTAAATCGGGAACAAAACAGCTGTTGAAATCGTCTAAATAATATGATATAATATTCTCAGTTCATATATTTAGGAGAGTGTGGATTATGAAACTAAAAAAAGCGATAAGAAATATATTGTGCACAGCGGCGCTCTGCGCCGTCATTTCGGTATGCCCCGCTCACGCGGCGGTGGGCGACATCGTTGACACGATATACACCACCGATATACTGACCCGCGTCAACGGCGCCGACATCGCCTCGTTCAGCATTGAGGGCAGAACGCTGATCGCGATGGAGGACCTTAAAGACTACGGATTTACCGTGGCTTATGACGACAGCATACGCACCCTGTTTGTGAACCAAACCGGAGAAACGCCCAAGAACATGCCCTCGATAATCCGCGGCACCGTCGGCGGCACCGCCGGATACACATACGAGACCGACATAAAGGTTATCTTCAACGGCAAACCGGTCAACGCCTACGCCATAGACGGCAAAATGGCTGTCATAGTCGAGGAGTTGGGCGTGCCCGAAAAATACGGAATGGTATGCGGCTACGACGACGGCAAGCGCCTTTTGACGCTTGACAGCGCGGCGCCCGCGGTCACGATAACGCCTGCGCCCACCACCGCGCCAACAGCGTCCGCGGCTCCCTCGAAGGCGCCATCGCCCTCGCCGTCTCCCACGGCGACAGCCAAGACATCGGGCGGTTTCAGCACCGGCGGAGGCGGATTCGGCGGAGGCGGAGGCTTCCACTCTGGCGGCTCGAGCGGAATGCCCGCGCCCGGCGCGGCGCCCGACTCGACTGCCAACAGCGCGCTCAACGTTATTGTTGACGGGAACGAGACAGAAGCTTACATCTCGGACGAAAAAGTATATCTCGGCATCGACGCGCTTAAAGCGTTCGGCTTTGACGAGACCTACCGCGACGACAATATAATTATGCTCGTCAAAAAGCGGAGCGGAGACAGAAAGCCTCCGACAGCGGACACCTCGCTCAAGCTCACATACAAAAGCGGAGAGCCGAAGGTCTACGTAAACGGCGTGCCCTGCGACACGATGTACGCGGGAGATATTCCCGCGATACGCGTCGATGATTTGAAAACCTTGCCGTTTGACGAAAACGTGCCCTGCTGCGGACTATCGGCAGAAAAGACCGCGGACGGCTCGCTGATAATAGACACGACAGGCAGCGGCTACCCGACGTTTGACGAGCAGTCGTCGGCCGTGCTCAGCAGCGGAGACATGATAATAGACATGGACCGGGATTTTTGGCTGGCGCAGCGCAAAGGAAAGCTTTATAAGATACTGCGGAACGGACACGTGGTCCCGATCACCGACCTTCTCACAGATTACGGCATAGACATGTCGGCCGCCACGGATTTCTCCGTGAGCCCCGACGGACACTCCCTCACTTGGATAAATCACAACGACAACAAATACTACCAGTTCGATCTGACCGACCTTATTCCCGTACCGGTGCTGAATTCGAACATACGCGTGCGCGTGAACGGCGCCGACATAAGCGCGGCGACCTTGGGCTGCGAGACATTTATCACGCTTGAGGATCTGAGCGGCTACGGCTTCTCGGTCGCCTATGACGACAGCATAAACACAATGTTTGTAAACCAGACGGAAAGCGAACCCAATCCCCCGCAGATATCCGCCGCATCGTACGGCGGCGCGGAATACGGCGGCGAAGCGGACATTACGGTGGTGTTTAACGGCGTTTATATCAAGGCTTACAACATCGGCGGAAAGACTGCTGTCAAAGCTGACATTCTGGGCGGCGCGAACCAAAACGGCGAATATAACTACGGTCTTAGATACGACCGCGCCGACGGGATCATTGACATAAACTCTCTGCCTGCCGAGCCCAAAGAAAAGCAGATCGAAAAGTTTATAGACCCGGAAAATAAATTCAACTGGAACCACGAAAACACTTACTCGGGCACCGATTTTGATCTGGTTATATGCTCCCAAAGCGGCACGCCCCACGGAACGTTTACTACTTTCAGGCAGTTCATGGACATGGGCCGCTCCAACAATATAAACAATGTGTTTTATTATTACGGTTTTAACAATACATGGGGCAAGACCCTTATAGAAATAACCGGCATGAGCGGCGACAAGCTGTATTTCACGGGCGAGCGCGGCGGCGGACGCAGCGGAGACTACGTTATGGACTTGCACAGCTATATCATAACTCCTGTAAGCGAAAACGAGCCCGATCCCGACGCCGATTTTATGCAGCGATTCCCGACGCCCGAAAGCCCGATCGGCAAGACGGCGGCCGCTCCCGAATATCCCGTGGAGATCGACGGCGTTCCCGTCCGCGCCTTCGAGGCAGACGGTCGGGTGTACATCAGTCCCTATACTCTTACGGAATTCGGTTTTGAGGCTACTTACGCAAGCGACGATATGATAATTCTATTAAAAAGAGGCGAGGGCGGCAAAGCTCCCGCGGAAACCGCGGAACCCGGCTCGGAAGCGGGAACAATGACCGCCTGGGGCGAGCCCAAAATATTTGTGAACGGCGTCGCGGTGAGCTCGGTAAAAATTGACGGCGAGCCGATGATGAGAATCGACGATCTTAGCGTTGAGCCCTTTGATTTTGACAGCCGCGTAATATCCGCCGGGATCGACGCGCAAATGTGCGGCGGAAGCTTGATCATAGATACGACAATGAGCGCTTTCCCGAGCTTTGATTCACAGCTTGAGAAGGTCTGCTCGATATACGACGAGACCGATTTCTCCGGCAAGATCGAGAAAAATTATCTCTATCAAGGCGATGAATATTCGATCATCGATTACTCAAATCAATTCGGGAACCATGATATTTACAAGGTCTGCTCAAACGGCCTTGTTATGCCTCTGTCATTCATTATCGAGGCATACGGCGTGAGCGCCGCCGCGGAACCCGAAGTCAGCGGAGACGGCCTCACAATGACGCTGACCGATAACGAGACGGGAACTGAGCACACATTGGATTTAATAAACCTGACGCTTGACAACGCATAATTTATAAAATTTGGCGCAAACTGTATATATCAATATATACAAAGGAGTGTCAAATATGTTCAAACATGAAAAACAGCTTTTTCAGCCGGTGAGCGTCGAGAAACCCAATCCGCAGTACGCGGCGCTGATGCAGGAGCAGCTGGGCGGAGCCAACGGCGAGCTCAAGGCGGCAATGCAGTATATGTCGCAGAGCTTCAGGATCAAAAATCAGGAGATCAAAGACCTGTTTCTCGACATCGCGGCCGAGGAGCTGGGCCACATGGAGATGGTGGCGCAGACGATCAACCTTTTAAACGGCCGCGACGTTGACTATGCCCAAACAGGCGTCGGCGAGATCGAGACGCATGTGCTGCTGGGGCTCAATCCGGGTCTTATCAACGCGTCGGGCTATTCATGGACGGGCGACTATGTGAGCGTGACCGGAGACCTGTGCGCCGACCTTTTGTCAAACATCGCGTCGGAGCAGCGGGCCAAGGTGGTATACGAGTATCTCTACCGCCAGATCGATGACAAAAAGGTGAAAGAGACCATCGACTTTTTGCTTAACCGCGAAGAGGCGCACAACGCCATGTTCCGCGAGGCGTTCAACAAGGTGCAGCATAGCGGCTCGAACCGAGACTTCGGCACCACCGAGGCGGCGAGAATGTATTTCAGCCTCTCCGAGCCCTCCCCCGAGGATAATCCCTTCAAAGATTCCAACTTCAAACAACCCGCGTTTCAATAACGGCGTTTCGGCCCGTCTCGTTTCCGGAGACGGGCTTTTCAAATATGCACAAAAATTAATTGACATAAATTCTTTTATTTGGTATAATTTAATCAGCCGAAAAAATTTTGAAACGGAGGAGTATATCATGAACGAATTAATGGTTAACGGTCACAGCGCGCTCGAGTACGCCGAGATGGCGTGCGACGCGCTTATGCACAAGTTTGCGGCGGAGGACCTGCCCCCCAAGGGCCGCTTCCACTACCATCAGGGCGTGTTCCTTTCGGGAGTTCAGCATACATACCTGCTTGACAAGAACGAAAAATATTACGAATACAGCAAGGCATGGGTTGACTCGATAATCGACAAGGACGGAAACATCACCAAGTTCGACACCACCCAGCTTGACGACATGCAGCCCGGAGTGCTTCTGTATCTGCTCTACAAAAAGACGCAGGACCCCAGATATAAAAAGGCTCTCGACACGCTTATCCCGCTTATCAAGGACTTCCCCAAGAATCCCGAGGGCGGCTTCTGGCACAAGGGCAGATATCCCGAGCAGATGTGGCTCGACGGTCTTTATATGGCGGGTCCCATTTGCGCCGAGTACGCAAAGACCTTTGACGCGCCCGAGCTGTTCGACCTCTGCGCGTTCCAGGCTCTTATGATGCAGGAAAAGACCAGAGATGAAAAGACCGGCCTTTGGTACCACGCGTGGGATTACGCCAAGGTTCAGCCCTGGGCCGACCCCGAGACGGGCAGATCCCCCGAATTCTGGGGACGCTCGGTAGGCTGGGTTCCGGTCGCGATTTTGGAGGAGCTGGACAGCTTCCCCGAGGATCACAAGGACAGAGACGCTATGATCAAAGCGGCCTGCGACCTGCTCAAGGCCGTGGTTAAATATCAGGATCCCGAAACGGGTCTTTGGTACCAGGTTCTCGACAAGGGCGACGACCCGAACAACTGGCTTGAGTCGTCATGCACCTGCCTGTTTGTCGGCTCGATCTGCAAGGCGGTCAAGAACGGATTTTTGGATGAGTCGTATCTTGAGTACGCCAAGAAGGGCTACACCGGCATAATCAACCGTCTGCGCTATGACGACAAGGGCGACATCATTATCGACAACATCTGCGTAGGCACAGGCGTCGGCGACTACGCCCACTACTGCGCCAGAGGCACCGGCGAGAACGACCTGCACGGAGCGGGCGCGTTCCTGATCATGTGCACCGAGGCGGCGGGCGTTCTGTAAAGCAAACCGAATAATTAAAACGCGAAAGGCGGCCTTTAATCGGCCGCCTTTTTGAATATCGCGTTTTCGGGAACGATCACCGCGGGTATTTTTATTCCCCTGAGCTGCATCGAATGCAGCTTTATCATCACAAGATTCGGCGAAAGCCCCAGTCTCACCGCGGTCTGCTCGGCGCTGTAGCCGTAGCCGCGCATCAGCTCAAAAACATCATCGTCCCCGATCAAAAGCTCGGCGGCGAACATGTTCGCCTCATACTCGGGGCGCGCCGTCATATCATACAGCGCGATATCGAGCACGGCGCGGTTTTCCGCCAGGTCTCTGTGCAGCCGGTCATGGCCCAGCTCGTGGGCCAGAACGACGCGCTCGGCCGCGGGCTCCAGATTTCCGTTTATTATTATAACGCGCCTGCGCTTTATTATAGTGTACAGTCCGTACAGTTTTTTGAACTCGTAATTCTTGATTATTTTTATTCCCAGATCCTCGGCGATCTCGGCGGGATCATCTCCGTGCGCCTTTTTAAGTTCCTCCGCCATGCCGTGAATATCGTCCGCCGACACTTTGTCATCCGCCCCTTCCGAATAAATTGCCGATAATTAACTCAAAAATCAGCTTATGTACTTTTTGGGCGTGTATTTTTTGTTTTCCTCCTTGACCGCGAAGTAGGCGTCGGATATGGCTTTCATCGCCGCGTCCATATCCTCCTCGGGCAGCTCGCCTCCGGCGAACAGGCCGCAGATACCCTCGATCAGCTCCTCCACATCGGCCGCCGATTTCCTGCCGCCGCGCTCAAAGGCGGCTCTGATAAGCTCCTCGTCCTCGGTCATAAAATAGTTTTTGTCGACATCGAACATCTCCGCCAGACGATAGTATATATCGCGACTCTTTGGGTGAACGGAGCCCGCCTCGTAGTTCTGCACGGTGCGCAGAGTTATGCCGAGGCTGTCCGCCAGCTCGGTCTGCGTCATACCCTTTTCTTTTCTGAGCTTTCTGACCTTTTCTCCGAATTTCATACGCTCCGTCCTTTCCGAAATAATTATATTATAATAATACTATTTCTCGGCTCCGCTGTCAAGCGCCTCTCTCGAGGCTTGATTCGGTTTTACATAAATTTAACACATACGCGATTACCGATTTTACATTGCCGCGATATTATAGAGCCGAAATCAAAAAAGATAAGGAGAGAAAAACCATGAACATTTTTAAAAATCATCCGAAGCTCGCGGACGGGATCGCGGCGGCGTGCGCGCTGCTGGTGATCGGCTCGTCGCTGACGGGCTGCGGAGGCGGCGCGGAGCAGACAAAAGAAATAACGGTCATATCCCGCGAGGACGGCTCGGGCACCAGAGGCGCCTTCACCGAGCTGTTCGGCATTGAGGAAGAGCAAAACGGCGAAAAGGTCGATATGACGACCGACGCGTCAAGTGTGACAAACAGCACCTCGGTCATGATGACAAGCGTGGCGGGCAACGAGAACGCCATAGGCTATATCTCAATGGGCTCGCTGAACTCGAGCGTCAAGGCGCTGCGGGTCGACGGAGCCGAGGCGAGCGCCGACGGCGTGAAGGACGGCAGCTACAAGGTGTCGAGGCCGTTTAACATCGTTACAAAAGACAGCATATCCGAAACGGCGCAGGATTTTATTGATTTCATAATGAGCGCCGAGGGGCAGGCGGTCGCAGAAGAAAACGGCTATATCTCAGAGGGAAGCTCGGGAGCTTATGCCGGCTCAAAGACCGCGGGCAAGATAGTGGTCTCGGGTTCGTCGTCGGTAACGCCGGTCATGGAAAAGCTCAAGGAAGCGTATCTTGAGCTTAACCCGGCCGCCGAGATCGAGGTGCAGCAAAGCGACTCGACAACAGGCATAAACAACGCGATCGACGGCGTTTGCGACATAGGCATGGCAAGCCGCGAGCTTAAAGACAGCGAAACGCAAAAGGGCGTCAAAGCTACGGTCATAGCCCTTGACGGGATCGCGGTCATTGTTAACAATTCAAACCCGATAAACGAGATCACCTCAGAGCAGGTGAGAAAAATATACACGGGTGAGATCACCGACTGGAGCGAGATCGGGGAACAGTTATGAAAAACAAGCTTAAAGAAAACATAATGAGCGGCGTGTTCCTGTTCTGCGCCTGCGTGTCGGTACTGGCGGTGGCGCTGATATGCGTGTTTCTGTTCGCTAACGGTATTCCCGCAATGAAAAAAATAGGCTTGTTCGATTTTCTGCTCGGCAAGAAATGGAAGCCCGGCAACGACATCTACGGAATTCTGCCGATGATATTGGGCAGCGTGTACGTCACGGCGGGAGCGATCGTGATAGGCGTGCCGATCGGCATTTTGGCGGCGGTGTTTATGACCCGTTTCTGCCCCGATAGGCTCCGCAAATTGCTGAAGCCGGCGGTCGATCTGCTGGCGGGCATACCATCGGTCGTATACGGCTTTTTCGGACTGATGGTGATAGTGCCGGCCGTGAGGCAGATATTCGGCGGCAGCGGCACGAGCATGCTGGCCGCGTCGATAGTGTTAGGGATAATGATACTGCCGACGATAATATCTGTCAGCGAGTCGTCTCTGAACGCTGTGCCCGAAAGCTATTACGAGGGCGCCCGCGCGCTGGGCGCGACGCACGAGCGGTCGGTGTTTATGACGGTGCTGCCCGCAGCGAAGTCGGGAGTTACGGCGGGCGTCATACTGGGAATAGGCCGCGCGATAGGCGAGACGATGGCGGTCATTATGGTGGCGGGAAACCAAGCCGCCATGCCCGGCGGACTTACTCGCGGCGTCAGGACCATGACGGCCAACATAGTTCTGGAAATGGGCTACGCCGCCGACCTGCACCGCGAGGCTCTGATCGCCACGGCGGTCGTGCTGTTCGTTTTCATTCTGATAATCAATCTCAGCTTTTCGCTGCTTAAAAGGAGGTCCGAGAGCAAATGACCAAAGCAACAGCTATATCAAAAACGGCTCCGCAAAAAAGCGGCAGCGTTTCGGGAGCGAAAGCGCAAGCAGCTGTGCTTCGGACGCTTGTGTATACAGCGGCATGCCTCACGTTCGGCGCGCTTCTGTGCCTGATAATTTATATATTCATAAAGGGCATCCCGAATCTTTCGCTCGACCTGTTCAGCCCCACATACAACTCCGAGAACGTGTCTCTGTTCCCCGCTCTCATAAATACCGTAATAATGACGCTGCTGTCGCTGCTTATCGCGGTGCCGCTGGGTGTGTTCTCCGCGATTTATCTTGTGGAATACGCGAAACGTGGCAACAAACTTGTCGGCCTTGTCAGGATAACGACCGAGACACTTCAGGGCATACCGTCTATCGTGTACGGCCTGTTCGGGTTCCTGCTGTTTGTCACAACGTTTTCGTGGGGATACTCGCTGCTCGCGGGCGCGCTGACGCTGGTTATAATGATACTTCCGGTGATCATGCGCACCACCGAGGAAGCGCTAAAATCGGTGCCCGACTCGTACCGCGAGGGCAGCTTCGGTCTGGGCGCGGGACGGCTGCGCACCGTGTTTAAAATAGTACTGCCCTCGGCTGTGCCGGGGATCCTGTCGGGAGTTGTGCTGTCAACGGGCAGGATCGTGGGCGAGACCGCGGCGCTGATATACACCGCCGGAACGGTGGCGCAGGTGCCGCCTAATCTTTTGGGCTCGGGCCGTACGATGGCGGTCCACCTGTACGCGCTGTGGAGCGAGGGCCTGAACACCGAACAGTCATACGCCACGGCGGTCGTGCTGCTGCTTATTGTGGTGCTGCTCAACGCGGCGTCGGGAACGCTGGCGAAAAAAATCACACTGAAATAATTTAAGAGGATAAAAACATGGAAAATATTATAAGCATAAAAAACTTAAATCTGCACTACGGCGATTTCCACGCTCTGAAAAGCGTGAGCATGGATATTCCGAAAAATCAAATCACCGCGTTTATAGGTCCCTCGGGCTGCGGAAAATCGACCCTGCTCAAAACGCTCAACCGCATGAACGATCTTGTGGAGGGGTGCCGCGTTGACGGCGAGGTAAAGCTTTGCGGCGCGGACATTTACAAGGAGCTCGACCCCAACGACCTGCGCAAGCGGGTGGGCATGGTGTTCCAAAAGCCCAATCCGTTCCCTATGAGCATATACGACAACATCGCCTACGGTCCAAGGACACACGGCATTCACTCAAAGTCAAAGCTTGACGAGATCGTTGAAAACTCGCTGCGGGACGCGGCGATCTGGGACGAGGTGAAGGACAGACTGAAAAAGAGCGCCCTCGGAATGTCGGGCGGACAGCAGCAAAGGCTGTGCATAGCCCGCGCTCTGGCGGTCAAGCCCGAGGTGCTGCTGATGGACGAGCCAACCTCGGCTCTTGACCCGATCTCAACTTCCAAGATAGAAGACCTTGCGCTTGAGCTGAAAAAGAGTTATACTATAGTTATAGTCACTCACAGCATGCAGCAGGCCGTCCGCATCTCGGACAAAACCGCATTCTTCCTTTTGGGAGAGGTCGTGGAGCAGGGCGGCACCGAGCAAATATTCTCGATGCCAAAAGACAAGAGGACCGAAGATTATATTACGGGAAGGTTTGGATAATGCTATGAGAGATAACTTTAACAGACAGCTCGACGAGCTGAACAGAGAAATGACAGACATGGGCGCTCTGTGCGAGAGCGCAATCGAGGACGCGGTGAAAGCGCTGCTCCGCCGCGACAAAAACGCGGCGAAAAGCGTGGCCGCGATTGAGGAAGAGATAAACCGAGCCGAGCGCGACATTGAGAGCCTGTGCCTCAAGCTGCTGCTCAGGCAGCAGCCGGTGGCGGCGGACCTGCGAGCGGTGTCCTCGGCTCTTAAAATGATAACCGACATGGAGAGGATCGGCGACCAGGCGGCGGACATCGCCGAGATAGTGCGCCACACTGATTTTGACGACAGCTTTGACAATGAGCACATCAAAAAAATGGCGGACGGAGTTTCGAAAATGGTGACCGAGAGCGTGGACGCGTTCGTTGAGCGTGACCTCGACGCCGCACGCGACGTCATGCGGCGCGACGACGATATTGACCGTTGGTTCAAAGAATCCTGCGCCGAGCTGGCGGAATATATAGGCGCGAACCCGCAAAAGGCCGCCTCGGCTCTCGATTTGATGATGACCGCGAAATACCTTGAGCGCATAGGCGACCACGCGGTAAATGTCGCCGAATGGGTAGAATTTTCCGTGACCGGCGAACATCGGTAAATCCCGAATAATTTAAAATGACAGGAGAAAAGATATTATGGTTTATTGCGTTGAGGACGACGGAGGCATCCGCGAGCTTGTTGTGTACAGTCTCAGAAACACGGGCTTTGAGGCAAAGGGCTTTGAGTGCGGCAAGCCGCTGTTTGAAGCTCTCAAAAACAGCGGCAGGCCCGATCTTATACTGCTCGACATAATGCTGCCCGGCGAGGACGGACTGAGCATTTTAAAAAAGCTGCGCTCCGCTCCCGACACCCGCGATATTCCGGTGATACTTCTCACAGCCAAAAATGCCGAGTTCGACAAGGTGAGCGGCCTTGACGGCGGCGCTGACGACTATGTTACAAAGCCCTTCGGGATCATGGAGCTTATATCGAGAATAAAGGCGGTGCTGCGGCGCAGCGGAGGCGCGGCGGAAAGCAAAGCCGACGAGGAATATTCCGCATTCGGCGTGCATCTCAACGCGAAAAAACATATCGTGACCTCGGGCGGCAACGAGGTCGAGCTGACTTTAAAAGAATTTGAAGTCCTGCGTCTGCTGCTCAAGAACCGCGGCTCGGTCATAACCCGAGACACGCTGCTTGACCGCGTGTGGAGCTATGACTTTGACGGCGAGACCCGAACGGTCGACGTTCACATCAGGACCCTGCGCCGCAAGCTGGGCGAACGAGGAAGCATAATCAAAACAGTGCGCGGCGTGGGCTACAGAATCGAGGATTGACGGCAAGTGGCAAAAAAATTTTTTAAAAACGGCTCGGCAAAGCTGAGCTCAAAAATATTTCTAGGGATCACGGCCGTTGTGATAGCGGGCGTTGTGATAACCGCGATCATTTCATCTGCTCTGTTTTACGCCGAATTTTCCCGCGAGATCAAATCCGAGATCAAATCCGAGACGCGATATCTGGCCGAGCTCGCCGATACCGTCGGGGTCTCGGAATTAAAATCGGCTGTTCCCGACGGGCGCGTGACAATGATCGCCGCCGACGGCTCGGTTGTTTTTGACAGCCGCGCGGACGGTGAGGCGGCCGAGAATCACTCAAGCCGCCCCGAGATCAAACAGGCGCTCGAGAGCGGTGAGGGTGAGAGCACGCGCGTGTCAAAAACCTTTGGCAAAAAGAATTATTACTACGCGCTGCGCCTGAGTGACGGCGGAGTTATCCGCGTCTCCCGCGAGACCTCGAGCATGTTTGGCGCGGTGTTCGGCGCGGCGCCTGGAATACTGCTGGCGGTGCTGCTGCTTATCGGACTGGCGATGGCCGCCGCGGGCGAGCTGACCCGCTCGATAATAAGGCCGATAAACGAGCTCGACCTTGACGCTCCCCTTGAATACAAGGCGTACGAGGAGCTGGATCCGCTGCTTGAGCGGGTCGACGAGCAAAATAAAAGGATGCTCACCCAAATCAACGAGGCGCGGGAGGCCGAAAAGATGCGTCGCGAGTTTTCGGCAAACGTTTCCCACGAGCTCAAAACGCCGCTGACAACCATTATGGGTTGCAGCGAAATTTTAAAAGAGGGCATAGTTGACCCGAAAGACGTGAACGGATTTTTGGAGCGCATTAATTCCGAGTCAAAACGCCTGCTGGCGCTGATAGACGACATAATCAGCCTGTCGGGGCTTGACGAGGGCGGCGGAAACATAGAGATGACCGACACGGATCTTTTGGAGAGCGCGCGCGAGGCCGCCGAAAGCCTTGAGTTTAAAGCGGAAAAGCGCGGCATAAGCATATCCGTGTCGGGAAGCGGACAAACCGTGCGCGGCAGCCGCGGACTGCTGCACGAGATGATATACAACCTCTGCGACAACGCCGTGAGATACAATCGCGACGGCGGATACGTCAAGATCACGGTCGACAATGAGGGCGGCAGGCCGTTTGTGTCGGTCAGGGATAACGGTATCGGCATTCCCGAGGTCGATCGAGAGCGCGTATTCGAGCGGTTCTACCGCGTGGACAAAAGCCACTCAAAAGAGACCGGCGGCACAGGCCTCGGGCTCTCGATAGTAAAGCACGCGGCGCAAATACACGGCGCCGAGATAAGTTTAAAAAGCGAGCCCGGCAAGGGCACAGATATAAAAATCATATTTCCGAAATATAAGTTTCAAGCATAAAATCACCGCCGAGGCTGTTCCCCGGCGGTGATCGTTTTTTTAGTTTTTTGCTTACGCCAGCGCGGCGGTCACTTTTTCGAGCTCGTCTCTGATCTTGATATGCTGCGGACAGGCTTCCTCGCACTTTCCGCATTTTACGCACTCCTCCGCTCCTGCCGAACCGTGGCCGTTCACCAGCCATCCCAACTGGTGTTGCGCGGCGGCCTTGTCGCCATAGAGTGTCATTATGTTCATCGCGGTAAAGGTGCCCGATATGCCGATGTTCTTGGGGCAGACCTTTGCGCAGTAGTTGCAGACCGTGCAGGGAATGATCGGGATTTTCGCCATTTCCTCACGCGCTTTGTCAAGAGTTTCGCGCTGCGCGTCGGTCAGTCCTATAAAGCCCTTCATATACGACAGATTATCCTCGGTCTGCTCAATGCTGCTCATGCCCGACAGCACGGTTATAACGCCGTCAAGGTCGGCCGCGAAGCGTATCGCCCACGACGCGCACGACATATCGGGCTCCGCCTCTTTCAGGATATTTTTTACGGACTCGGGCGGATTCGCAAGCATGCCGCCCTTGACCGGCTCCATAATTATGATAGGAATGTTGTGCTTCCTCGCGACCTCATAGCAGCCGCGGGACTGTATCGCGTAGTTGTCCCAGTCGGCATAGTTGATCTGAAGCTGCACGAATTCCATCTCGGGGTGCTTGTTCAAAATATCTTCAAGCTCCTGCGGGGTCGAGTGGAACGAAAAGCCGACGTGCTTTATCAGGCCCTCGGCCTTCTTTTGCATAACAAAATCCCACATATTAAAATCGTCAAAGAATCCGGTGCGCCCCTCGCCCAGGTTATGGAGCAGATAAAAATCAAAATATCCCGCGCCCGTCACCTTCAAAGAATTCTCAAACTGAGCGATCGCGTCCTCGCGCGTCTTGCAGTTTATCCACGCGGCCATTTTGGTCGCAAGCTTATAGCTCTCTCTTGGATAGCGGTCGACCAGCGCCTTTCGTATCGCGCTCTCGCTCTCGCCGTACGCCCATGCGGTATCGAAATAATTGAATCCCGCTTCCATAAATTTATCGACCATCGCTTTGGTCTGTTCGACGTCGATCTTTTTGTCGATCATAGGCAGCCTCATGAGCCCGAAGCCCAGCTTGCCGATACCTTCATATAAATCCGACATATGTATTCCCCTTTCTCTGTGAAATAAACCGAATATTTATGTTTATATTATAATATACCGCTGAGCTAAAGTCAAATTAAAAAAACTGATAGCAGATCTAGGCTACCCCTCTCCGTCTTTCCGCCTTTGGCGGAAATCCACCTCTCCCCAAGGGGCGAGGCAGAAATTAGGATCTCCACTTGCGCAGGGGAGGCAAAAAAGCTCCCCTTCCTTTAGGAGGGGGAGCTGTCTGCGTAGCAGACTGAGGGGGTAGCCGAGACGGCCGCCATATTATTTGGACTATTATTTTACGCTTTCGGCTACTTTCAAAAGCTCGTCTCCAATAACGCCGCTGTTTCCCGAGAGGACCGCGACCGAGACTCCGCCTTGCTCCCACTCCGCCGAGCTGTTGGTCACGGCGGCGGCGCAGCCGTGGATCTCACATTCGGAAACCGGCGCGTCATAGCTTGTCGTATACTTTGTCTTATCGTTGATGATCCTCTCATGCACCGTGAAAACATCCGTTCCGTTTGAGTATCCAATCACCGCGTAGTCGCCGGAAACAACGCCGTCATTCGCGAATCCCTCGGCGTACAGGAACGAATATCCTTCGGGCAGGTACTCCGGCTCCAGAAGGTCAAAATTCAGTCCGCTCTTAAACCTTTTAAGCTCATCAAGCGTCGTGTAGACCTTGTTATTCTCGTTTTCGTCCGGGATCAGCTTGCCTTCGCTCGCGGCGCTGACCGAAACGCGCATTTTGTCTTTATCGATCACGCCGGTTTCGTACATAAGGTCGATCCATCTCTGCTCATCATATTTCACTCCGTTTTCGTCATAAAGCTCGATATCGCTCTCGTTGAGTCCGCCCTCGAGCTCGGTGACGGGTTTGCCGTCCTTGTCGAACACCCTGCCGCTCAGCTCCTCGGGCAGCGCGAACATCACCCCGCTGTTGTCGGTCTCGATTATTGTGTTGTGGCCCGTTGATATTGTTTTTACTATTCTTTCGACGATCCCGCCCGCAAAGGCCAGCTGCGTCACGCCGAACACTACCGCGACTGCCGCTGCGACGGCTATGACCCTCTTTGCGCGGGACCTCTTTTTGGTTTTGTTAAGCACTTCTTTTTTCATAATAATTCGCTCCTCTTTTGTCAGCTCGGCGGGCTCGTATCCGCTCAGGTCGAGCTCCGCGCCGTTTAAATAATCATACTCATTTTTCATAAAAATCACTCCTCGGAAGATGACGTCTCAGTCTTTTTCTGCCTCTTGACAGGCGGGTATACAGAACTGACGGTTCCTCGCCGCAGCTTTCGGCTATCTCGCGCACCGATTCGGAAAGAATATACCTTCGGTAAAACAGCCTTCGGTCGCGCGGGTCCAGGGAATTCAGCAGATCAAATATCTCTTTCATCGTCTCTTTTCTGATCAGCTCCGCGTCCGCTCCGCCTTCGCCCTCGGCGTCCTCGCTCAAGGCCTCGCCGCGAAGCTCTTTATAATACTTGCGCTTATAGTCTATGCACTTGTATTTGCACACCGCGCCTATCCAGTTTTTCAGAGAATTTTTCTTC
The DNA here is from genome assembly GCA_947630505.1 of uncultured Monoglobus sp. Lineage (GTDB taxonomy): Bacteria > Bacillota > Clostridia > Monoglobales > Monoglobaceae > Monoglobus. The sequence goes on along the minus strand of CANRHV010000033.1, from coordinate 5,016 downwards.
GGGTCAAATCTTTCGATATTGCTCCAGACCGAAAACAAAACGTCGTTGACGCACTCGCCGATATGGTCGGGCAGCATGCTCAGGTGCTTCGCGGCTATCGCCTTGATAAGCCCGCCGTATTTTTCGATGAGGCCTTCGAGCGCGATCTCATCCTTGGCTTTCAGCCCCTCCGTCAGCCGCTCGTCGGTTTCCATGCTATCACCTTCTTTTATGAATTTAAGAAGCGCTTCTACTTATTTAATACGAACCAAAAATAAAAATCTGTCAAAAAAATAAGATCCCCTTAATTTTTGGGGGGGATCTGCCGAATATTCTCAAGACGCGCGTCAAACTCGTCCCGCAGCGCGTTATCGCCGTTGATATACGCCCTCCTCAGATCGAGCAGCGTGCCGTCGGCTTTGAACTCGTCGAGAATGCCGTTTATTTCACGCAGCAGTTTCGCGTTTCCGTCCGCAGCCGCGATCGAGTATCTGCGGCGGTCGATATCATCCTCTTTTATCACAAACAGCGGATACTCGGCGACGAATTCCTCCGCCTCGCGGCCGTCGCAAAACATGATGTCGATATCGCCGCGCAGCATCGCGCCCTCAAGCTCGGCTCGGTTCGGGTACTCGCTCATATTCGAAAGCCCGAGCTCGTCCGTCAGGTACTTTTGCGGCAGGCTGCCCGAGACCGCGCCGACGTTCCGCGCCAGCTTGAGGTCTCCCGCGCCGTTTATCTCCGAGTTGCCGCCGTTTGCCACGATCGCCGACGTGAGCGTTATATAGCTGTCGGAAAAATCGACCTTGCGCCTCAAAACGTCGGTCGCCTCGATCGCGGAAACGGCGATATCCGCCAGTCCGCAGTTCAGCGAGTCGGCCAAAAATTCTTGGTCCATCGGATAAAACGCCGCCGTCATGCCCAGCCGCTCGGCGAGCAGCGACCCAAGCGACGGGTCAAAGCCCAGCAGTCCGCCGTTTGGGTCGGTGTAGACAAAAGGCTCGTTCTCGAGGGCGCACGCGATCCTGAGCACGCCGGGATCCGGCTCGGCCAGCGATTTGCTGTCGCTGTCAAAAAGCCTTGTCGGCTCCGAGCAGGAGACCGCGAGCATGGCGGCAAGTATTAACATAACAGCCGATAAAAATTCGCGCCTCATAATATCGCCCCTCGGTTAAACGCTGCATTAGATTTTTGCCACGTTTCTATTTGGTCGTCGCCGTCGGCAGGTTTATAATAACGTTGGTAAACTTTCCGTATTCGCTCTCTATGGTTATGGTGCCGCCGTGGCTTTCGATGATTTCTTTCGCGATCGAAAGACCCAGGCCCGTGCCGCCCTTTTCGCGCGTCCTGGCCCTGTCAACCCTGAAAAATCTGTCGAACACGTGCTCTAAATCGGACTTGGGTATGCCGTAGCCGTTGTCCTTGACTTTTATATATACCTCGTTGTACATGCTGCCGGCGGCAATGCTGACGTATCCGCCTTTCCTGCCGTACTTCACCGCGTTTGAAACGATGTTGACGATCGCGCGCTCTATCTGAATCGGATCGGCATACATCTGAGGCAGCTCGCTGACCGCCACCAGCTCGAGCTTGATGTCGTTCTGCTCCGCCTCGAGCGCGAATCTGCTCACTATGCCGCGCAGCATATCCTCGATCGAGAACACCTGCTTTTTCATGCTGAACTTCTGCACGTCAAATTTTGACAGGTCCAGAAGATTGCGCACAAGCTCGGTCATTTTGTCGGCCTCGCTCTCTATCGTGGTAAGGAACTTTTTGAGTATCGCCTTGTCGTCAAGATAGCCGTTGAGCAGCGTCTCGGTGTGGGTCTTGATGATAAACAGCGGGGTCTTGAGCTCGTGAGAAACCTCGGCCACAAACTCGCGCCGCGCCACCTCGAGGTTGAACTGCTCGGTGAAATCCTCAAACACGCAGACGATTCCCGCCGTGCGGTCGTTGTCCATTTTAAACGGCACAAAGTATATTCTGATATGCTTGCCGTTATATATAATATCCCGTATCTCGGATGAGTATTTGTCAAGATACGTGAATTCCGCCATGCAGACGCCCGCGTCCAGCTTGTCGAAGAACTCGTCAAACAGCGGTATATCTTCCTCGGTGATATCAAGCAGCTCAGCCGCCGCGGGGTTTATATGGATAAGCTTCTGGTCGGTGTCAAAGGCCATGATTCCGTTGGTTATATGCTCCAGAATGACGTCGACCTTGTGCTTGTCGGCGCCCATCTGACTGATGGTCTTGCTCATGACCCTGCCCATATGGTTAAACGCCTGAGACAGCGAGCCGATCTCGTCGGTTCGGTTCAAGTCGGACGGCATGTCGTAAACACCCCTCGCGAAGCTGTCGGCTCTGCGCGCCAGCTTGCGCAGCGGCTGGGTGACCGAGCGCGAAACATACACCGCCGCTCCCGCCGAAAGCAGGCACGCCAAAAGCAGCATCCAAAGCATAATGATAAGCAAAATATTGACGACGCCGTGAAGCTCGTTTTTATTGTCGGTCACGTATATAACGTAATCTCCCGCCGTGTCATTGAGGGGCGCCAGATACGCGGCGTAGTCCAGCACATCGCCGCCCGATCCCGCGCTGCCGCCCTTTGTGTGCCGCTCCAGCGCGTCGACCATATTGGGAGTTTTTGTTAAGCTGTCCTGCATAAGATATGTGGGCGCGGCGATCTCGCCCCCGGGCGCAGCCAGGATATAGCATTTACGGTTTTGGCCAAGTCCCAGCTGCGCGGTGTAATCGCGGATCAGATTTTCGATCTCGTATTGCTTGACGAACTCTCTGTCGGTCGAGCTCATCACGCTCTGCACCGCCGCGCCGAGCCCGCCCGACACGGCCGCGTCCGTCTGCTCCTCGAACTCGTTTTCAAAGCGCGAGGTCACGCAGTAGACCGAGATGATCCCGAACGCAGCGATAAGCAGCACCGCCACCGCCATAAATACGGCGATCGTCTTGTAGATAAGTTTATTTTTCAGCATCTTTAATTCTCCGAAACAAAATATATATTAATTATAACATTAAAAAAAGATATATACAAGAAAATTTTTTAAGCCGAATAAATATCTTGCAATTTTATATAAAAAGTTGTATAATTATACAAGATGTTGCTTTATATTACTTTGCGGAGGTGTAAGGATGAACAAGCGGGCCGCGCGCGTTGCCGCTCTGTACGCGGCGTTGATTTTCACGGGCTTGGCGCTGCTACAGCTTTTGAGCCGCGGCGCATTTCATTTTATCTGCCCGTTCCGCGAGATAACGGGTCTGCGCTGCCCCGGCTGCGGCAACACAAACGCGCTGCTGGCAATCGCGCGCTGCGAATTTTATGACGCGTATATGTGCAACCCAATGTTTTTCCCGGAAGCGGCGCTGGCCGCCGCGGGCGTAATATACCTTTCGGCGCTGTATATCAAAAAATCGAGACCCTCAAAGGCGGCTGCCGCGATTTTTGCCGGCGGCGCCGCGCTCATACTGCTGTGGGGAATTGTCAGAAATATAATCAATATATAATTTTATGAAAGAAGGTTTTTAAATGAATTGTACAAACTGCGGAAGCGAAATTTCAAACGACGCCAAGTTTTGTTCCGTGTGCGGCAGTCCCGCGCCCGTCCAAAACGGCGGCGCCGAAAACGCCGCGCCGAACTATCAGAATCCCGCGCCGAATTATCAAAACGCGCTGCCCAACGCCGCGCCCAAGTCGCGGCTCCTCGCCGGACTGCTCGGGCTTTTGCTCGGAGGCATCGGCGTGCATAATTTTTACCTAGGCAACACCACCCGCGCGGTAATACAGATAGTTGTGTCCTGCGTGACCTGCGGCATCGGCGCGGTATGGGGCTTTGTCGAGGGAATTCTGATCCTGTGCAGACAGATAAACACCGACGCCTACGGCATCCCCCTCAAGGACGACTGCTAAAATTTTTCGCGATATTTTACGCCGCTTAACGCGGCGTTTTTATTATGCGCCGCAATTTTTTCATTAAAGCTGTTGACAAATTTGTCGAAATATTGTATTATTCTATGAGCAGCGCAAAATATACAATGCAAAAGTTTTATTTTAAATCTGAATTTTCATTTGGAAGCATTGCCTTGTTTTGATTATTTGTTACACTTTATTAAAACCGCGCGGCGGAACGCGGCGGCGAATGCTTTTGATTTTAATAATTATTGTATTATATGCGGTGCTTCTGATGAAACAAAGGTTTTTATCAAATAAAAGATTTGATGTCAAAAGAAAAACAGCCGAAGCTTTTCCGCTTTGGCTGTTTTTCGCTGTCTTATCGAAAAAGCCGCTTTAAATAACATTTCTATGTACACTTTTTTGCACACAAATATTTTGACGCAATTGCGATATAATATATCGAAAAATTATTATTGCGCGTTTTCAAATATTTTGATATATCTGCCTATCTATAAATAACTCACTCAATGCTCATCTATAGATATAACCTGATCTCTACCTATCTATAGATAGAGCTTATTTTCTGCCTATCTGTAGATATAAATTGTTTTCTATCAATCTATGAATATAGCTTAACATAACAAATTATCTAAGCATCTATCGGCAATGCCGGAAAAATCGTAGCGCGGGATATCCCACAGCTTTGCACAACTTGTCGAATAGTAAAAAATTTTTCCAAAAAAATCACCTTCGGTCATTGACTTGTTCATGGGTGGACATGTTATAATATTATTTGTAATAACAATATTCTCTATGGAAGTCAAGTGATAAATGAAAATTTATGAAAAATTTATAAAAAAGAAAGAATATCACATTATGATTTGTAAATAAAGCATAAAATACTTGACAAAAACATACGGGGGAGGATACAATTGCAATATGGTGGAATTTTTTTTACTTTTGCACATGATATTATACAGAACGGCCGCTATATTAAACCGGGGAAAGCCGGGCTGTGGGCCTTTGTTTGCGCGGGTTCTCCGGCGGGCTGAGTCGGCTCACTAAATTTGTAAAAACAAAAAATAAAAAAATATATAAAGGAAGTGAAATTAAATGAAACGTATTAT
>CANRHV010000032.1 GCA_947630505.1 uncultured Monoglobus sp. | reverse complement strand
ATAGAGAAGTTAGTCAGAAAAGGCTATCTCAAAGGCGACGAGCAGGGACGTCTCCGCCTGACCGAGACTGAAATGCGCCTTTATACCGTAAATGACCGCGCGGGTATTTATGGGGAGTAAGCAGCACATGAGGCTGTTTCAGCGTTGACGCCGTGAGCCGGTTTGTCCTCGGTTTACGGTTGAGCTTCGGAGGGTTGTGCGATAACCACAAGACAAATAGATAACATATCGAAAGAAAACGCTCAAATAGGCTCCGTCGGAATTCCAGTGGAATTTCCGGAATTTCCGACGGAGCCTATTTTTTACGCCGAAAATATAATAATAAAATATCATAGCCCTATTTTATTATTATATTTGTAGTAGAATCACTGTCTGCGCCCTATTTTTGTTCTTTTTATTCAATAAATTTTACGCCATTTTTTACGCCATTTTGACACCAAACTACGGTAAATTACGGTCAATTACGGTGATTTTACCATATTTTCAGTTTTATCAAAAACCATTACAATCAACGTTTTCACGGGCTTTTCGGGCTTTTTTATAAATCTTCAAAAAATATTTTAGAAAAATTCACAAAAAATTTAGACATTCGCGGGATATTGTGTTATAATGAATTTTAAAGTCAAAAGAAAAAAAGAGAGGTGCGGTTTATGGACAACAAAACAAAAATACTTATCGTCGATGATGAGGAAAACATATGCGAGCTGGTTCGGCTCTATATTGAAAAAGAAGGCTTTGAGGCGGTGATCGCCGGCGACGGTCAGGAGGCCGTGGCGAAATTCACGACCGAGAAGCCCGATCTTATCCTTCTGGACGTCATGCTGCCGATCAAGGACGGCTGGCAGGTGTGCCGCGAGATCAGGGCGCAGAGCAATGTGCCGATAATCATGCTGACCGCCAAGGGCGAGACGTTTGACAAGGTGCTCGGCCTTGAGCTCGGGGCGGACGACTATGTGGTGAAGCCCTTTGAGCCAAAGGAGCTTATCGCCAGGATACGCGCGGTCCTGCGCCGCAGCGCGGGCAGCGATGAGGAAAAGGCCGATGATGACGAGCTGAAGTTTGACGGGCTGCGCATCAATCAGTCCACATACGAGGTATATATCGACGACAAAAAAGTCGAGATGCCGCCTAAGGAGTTTGAGCTGCTTTATTTCCTCGCTAAGAACACCAACAAGGTTTTCACGCGCGACCAGCTGCTTGACGAGATCTGGGGCTATGAGTTCTTCGGCGACTCAAGAACGGTCGACGTCCACATCAAGCGCATACGCGAAAAGCTTGAAGGCAAAGACAGAAGCTGGGCCCTTAAAACCGTTTGGGGCGTGGGCTATAAATTCGAGGTGAGCTGATTGTTCGGAAAAAACATATTTTCCCGAGTGCTTTTCACCAATCTGGCGACGGTGCTTATCGGAATAATCATACTCGCGTCGCTCCAGATGGTGCTGGTGAACAATTTCATTTCCAAGCAGATAGAGAATAATATAAGCAAAAACGCCGACTCGATCGTGAGCCTTATCAACAACGGCATATCGCAGGAGAGCCTGTCGTCGGTGCTGACGGGCTTTTCTCGAAGCAGCAGCAGCCATATAATAATCACCGACTCGGACGGAACGATGCTCGTTAACACCGCGGACAGCGGCTACTGGTCGGGCAGGGAGAGGTCCATACCGATCGACGAGCTACATGAAGTGCTCTCGGGAAAGCGCACCACCTCGATAGGCACCATGAGCGGAGCTTTCAATGAAACGATGTTCACCCTTGAGGTTCCGATCATGAACAGCGACAAAAACATGGTTTTCGGCTCGGTGCTTATCAGCACACCGATGCCGCAAAGGCGCAGCACGATAAACGAGATGTTCAAAATACTGCTGTTTTCGGCTCTGGTGGTTATAATCGTGTCGTTTATCCTGTCGTATATGCTGTCAAAGATACTCGCGAACCCGATAAAGCGCGTAAGCACAAGCGTTAAGGAATTCGCGAGCGGCAACATGAAGTCGAGAGTCGAGATCGACAGATTCGATGAGAGCGTTGAGGAGCTCACCGAGCTGGCGGACAGCTTTAACAACATGGCCGATGCGATAGAGCACTCGGAGGACGTGCGCATGAGCTTTATATCCGACGTGTCGCACGAGCTCAGAACGCCCATGACGACCATAGGCGGCTTTATAGACGGAATTCTGGACGGAACAATACCGCCCGAAAAACAGAATTCATACCTCAAAATTGTAAAAGACGAAGTGACGCGCCTGACGCGGCTTGTCAACACCTTCCTTGACATAACCCGAATGCAGTCCGACAAGGTCAACCTCACCATGTCGAATTTTGACATCAACGAGACGATTAGACTTATTATAATCGGCCTCGGCAATAAAATAGACGCGAAGGACCTTGACATCAATCTGATATTCGACCGCGACGTGAGCTACGTGAGAGCAGACGCGGACAAGATAAAAATGGTGCTCACCAACCTTATTGACAACGCGATAAAATTCACCTATGACAAGGGCAAGATCACGATCGAGACCCACCCCAAGGGCGGCGAGATCTGGATATCCGTCCACAACACGGGCGTGGGAATCCCCGCCGAGCAGCAGAAGATCATTTTCGAGAGGCTGTATAAGGTGGACAAGTCGCGCGCAATCAACAAAGAGGGCACCGGTATCGGGCTGTATATTGTGCAGAGTATGCTGGCGGCCCACGGCAAAGACATAAAGGTCGACAGCGTCGAGGGCGAGTACGCGAGGTTCACGTTCAGCCTCGACCGCGGCAAGGAGCCCAAGGCGAAAAATAAAGAAACAAAAGAATAAAGCAAACAGCCGCCCCCTTTCATATAAAGGGGCGGCTTGTTCATTGATTTCTAAGCTACCACTTTGTAGCCTTTGGCCTCGACCGTCTGCTTGAGCACATCGTCGGAAACATCGGAACTGAGGGTCACGACCGCGGTGCCCACTGTGTGGCTGGCGACCGCGGACTCAACGCCCGGAAGCTCCTCAAGCGCGCTTTTTACCGTCGCCTCGCAGTGGGGGCACATCATGCCTTCGATTTTGATTGTTTTTTCCATAGTTTTTAACTCCTTTTTATTATTAATTTTATTTTCATTTTTCGATTCGGATTTATTCGGGCCTGCCGTATCGGCAGTGTTTATGCTCTTTTTTATTTTCACGAAATTGAGCCTGAGCGCGTTGCTCACAACGCAAAAGCTCGAGAGGCTCATTGCTGCCGCGGCGAACATCGGATTGAGTTTGAGACCGAACAGCGGTATCAGCGCGCCCGCCGCCAGCGGTATGCCGATTATGTTGTAAATAAACGCCCAGAACAGGTTTTCATATATGTTTCTCAGCGTGGCGCGGCTCAGCTTGACGGCCGCCGGAACGTCTGACAGCCTGCTGTTCATCAACACGACGTCCGCCGCGTCTATGGCGACGTCGGTGCCCGCGCCGATAGCTATACCGGTGTCGGCCGCGGTGAGCGCCGGAGCGTCGTTGATGCCGTCGCCGACCATTATGACCCTGCCCGATTTTTTAAGCTCGCGTATCGCTGCCTCCTTGCCGTCGGGCAGAACGCCCGCGATCACTCGGCTGACGCCCGCCTGAGCGCCTATGGCGTTGGCCGTTTTCACGTTGTCTCCGGTCAGCATCACGACCTCGATACCCATATCCCGCAGCTCGCGTATAGCGGACGGGCTGTCTTCTTTTATGACGTCCGCCACGGCGATGACGCCCAGCAACCTATTATCCTCCGCGAAAAACAGCGGCGTTTTGCCCCGCTCGGAAAGCTCCGCCGCAGCCTTTGCCGCGCTTTCGGGAACCGACGCGTTTTCGCTTATATACTCAAAATTTCCGCCGCGCAGAATTTTGCCGCCGCGCTCCGCCGTGAGACCGTGTCCCGGCAGCGCCCTGAAATTTTTAACTTCAAACGGTTTTATTCCGCTCTCTTTTCCACGCGACATCACGGCCTTCGCCAGAGGGTGCTCGCTGCCCGCCTCGAGAGAACAGGCAAATCTCAGCAGTTCTTCCTCCTCCGCGCCTCCCGACGGTATTATGTCGGTGACGCGGGGCTCGCCTTTGGTTATGGTGCCCGTCTTGTCGAGCGCCGCGACTGCCGCTTTTCCGGCGTTTTCAAGCGACACAGCCGTTTTGAAAAGTATGCCGCATCTAGCGCCCACGCCGTTTCCCACCATTATAGCGACGGGCGTGGCGAGGCCCAATGCGCAGGGGCAACTGATGACCAGAACCGATATCCCTCTTGCCAGCGCGAAGCCCGCGCCGTATCCCGCGATCAGCCATATCAAAGTCACAATAACAGCGATCGCGATAACCACGGGCACAAAAACGCCCGAGACCTTGTCGGCGACCTTGGCGATGGGCGCCTTGGTCGCCGCCGCGTCGCTCACCATTTTTATGATTTGAGAGAGGGTCGTGTCCTCACCGACCCGCGTGGCTCGGCATTTTAAAAATCCCGAGCCGCTGATGGTCGCGGCCGAGACCGTGTCACCAATATTTTTGTCGACCGGTATGCTCTCTCCGGTCAGCGCGGACTCGTCGACCGCGCCTCCGCCCTCGAGCACAACGCCGTCGACCGGAACGCTCGAGCCGGGCCGCACGATAAAAATATCGCCGATTTTCACGCTTTCGATCGGAACCTCGGTCTCAACATCTCCGCGCAGCACGACAGCCGTTTTGGGCGCCAGTTTCATAAGCCCCTTGAGTGCGTCGGTGGTCTTGCCCTTGGAGCGCGCCTCAAGCATTTTGCCCACGGTTATAAGCGTCAGTATCATCGCCGCCGACTCAAAATAAAACTCGTGCATGTAGCTCATCACAGCGGCATGGTCCATCGCGTTCTGAGCCGCGGTCATGGCGAACAGCGCGTATGTGCTGTAGGCGAACGACGCGCCCGAGCCGAGAGCCACAAGGGTGTCCATATTCGGCGCGCCATGAAGCAGACCTTTGAATCCGCTTATGAAAAACTTTCCGTTTATTATCATGATTATCTCGGTCAGAAACAGCTGTGTGAGCCCCATCGCCACATGATTCTCGGCGAGGAACGCGGGCAGGGGCCAGTTCCACATCATGTGCCCCATCGAGATATACATGAGCACGACCAAAAATCCCAGCGAGGATATGAGCCGCGCTCTGAGCGCTTTGAAGTCCGCCGACGACGCGTCCTCCGAATCCGCGCTTTGGGCGGCGGCTTTTGTCTCCGCGCCTTTGAGCGAGGCGCCGTAGCCCGCTGCCTTGACCGCCGCGATTATATCGCTCGGCCGCGCGGTTCCCTCGACGCCCATCGAGTTTGTCAGCAGACTGACCGAGCAGGAACTGACGCCGTCCACCTTTAGCACCGCTTTTTCGACCCGCGCGCTGCACGCAGCGCAGCTCATTCCCGTAAGATTGTATTGCTCCAATTCATAACACCTCTATTTCATAAGCTTTTGCAAAGTCGCGACAAGCTCGTCGATTATCTCATCTTTGCCGTCTCTGATATCGTCCGCTACGCAGGTCCTTATATGGCTTGAGAGCAGCTCCTTGTTAAACGCGTTAAGCGCCGCGGTGACCGCCGACACCTGTATCAGAATGTCGGGGCAGTAAGCGTCGCGCTCGACCATGCCCTTTATGCCGCGTATCTGGCCCTCAATGCGACTCAAGCGATTCGTCAGACTCTTATATTCTTCCTCTGTTCGCTTTTTTGTCTTATGGCAGTATTCGCACATAGTATCACTCCTTTAATATACCCATATGGGGTATATTAATATTATATACCCCATATGGGTATATGTCAAGCATATTTTTTATATTATTTGCGTTTTATAAAAAGTCATACAGGTATATTGCATAGAAAATTTAGGAACGCAGGGAACGGGAAATATAATCCGGCATCCACCTCATCCGACTTTTTGCCCATTCGGGCAAAAACCCACCTTCCCCTCAAGGGGAAGGCAATAGAGGCTTCCCCTTGAGGGGAAGCTGTCAGACAAAGTCTGACTGATGAGGTGTCTAATCGCTATTCGTTAATTACTATGACACCCTCGGCGTCCCGGTCTATTATAGCAAAATTTCTGTAAAAACTGGTATGCTTTATTTTGGGTTTTTATTAACGAAAGAGCGTGACGGATTGACTCAAGTTTAACGAATCCTCTGAACCAACGTGAAAACGTCAATTGTGGATAACTTTTAAAAAATCGGATTTTTGACAGTTTTTACACTTAAAAAACGGTGGAAAAAGTGCATAACTCTGTTGATAACTTATTTTACGGCGATTTCGGGCGGTGGAAAATAATATTTGCTTAACACAATTGTATTTGAATTTTAATAATTTTTAAATTTCCTCTTGACAATTTTTGATTTTTGTGATTGAAATTTTTTTTTTGATTTACGCCGAATTTAATATAAAATTACAGATATTTTGCAAACAAAAAGCCGAACGGTCACTAACTTTCGTCCAGCTTCTTTTTTATTCTTTGCAGCGCGTTGTCTATCGACTTGGCGGGCTTGTCGATTATTTCCGCGATCTCGCTGTATGACATGCCCTGAAGATGCAGGATCAGCACGCGCTTTTCAAGGTCGCTGAGCTTTTCCTCTATCTCGCGCTCGATATCCCTCAAATTTTCGTTCCTGATATACAAATTCTCCGGGTCAAGCAGCACAGGGCCCGGTATCGTGTCGGACAGCGTGATGTCGGATTTTTCGCCGTCTATGGGCTTGCTGAGCGACACATAATTGTTGAGCGGAATATGCTTCTGCCTTCCCGCCGATTTTATGGCGGTGTATATCTGGCGCCGCACGCAAAGCTCGGCAAAGCTTGAGAAAGACGCCTCTTTGCCGGGGTCGAAGTCGCCAATGGCGCGGAACAGGCCGATCATGCCCTCCTGGACCAGATCGTCGCTGTCGCCCCCGGCCAGAAAATAAGCCTTCGCGCGGGCGCGGACCATATTTTTGTATTTGTTGAGAAGAAAGTCTGCAGCCGCGCGGTCGGTTTTGGCGCGCGCCGCCAGTTCCTCGTCGGTGTAGCTTTGGTAGTTCATATAGTGCTCGCCTCCCTCTCCGTCCGCTTGCGGGCGGCCGGGGTCGTCCGCCCCTACGGCATTATATTTAATTTAGTTGTAGGGGACGGCGCCCTCGACGTCCCGCGGGCGGCCTATGTTAGGCCGCCCGATGAATAATATCTTATTTTACAAGCGCCAAGGTCTCTCTCGCTATGGCAAGCTCCTCGTTGGTGGGGATAACCATAACCTTTACCTTTGAGTCGGGAGTTGAAATATACATCTCCTCGCCGCGCTTTGAGTTGTTCTCGGGGTCGATGCTGACGCCCAAGTAACCCAGATATTCGCATATCCTGCCGCGGGTCGCGCAGTCGTTCTCGCCGATTCCGCCCGTGAAGGCTATCGCGTCAACGCCGTTCATAGCGGCCACGTACGAGCCGATGTACTTTGCTACTCTATAGATAAACGCGTCAAGCGCAACCTGCGCTCTCTCGTTGCCGTCCTCGGCGGCCGCGCTGAGGTCGCGGAAATCGCTGGAAACGCCCGAAATGCCCAGAACGCCGGATTCCTTGTTGAGTATGTTCAGCACCTCGTCGACGCTGAGATTCTCATTGTTGGCAAGGAACTGCACAACAGCTGCGTCTATATCGCCGCTTCTGGTGCCCATGATAAGGCCCTCAAGAGGCGTGAGGCCCATGCTGGTGTCGACGCACTTGCCGCCGATCGAAGCCGAAATGCTGGCGCCGTTGCCCAGGTGGCACACGATAACTTTGCAGGAGCTCTTGTCGAGGTCCGCGAACTCGATGGTTCTGCCAGAAACGAACTTGTGGCTGGTGCCGTGGAATCCGTACTTGCGAATGCCGTACTTCTCGTAGAACTTGTAGGGTATCGCGTACATATACGCCTTGGGGCTCATGCTCTGACCGAAAGCGGTATCAAACACGGCTACCTGCGGCTTGCCGGGCATTGCCTCCTCGCAGGCCTCTATACCGATAAGGTTCGCGGGATTGTGCAGGGGACCGAGCGGGAAGCACTCTTTTATAACTCTCTTAACGTCGTCGTTAACTATTACCGAGTCGCTGTATACCTGGCCCGCGTGGAGAACTCTGTGACCCACGGCCGAGATCTCGTCGATGTGCTCGATAACGCCGTGATCGGGATCAACCAGAGCCTCTAAAACCAGCTGAACGGCGGTCGTGTGGGTGGGCATAGCCTGCTCTTTAACATACTCGTCCTTGTTCTCGGGCGAGTGGGTGAGCTTTGAGCCCTCAAGGCCTATTCTCTCGCAAAGACCTTTTGCCAGAACTTCCTCGGTATCGGTCTCGATAAGCTGATATTTGAGAGATGAGCTGCCCGCGTTTATAACTAATACTTTCATATGTAAACCCTCCGATAAATTTTAAATTTTAAATATTTTGACAAATTACATGTTCTGCGCCTGAACGCTTGTGATAGCGACAACGCCCGCGATATCCTCGGCGCTGCAGCCTCTGGACAGGTCGTTGACGGGTCTCGCCATACCCTGGGTCATGGGGCCGTATGCCTCGGCCTTCGCCAGTCTCTGGGTCAGCTTGTAGCCTATGTTGCCCGCGTCAAGGTTGGGGAATATGAGGACGTTGGCCTTGCCGGCGACTGTGCTCTCGGGAGCCTTGAGCGCCGCGACGCTCGGAACGATAGCCGCGTCCAGCTGAAGCTCGCCGTCGAGCTTCAGATCGGGGGCCGCTTCTTTAGCGATGTTCGCCGCGTTTCTCACAAGATCTACCTGCTCTGACTTTGCGCTGCCGTAGGTCGAGTATGAGAGCATGGCGACTCTGGGCTCGTCGCCGACCAGAGCCTTATATGACTTGGCAGACGACATAGCGATCTCGGCGAGCTTCTCGGAATCGGGATACTCGTTGAGGCCGCAGTCGGAGAACACGAATGTGCCGTTGTTTCCGTACTCGCAGTCGGGAACCAGCATCAGGAAGAACGCGGACACAACCTTTGTGCCGGGCGCGGTCTTGATGGTCTGGAGCGCTGAGCGCATAACGTCCGCCGTGGCGTGCACCGCTCCGGCAACCATGCCGTCGGCCTTGCCGGTCTTTACCAACATGCAGCCGAAATACAGCACATCCTTGATGAGCTCGGCCGCCTGCTCGGGGGTCATGCCCTTATGCTTTCTCAGCTCGTACAGGCCGTTCGCCAGTTCGGGAGCCATGTCGCTGGCCTTGGGGTCTATTATCTCCGCGGCGGAGATGTCAACGTTTGCGGCCTTTGACTTGATGACCTCGGGGTCTCCCAGCAGGATGACCTTGGCGTAGCCCTCGCTAAGGACCTGAGCCGCGGCGTCGATCGTTCTCTGCTCCTCACCCTCGGCCAGCACTATGGTCTTTAAATCGGCCTTGGCCTTTGCTTTGATTGTTTCCATGAATTTTGACATTTGCTTAACCTCGTTTCGTAATGTATTTTTTGTTTATTATTTTGCATTTTAAAAAACATCATAAAGTCATTCCTTTAAATATTATACATCAGCGACCGCGTCATTTCAAGAGAAATTTTAGCAAATTATACAAAAATTTTAGCTTGAAAATAAGCGGAGCGGCGGGCCGATGACCCGCCGCTTCTGGGAAGAAATCTATTAATAATTATTAAAATTATTAAACGTGTGTTATGTGTATGCCTATCAGTTGCCGGGCGTGTAGGTTATACCGTAGATGCCTATGTTCTTGTCGCTTCCGATGTAAACGGTTGAACCCGCCGCAACATTAACGGTAGCGGATTTTGCCTCTCCCGCGGGAATAGTGGCGATAGGTGTGCCGAAACCGCCCTGATATACCACGAGATTTCTGGCTTCCGTTGACGGGTCATTCGAACCGTGAATGAAATAAATCGTCATAGTTCCGGCCGACGCAGGCGTGTAGGTAAATAATCTCGCCTCACTGCCCTCTTTAAATGTGGAACCGCCGCCCAACTTAATTCTATTGGGGAACTCAATGCCGTCAACAGTAGCTCCTTTATCATACGCGGTGCTCTTACCGCAGATAAAAGTCAAACCGTTGCCCAGATCCACGTTTTGTGTTATATCGCCCGTGCCACTGAATTTCCATTCGATCGGCTGTCCGGGATTTGAAGGCTGATCGGGCTGCGTGGGCTGTACCGGCTGTTCAGTGGGCTGCGTCGGCTGCTCCGTAGGCGTTGAGGGTTCGGGCTGTACCGAGCCGCCCGCGGGCGTGAAGCTCAGCGCGGGAAGGTAGAATCCGTTTGTGCCGCCCGTTACCTTGATGGTCTCACCCGCGGCCAGTTCATATGTGAATTCTTTTGACATCACATCGGGATTAGCGCTGCAATAGGTCTCCTCTTTTTCGGCGGCCGTGCCCTTTGTTATTTTAACGCTTCTCAGAGTTTGGTCGGTTTCACTCTTATACGGAGTTTTGCCCGAATTTTGCACCGTGAACTTGATAGTTCCCGCAACGTCAGCTGTGTACGAGAAGTAGCACGCGCTCGAAGCGCTGAGCTTGAGGCCTTCCGTTGCGTTTGCGGTAATGGTACTGCCGTCTTTTCCGATACCCTTTGAGATGCCTACTTTGAGTCCGTCAATAGTTTGCTCGGTGGGGTCATCTTTGCTGAGCGCCAGCGAAAACGTGTCCCAGGGAGCCGCGCCAAAGTTCCATACCTTGGCCTCTCCCGAGGGAGGTGTCACAGGCTGCTGCGTGGGCTGCGTCGGCTGATCTGTCGGCTGAGAGGGCTGCTGCGTGGGCTGTGAAGGCTGCTCTGTCGGCGTTGAGGGTTCGGGCTGTACCGAGCCGCCCGCGGGCGTAAAGCTCAGCGCGGGAAGATAGAATCCGTTTGTGCCGCCCGCCACCTTGATGGTCTCGCCCGCGGCCAGTTCGTATGTGAATTCTTTTGACATCACATCGGGATTAGCGCTGCAATAAGTCTCCTCTTTTTCGGCGGCCGTGCCCTTTGTTATTTTAACGCTTCTCAGAGTTTGGTCGGTTTCACTCTTATACGGAGTTTTGCCCGAATTTTGTACCGTGAACTTGATAGTTCCCGCAACGCCGGCGGTATACGAGAAGTAGCACGAGCTCGAAGCGCTGAGCTTGAGGCCTTCCGTCGCGTTCGCGGTAATGGTACTGCCGTCTTTTCCGATACCCTTTGAGATGCCTACTTTAAGTCCGTCAACAGTCTGCTCGGTGGGGTCATCTTTGCTGAGTGCCAGCGAGAATGTGTCCCAAGGAGCCGCGCCAAAATTCCATACCTTGGCTTCTCCCGAAGGAGGCGTCACAGGCTGCTGCGTGGGCTGAGAAGGCTGCTCGGTCGGCTGAGAGGGCTGCTGCGTGGGCTCCGTCGGAGGAAGCGAGCCGCCCTTTACCTCACACGCGTCGCACAGAGGCTTCATGTTTCCGACGCTGTCCCAAAGGAATACCTTATAGTCGTCGCTGTCGCCGGGAGCTATGGCAAAGTTTTCGATAATGTATGTTCCCGCGCCTGAAACAGCCGGGCCCTGTCTGAAGTTATACATAACGCCGGTATTCGGGCTGTATTTAGCCGCGAAGAGAACTCCCGTGGGAGCCGCGCCGCTGCCGTTGTATGCCACTTCAACACTGAGATCGCTCTTGTTAGCTGCGGGACCCGCGCTCTTTATCTCATAATCCCCTTTAACCTGCGGGAATGTGGGCGCGGGCGTCGACGGTACATCCGTCGGCTTAGCGGTCGCCGGAACGTTTGTCGCCGGCGGATTTGTCGACGGAACGTCTGTCGCGGGCGGATTAACATCCGCGGTCTCCGCAAAATCAACACCAAAGAATTCGCTCTTTGTGCCGTTGCCGAACAAATAATATGTTTGACCTTTCTTTACATCCGCGCTCAAACTTGTGTATTCGCTGGAACCGGTGTTATTGGGATGCTCTGCAACAACGGTTCCCGCTTCGTCTTTGATATAGAAAGTTTTTTCGTTGTTAAGCTTAAAGTATACAGTCACCTTTCCGTCTTTCTCGGGAACGAACTTGAGAGAGTTGCCCGCTTTACCCGTTTCATCGGGAGATGTCGCGCCTACTACTTTGCCCTCAAAGCCTTTGTATGAGCCTGTCTCGGTGAAAGTCATATTTTCAAGAGGCGTGAGACCGGGAATGGTGAGAGTTTCGCCTGCTGTAACTGTCTTGCTTGCTCTCCACTGCTTTGTCTCGGGCTTGGGAGTGGGTGTCGGACCCGGAGTGTTTGTGGGACCCGGGGTCTCGCCGGGCTTCAAAGTGGGACCCGACGTCGGGATAGGCGGCGTTGTGGGACCCGGCAGAGGAGCCGAGCCGTCCGTCGCCGGATATGTTGCGGGCGTGATGTAGCTGTGCTTCAGCGTTGTCTTGTAGTTTTTAAGGCTGTCGCCGAGCTCGGGGATACGGTCATAATCCGCGTCCTCTACCGCGTCATCAAAATCATACTTAAAGTCGCCGCCCTGTACTCTGCCCGCGTATGTCTCTACTTTTGTAACAACCGCGCTTACGGGGTCGGATGTATACTTATACATATTTGAGGCTGTGTCGAAGTTGCTGTAGGTGCTTCCGCCTTCTTTGCTCTTGTATGTGTCGGGCACCTTCACCGACTTATCCGTTACCTCATAAGCGTCTATTGTACCGTCATCATCGGGCTTATTCTGAGTGAAGTATGTCTGAGACTGAGCACCTGTTTGAATATCGTTGTCGTACGCCTTTATCATTCCTCCGGCCTCGCCCGAGAACGTTCCCTCGTTTGAGCCGTGAACGTCGCTGGCCTGCATTGATATCAGCATGGGGTACTTAACGTTTCTGAACACGTTTCTCTCAACAAACGCGCTTCCGCCGGTCGTTACTCCCACGCCGTACTTGGAGTTGCCGTCGTAATAGTTATTGTAAATATGAACCTGATCGCCTCTGATCCTGGGGTGACGCGAATCGGAGTGATCAAACCAGTTGTGGTGATAGGTCATGTGCCAGCCCTGATATGAGTCTTCCTTCATACCGCACAGGGACGATTTTCCGCTGTCCCAGAAATGGTTGTATGAGAATGTGCAGTAGTCGGAGCCCGACTTAACGTCCAGTGAGCCGTCGCCTTTTTTCTGGTCGCCGCCTCTGTCCTGTCCGTAGAATATATCGCAGTTGTGTACCCAGCAGTTGAAGTTGTCGGTGTCGAGTGAAATACCGTCGTCATAGAATTCCATAACGGCTATATTTCTTACCTCAACATTCTCGGCCGCTCTTATCAGCAACGACCAGTGGAACGTTGTCGCGTCGTCGCCCACGCCCTCGAACGTGATGTTCTTGCAGGACTTGAGCTGAACATAGCCCGAGCTGTTCTTTCCGTCGGGGCTCTCGACCTGGCCGATCATACGGATAGCCAGAGGCGTGTCCTCGGCGCCGTTCTTCTCACGCAGTGACAGTATGTTAACAAGGCCCTTGCCTACCGTCGGCTTGCCCTTGACGTTGACCGTAAACTCAACCGTGTCCTTATTATTATCGTCTATATAGAGAACTTGGGCTCCGTCTTTGAGCGTTCCGTCCGGCTTGTACGCGCCGATACCCTCGGCATGGTAATACTTTGAAGCGGGGTCAAACGCGAAGCCTTCTCTGGTGTGAGCCGAAACGGTCAGTTCTTCTGTCTCGGCGCCCGCCTCTTCTTTGCCGTTCACAACGGGAACGACCTTCATCTGATACTTGCCGGCCTTAAGTCCTAGAGCGTCGGCTCTGTAGTAATTGCCGTAGTAGCGTACCAGCTGATCGTCGATCTTGGTATACGCTCCGCCCGCGGGCGCCACGTATACGTTATATTTGTCGACCTCGGCGGTATTTGTCCATTTTACAAACGCGCTCTCAAGCCAGCCCGCCGCATCTGCGATCTTCACTTCGGACGGCGGCGGTGCCGCGGGTGTAACCTTTACCTCGTTTGAATCAACGTTGTCGTAATTGTTCTTAGCCGTAACCTTATATGTGTATTCGGTGCCGTTGGTGAGGCCTGTGTCCGAATATGTGAGAGCTGTCAGATCAGACGCTATCTTAGTGCCGTTTCTGTAAACATCATAAGTTTTCGCGTTTTTGGAGGGCGTCCATGTGAGGCCCGCCGCCTGATCTCTGCCGCTTCCAGTAAGGGTAAACGCCTGCGGAGGATCGGTCGACTCCTTGGGTGTGACTGTCACAGTCTTTTGCTTTTTTCCGACCGTGTTGACAGCCTCAAGAGTGAATGTGTACTGAGTGTCGTTGGTAAGACCCGCTACCGTATATGTAGTCTCGGTGATGTTCGTTGCAAAAGGATCGATATCGGTATTCTCGTATAAGCTGTAGGACTCGGCATAAGCGACCGGATCCCATGTGAGAATAGCCATGCCGTCTCCCGCCTCGGCCGCAAAATTGCCTATATCCGCGGGAGGAAGCTTTTCGGCAGCGCCGGGATCAACGTAGTCATAAGGCGTTACCACGATGGCGTAGAGTTCAGTCCTGACAGAGCCGGGATTGTCGGCCGCAAGCGTGTATTTGCCGGCGGCTGTCGCCTTGTACGCGATTGCGAAAACATCACTGCTCTTGTTCTCGGTGTTGGACTCGGTTGCAACAGTCTGGCTTCCTGACTTGATAACCATGCTGATATCCTTGCCGGAACCCTTTGAGTCGGAGCCTCTGTAGTAGGCAACCATGGTCTCTCCGGCTTCCAGAGAAACGGTCGCCTCGATAGCCTTGGTGCGGATCGCCTGACTGAGAGCAAGCTGCTGTCCGCCCGGAGTTGTGACCGCAACTCCGTCAATATCGCCGAAGGCGCCGGTCTCGCCCGCTTTGTACTCGATTGCGCCGTCAAAAAGCGTGGCGCCGTTTCTGTCGGGTACCTCGTTTAATTCCGACATGTTGTAGATCTTTTCTGTACCCGCCGCGGATACGCTTGTCATTGTCAGACCCGCAAGCATGGTTACTATCATCGCGATGCTTATCAGCATTGCGGTGGATTTTTTTAATGCTCTTAATTTAAGCATAACAAAAAACCTCCTTGAATTTAAATTAATCTTTTCTAATTTTAATAATAATATAATACCTATCAGATTTCAAGTATTTTTTAACACGGAGTAAAATTTCCTGTAATCTAAAACAAAAATTTTTAATTTGAAATTTTTGAGCAATTTTTGTCTATATTTTTTATCTGTTTGTCTGTTTTATTTGAAAAGCACGCGTTTTCAGGCGATAATCAACCATTTAACAATAGCAATTTTTTACACGGGTTTTAATTATTTCTTTGTTTTTTTGACTTTTCTTTAATTTTTTGCCGGTGTAGACGGATAATATCTACTCGTTTACCCCCTCAGCCGCCGTTGGCGGCAGCATTAAGGAAGCTCTTGGTCAAAATTGCAAGCAATTTTGAAAGATAGCTTTGAACCCGCAAGCAAGCTTGCTGATTATCCCCAAGGGGCCCCATTTAATGCCTCCTCCCGGGAGGAGGTGGCTGCGGCTTGCCGCAGACGGAGGTGGGAACGTAGGGACCAGAGATTAGTGACTAGGGACTAGGCGGGACGCCGGGGTCGTCGTCCCCTACAACCATAGTACGCATACCGCCGTACGGGCGGGCGACCCTGGCCGTCCGCCGCGGTATGAAAATACGGCCGGCAAAAGCCGACCGTATTATGTAATATTAACCGAAATATCTCTTGAGAAGGCCCTCAAAGCCACAGCCGTGTCTTGCTTCGTCCTTTGCCATCTCGTGAACGGTGTCGTGGATCGCGTCATAGTTCAGCTCTTTCGCCAGCTTAGCCAGCTCCAGCTTGCCCGCTGTCGCGCCGCACTCGGCCTCGGCTCTAAGCTGCAGGTTCTTCTTGGTGTCGGGATATACTACCTCGCCCAGCAGCTCGGCGAACTTGGCCGCGTGCTCGGCTTCTTCATAGGCCGCCTGCTGATAGAAAGCGCCGATCTCGGGATAACCCTCGCGAATAGCCTGTCTCGCCATTGCCAGATACATGCCGACCTCGGTGCACTCACCGGTGAAGTTTGCCTTGAGACCTTCGATAACTCTGGGGTCAACGTCCTTAGCGATGCCGATAACGTGCTCGCACGCCCACGAGAGGCCGCCTTCCTGCGGCTTAAAAGCGCTCGCGGGTGCCTTGCACTGAGGACATTGCTCGGGAGCCGACTCGCCTTCGTAGATATATCCGCATACTCCGCATACCCATTTCTTCATAATAAATTACCTCCATATAAAATTTAGATTTTTGGCGCCGCCGCGCCGTGTCTTACCTGCTCGGTGGCAATATTGATCGCGTCCGAAGCAGTGAACATCATTGTTTATATTTTATATCATTGTTACAAAGTTGTCAAGATTTTTTTGGATTTAATTTAATTCCGCGTCACCATCCGGCATATCTTTCCCGGCAGATCGGGCGAATTTATCGTCGTCGGATAGCAGATTATTATTAAATCGTCGAATTACACATAATCATATTGACATTTGTCAAGTTCTATTATTTTAAATCGAACGAAAGAGACAGCGGAATTTTTGTTACTATAAAGCTTAGTTACACGCGTTTTTATAATTCTCGCCCCAGGCCTTCATGGCGTCCAAGATCGGTTTCAGCGTCGCGCCCAGCTCCGACAGGGCGTATTCCACTCTCGGCGGCACCTCGGCGTAAACGGTGCGGGTTATAAGCCCGTCCGCCTCCATTTGGCGCAGATTGTCGGTCAGCACCTTTTGACTGATGCCTTCCAGATCCTTATGCAGCTCGTTGAACCGCCACGGGCGCGCGAGCAGATTTCGTATGATAAGCAGCTTCCATTTGCTGCCGATAAGCTGAACCGTCGCGGCGACCGGACATTCGGGGATAAGCTCGGCTTTTGTTTTCATATGCAGTCCTCCAATACTTCATATTTGAATGTTACATTCCGATTATACCATAACATTCACAAAAACGCAATAAAAAATTATTTATCGCTGCTCTCCGCACAGCTGCGCAATAGTTACAAAAAGGTAAGTACCGAACAAAAAAGTGCGTACTTGCGCGGGCGTAAAATATATGCAAAAATGTAAGCACGGGGAAGCCCGAATAAACATAAGGAGGTCATGACATGGCACTTTCAAATCTTTCTGACTGGACGGACAAAAAGACGAAGTCGGCCTGCGGTGCCGCCTGCGGCGCGGCGGATAAGCCCGACGAGAAACCCGCGGCCTGCGGCAGCGCTTGCGGCGCGGCGGACAAGCCCGAAGAAAAGCCCGCGGCTTGCGGCAGCGCCTGCGGCGCGGCGGACAAATAATTTGTCTGTTCCTGAATCATCTCCGACGGGAGCGATCCCGTCGGAAGATCTCGATTATTATTCGGTAAAACGATCATAGATAAAGAGAGGCAAAATTATGAAACAATACTTTTCTTTCCAATGGCACATCACCGACGAATGCGACCAGCGCTGCAAGCATTGCTATATATTTTCGGGCAGCGACGATGAGCCGCTCGTGTCAATGACTTGGGAGCAAATGAATGACACGTTTTATAACTGTCTTGATTTTTGCGAAATGTATAACAGACTGCCGTACTTTTATATCACAGGCGGCGACCCGATTTTGCATCCCGACTTTTGGCGGCTGCTGAAACTGATACACGAGCACGGTATTCCGTTTACAATTATGGGAAATCCGTTTCATCTTAACGACGAAGTATGCCGAAAGTTAAAGTCATACGGCTGCGAAAAATACCAGCTTTCCCTTGACGGACTTCGCGAGACCCACGATTGGTTCAGAAAACCCGGCTCGTTTGACTGCACGATAGAGAAGATCGGCTGCATAAACCGCTCCGGGATGCGAAGCGTTGTAATGACCACGGTTTCAAAAGATAACATGTCGGAAATTCCCGGAATTATCGACGCGGCGGTTGCGGCGGGAACAAACGTTTTCGCTTTTTCCCGATATGTTCCGAGCGGCGGCGAGCTCAGCGCAGCTATGTCTCCGCGGGATTACCGGGAGCTTTTGGCGATTTGCGACAAGAAATTCAAGGAGTATGAGGCGGCGGGCTGCCAAACCTATTTTAATAAAAAAGATCATCTCTGGACGCTCTACGAATATGAAACGGGCGAGTTTAAAATTCCCGAAACGGCAAAGGAAGGCATGATATACGGCGGCTGCAACTGCGGAAACTGCCATATAACTATACTGCCGACGGGCGATATTTACGCCTGCAGACGCGTGGCGGAAAGCAGGGTCGGCAATGCGCTTGAGGACAGGCTCGCCGATGTGTGGGTATGCGAAACGGAACAATATCGGGACTATGATAAATTTGAAAAGTGCGGCAAATGCGAATTATTGCCGTACTGCCGCGGCTGTCCCGCCGTGGCAAAAGGAACAAACGGCAGTTTTTATGCCGCCGACCCGCAATGTTGGAGGGAGTTGTAATTTGATAAAGGATATGATATTATGGAATTGTTAGATGCGATAAAGGCGCGGCGGTCTGTCCGCAAATATACGGATAAGCAGATCCCACGCGAATATCTTGAAAAAATAATAGAAGCCGGAACATACGCCCCAAACGCGGGCGGCGGTCAGCGGAGCATGATCATCGGCATACATAACGCGGATATGGTGGAAAAGCTCGGAAAAATGAACATGGCGAAATTTGACCGAAGCCGTCTCATAGGTTCGTATGTTTCAAAAGAGCAGCCGAGCGTGATCGATGATCTCTCGATCAAAAGCGGTTTTTACGGCGCGCCGTCGCTGTGCATTGTGTTCGCGCAGAGAAATTTCATGTTTGGTATTCCCGACGCGTTCTGCTGCGCTCAGACAATGCTTATGGAAGCGTTCGACCTCGGCATATCCTCATGCATCGTTTCGCGCGCGGAGGAGACATTCGATAACGAACCGGGCGCGGCGCTGTTAAAGAAATGGGAAGTGCCGGAAAACTATATCGCGCGGTGCTTTGTAACACTCGGCTATTGCGACGGCGATTATCCGCGGCCGAAACCTCGGCGCGAAGGAAGGATCAAAATTATAGAATAACGGAGGAAAAGATAATGGATGCACAAACTTGCTTAAAAAAATTGGAATACGTCGGCGTGCTCGCGTTCGCTACAGTCGACGAAAACGGCGCGCCGCAGATACGCAATATTTCCGCAATTCACTATGAACCCGAGGCAATGTACTTTTTTACCGCCAAAGGAAAAGCGTTTTGCAAAGAGCTGATGGCGGACGGACGCGTTCAGGTTCTCGGATACACGAAGTATAAAGAAATGATACGTTTGTCCGCGAAAGCCGTTCCCTCTCCCGAAACCGAACAAAGGACACGGATCGACACTATATTTGAGGAACAGCCGTATCTGGCAAACGTATACCCGGGCGATACGCGTTATCTCGCGGGAATTGTGTTTGAGATAACGGACGCTGAAATAGAATATTTCAATCTCGGAGTAAATCCGATTTTCCGTGAAAAATATATTATAGGAAACGGACAGATAACCTTTAAGGGATACACGATCACGGACGCCTGTATCGGCTGCGGGAAATGCGCAAAAGACTGTCCGCAAAGATGTATAGTTTCGGGAAAGCCGTATCAAATACAGCAGGAGCATTGCCTGCATTGCGGCAACTGCTATGCGGTATGTCCGACGCACGCGGTGGAAAAGAGAGGATAGCATGACGCAAAGCGAAAGACGGATTTATTTGATCGAGCGGCTAATTGATGAGCAGCCGCGATATAAGAATTTAGCGATACCGCAGAACGAAGCGGAACAGAAAAAGCTGCTCCGCTCTCTTTTTAACGTCCGTATGTCCGGAGAAATTGATGATGATTTTTTAAAAATTCAGGACGAGTATTTGCGGGAGGAAATATCTCAAAAGGGCATTACTGACGTCGAGGATCTGATCCCCGTAACAGACGGGATATATCTGTGGCAAGGCGATATTACCACGCTCAAATGCGGCGCGATCGTGAACGCCGCGAACTCGCAAATGCTCGGCTGTTTCGCGCCGTGCCACGGCTGTATCGACAACGCGATCCACACCTATGCCGGAGTGCAGCTCAGGCTCGAGTGCGCGCGGATAATGAAAAAGCAGGGGCACGAGGAAAAAACGGGCGGCGCGAAGATCACTTCCGCGTATAATCTGCCGTGTGACCGCGTCATTCACACGGTCGGTCCGATAGTGCGCGGCGCACTGACGGAAAGCGACAAAAAATTGCTTGCGTCATGCTACCGTTCATGTCTTGATATCGCCGATAAAAACAGCGTGAAAAGCATTGCGTTCTGCTGCGTATCCACGGGCGAATTTCATTTCCCGAACGACAAGGCGGCGGAGATCGCGGTAAAAACCGTGAAGGAATACAAGGAGCGGACAAAAAGCAAAATCGAGGTGATATTCAATGTTTTCAAGGATGTCGATCACGAGATCTACCGAAAGCTACTCGGAAAATATTAAGCGGCTCAAAGACGCGCTCGATACCGCCGAAGCGGTTGTGATCGGCGCGGGCGCGGGGCTTTCGACCGCGGCGGGCTTTACTTATTCGGGCGAGAGGTTCAAGAAATATTTTTCGGATTTTATAGACAAATACGGCTTTTCGGATATGTATTCCGGCGGGTTTTATCCGTTTGAAACTCCCGAGGAACACTGGGCGTACTGGTCGCGGTACATCTTTATAAACCGCTACGCGGACGCGCCGAAGCCGACATATAATAAATTATTTGAATTAATAAAGAACAAGGATTATTTTGTTATCACAACAAACGTCGACCACTGTTTTAAAAAGGCGGGCTTTGATAAAATGAGGCTGTTTTACACCCAGGGCGACTACGGGCTTTTTCAATGCTCGGTACCGTGCCGCGGTGAAACCTTCGACAACGAGGAGATCATACGCAGAATGGTCGATGAGCAAAAGGATATGCGCGTACCGACCGAGCTGATACCGGTTTGTCCGCATTGCGGCAGGCCGCTTGTTATGAATCTGCGCGCGGACGACAAATTCGTGGAGGACGACGGCTGGCGCGAAGCGGCAAAGCGGTACGAAAACTTCCTGCAAACGCGGAACGGAAAATGTATCTTGTTCCTGGAGCTGGGCGTCGGCTACAACACGCCCGTCATTATCAAATACCCGTTTTGGCGCATGACGGCGCAAGATCAGAACGCGATATACGCCTGCGTGAACCGCGGCGAGGCGGTATGCCCGAGCGAGATCGCAAACCGTTCTATCTGTATCGACCGGGATATCGAAAAAGTGTTAAATAATCTATGCCGAATTAATACGTAAGCCACCATAATTTGATTTTTTCTCAAAACAAAAACGCTGTTTGAAATTTGCGGGCCGCGCATGATTTGTGCGGCTTGCTTTTTCTTAACAAAAACATGCGTCCGTGATATTATAATTATATGTGCGTTTGAGACGCAGCTATATTTCAAGATTAAAAAAACAGATGGGAATAATTCGCTATTTGTGCTGGTATTTCACATCGGCATTTACGGAATATGGACAGGAACGCTTTTGGCGCAGATGCTGCTCGCAACGTCTCATTTGGTACGCTATTGTTCCGGACGATGGGAGACCAAAAAAATCTAACGGACGGGAGATGAATGGGGGTTGTTTATCGGATCGAAGAGAAAGTAGAGGCCATATCAAAGAGCACGGACATCCGCAGAGCGGCGTCCGCAAACCTCGGCTGCCCGCGGAGCGTCGAGGTTCGAAGCCTCGCCGCTCAGCCAAAAAGAGCCGACGACTTGTGAAGAGCGTCGGCTCTTTTTGATTTTGTATCAGTTTATTATCGCGTTTGTCAGCGGACGGAATTTGTTGTCCCACAGCAGCAGTTTATAATTTTGCGATTTGGGGATCGTTGTCGTGAGCGTCAATATCCCGTCCGAGACGAGGGCGTCTCCCAAGGTTAATTCTTTGAGGACTTCGTCCGTTTCGTCATATTCCGCGGCATAGAGCGTGACAGCGGTCAAATCGACGTCTCCCGCTCCCGATACCGCTCCCGTTACCGTTATTGTGATTTCATCGTCCTTAACGGTTTTGGTGATCTTCACTTTGCCAACATAATCTCCGACCGGCTCAATATTTTCAACATCGCTCAGATCCGGTGAACGCGTCGGCATAGGCGCGTTTGTGGGCGTCGGTGTCGGCGCGTTTGCGGGCGTCGCGGTGGGCGCTTCTGTCGGCGTCGCGGTGGGCGCGTCTGTGGGCGTCGCGGTGGGCCCGTTTGTGGGCGTCGCGGTGGGCGCGGCGGCATATGGCGTCACAGTGCCCGCGTTGTAGGTTCCGAGCACGTTATTAAGGTCGCTGTCGCACATATTGTTATCGTTTGCTTTGATCGAGATCCGGGACGGATTATCGCCTTTCAGGCGCGCCCTTATTTTGAACAGCTCGCCGCTCGCGGGCATATCTCCGTCGCCCTTGTACCATGTGACGATCAAGCCCTCGTCGTTTTCGCTGCCGAGATTTGTCTGAAGCGTCTGCTTTGTCAGCTCGGACGGGATGATCTCGAGAATTTCAAGCTCGCCGCTGTTGTATTCGAGATTGTATCTGAATCCCGATATGCCTCCGCTGCCGTTTATCGAAACGGGGATTTCCGCCTCGCCGTTTTTGTCGGCCGCCGCGCTGCCGACAGTCACTGCCGCCGAGCCCGAAAGCTCCGCCGCCGAAACAAGCTCCGCGTTCGACCAACCGGCAAGGTGCTGCGCCAGGCGCACAACGTCTTTTATGTCAACGTCGCCGTCGTTGTTCACGTCAGCCGCCTCAAGCTGACGTTCGGTCAATGTCTCAAGCCCGGTAACGTATCTTGAAAGAAGCGTCAGGTCGTAAACCGTGACTTCCCCGTCCTCGTACACATCTCCGGGTACCGGCTTCGCTACCGCGACCGACGCGTCGTTTATGTAAAGCGCGATGCTGTCGCCCGCCGTGTTGCATATATCCTTGTCGCCGTAATCCAAAGTGACGGCGCAAGAACCGGATGTATAACCCTCGTTCAGCTTGAAGTTGACGGTAAATAATTCGCCGTCGGTTTCCACATCGCTGTCGCTGTACCACAGCACGGTCAGCTTTTCCCTGTTCGGATCGTCAAGGTTTGTGGTGAAATTGCCTCCGAATTCCTCGTTCGGGATCACCGAAACCGGAGTCAGCATCGCCTCGTCATAGCTTACAGTAAATTTGTAGGCGGATATGCCCGGGTTTTTGACAATGCTCGCGGTGACGCCGCTCGGCGTGTATCCGAACACATTGGCGTCGCTGAGAACCACCGACGGGCCCGACGCGGACACGACCTTCACAACGCAGCTGTGATACATTCCGTTGGCGGCCGTCGCCGTGATAACAGCCACTCCGCTTTCTTTCGCCGTGACAACCCCGGTGCCGCCGACCTCGGCCACGCTCTCGTCGGACGAGGACCATGCGAGCGTCTTGTTCGTCGCGTTTTCGGGGAGAACATCCGCGTTAAGCTGCGCCGTGTCGTCCTTCATCATCGTCAGCGAAGTCTTGTCGAGCGTTACCGACGCGACCGAAATATTCGGCTCCGTCACGGTAACGGCGCAATAGGCGATCTTGCCGTTTGAAGTCTCGGCTTTTACCGTCGAGCTTCCGGGCATAAGCGCCGTTATCAAGCCGTCCTGCGTGACAGTCGCGACGTCCTGATTGCTGCTCGTCAATGTCACCTCGTCAGACGCGTCCGACGGTGAGAACAAAACCGAAATTCTGTCGGTAAAGCCTTTCTGAAGCGTGATATTCTGTTTGGAAAGCGTTATCGAATCCGGCAGCTTTTCGGTAACGGTCAAAAGCGCCGAAGTCGAGATACCCAGCTCCGTCACGGCAGTGATCGTCACCGAGCCGACCTTTAAGCCGGTCACAACGCCTTTTGGATCAACGGTCGCAACGGTATTATCGCTCGATGACCATGTTAATTCGCGGTCATATTCATAAAGCTCAATAGGCATCATAACGCTGCTACCGCGACGCACCGAATACGAAGAAAGAGTAATATTATAAATTGAACCGTCTGTTATATCATAGGTCGTGTATCCATTTAAAGTACCGGTGTTTACACAGTTGTACGCGGTGCCACCTATTCCATCTGCGGTATAACTTGCTTTTACAGTGCCGGAATTTTTGCAGTTATATACTGCACCGCCGTTACCACTCGCAATACCGCTGGCATCGTCAGAAGTTCCTGTAATATATCCATCATTTATGCAATTTCTTATTATACTGTTGGAATAGTTATAGCCCGCAATACCGCCGGTCCGGTCTCCTGTCACATCACCCGTATTAGAGCATTCGTTTATTGTGCCGTAGTAGTTATCCCCCGCGATACCTCCGGCATAAGCATCAAAGGTACCTCCTATTACAGAACCCGTATTAGAGCATCCGCTTATTGTGCCGTAACCGTTATACCCCGCGATACCTCCAACACCGCTATAATGAGAAGAATTTCCTGTTATAGAGCCTGCATTTGAACACCCGATTATTGTACCGTAATTGTTAGAACCCGCAATACCGCCGCTTTCTTCACCTTCAGTCACAGTACCCGTATTAGAACATCCGCTTATTGTACCATAATTGTTATACCCCGCAATACCGCCGACAAAATCGCAATTTACTGTTACAGTACCCATATTAGAGCAGCCGCTTATTGTCCCGTAATTGTTATATCCCGTAATACCGCCGATGTAGTAGTAGTCGTAGGTGAGATTATAGGCAGCTCCCGTAATCGCGCTTTGGTTGATACATTTATTTATTTTACCCGCATTATAGCCGACGATTCCACCGATATTAACATCAACTATCTGATACTTACCACCGGCGTCGCCGCTCAATGTGCAATTATCGATAATCGCGCTTTCGCCCGCGTAACCGACAATGCCGCCGACATAACAGTACCCGAAAGAGTTCGCATTAGCAATATGCAGGTTCTTGACCGTTCCCTCAAGATATCCGACAAAGCCTACATATTTGTTATCGGGAAGATATATATCGAGATTGCTTATAGTATATCCGCCGCCGTCGATCGTTCCTGTAAACGCGCCTTCATGTTCATTCCCGATAGGCGTAAACTCAACGCCCGACATATCGATACTTTGTGTCAGCTTATAATATCCGTCAATGTCATTGTGTATGGCAAGCACATCGCTCACCGATGACACAAGATACGGATTTGCCTCGGTACCCTCGCCGGTTACCGCCAAAACCGGCATTTGCATAATCAGAAGTGAAATAACAATTAATATCGAAACAGCTTTTTTCATCTCTTAAATACCATCCTCTCTTTTTGTTATTTTGCCTTTAACAGGACAGCCGTTTGTTTTATATTCTCCGCAATAATATGCTTCGTTTTCAAATTCCACACCTTGTTTTGACGTGTTGGCAACATATAAATTTTTAAATTCCGCGTTATATAAAGATATGACTTGCGGCGTTTTTCCCGTTATATTAACGCGACCGGGTTTGTCAACATTTATGTCATCGCCGTATATATCACAATTCACATTTATTGTTCCGCCGCCGCTTATTGAGGTCGATGTTATTTTTACATCACCGCCAAATATCAGCGCGCCGTCAACAATAATGTTTGTGAATCCCGATATTTCGGAAAGTTTGTTCAAATTAAACTCCGAAGCCTCGTCAATATTGATTGTATTTCCCGAGCCGCCGGATAAAGTTGTTTTTCCGTTTACCGATACGCGGCCGCCGTTCTTAATAATAATGTCTCCGTTTTCCACCGTCAGACCGCCTTTAGCGATTATTTCTTTTCCGTCAACTATGAAATCTCCGTTTATGTGAAGCATATCATTATATGTAACGCTCTCGCTCGGTTCTTTGCCGCCGAAAAATACAACATTTGAAGGATTAACGATCTTGCCTTTTGATGTATATCTTCCGGACACGTTTATTTTTGCTTCAAGCGTTACCTGATTATCGGCATTTATATCAAGATTTTTCACGCTTATATCATTCCCCGAAATTACGATCGGCGATTTGGGCATAACGCTCAAATTATCAATATTAATTCCCCCATCATTTATCAAATCTCCGCGCAGGCACAACTCACCTTCGCCGGATATTGACCCTTTGATCAAAACGTCTGACTTTGCTGTCAATGAACCGTTCATACCGATATTTATATTGCTGTTTGATGACTGATTATTCAATATCCTGTCAATATTCAGTTCCGCATTATTCAGATTTATATTACCGCCGTTTAAATTACATGTTCCTATAACGGCACGCGTATTATTAATCGTCAGCGTTCCCGAAGTTGACTCAATGACATCACAATTCAGACTGGTATTCTGAGTAACATCCGCCTGCAGATAAACTGTGCCATTCACATTTTCAGGCAGTGAGCCGCTTAATCCGCGAATAGTGATATTCCCTTTAAAGCTGTTTTCGGCAAAGCTCGCTGTGTCAGTCATAATAAGATAATTTCCGTCGGAGATATTGCCATTGCTTCGCGCGGGGCCGGTTATGTAAACCGGTTTCATTATAACAATTCCGGCTTTTGAAGGATTATTATTGACAAATCCCTTGACCGTCATCTCCGAGTTAATTGTCTGTTCGGCTTTTCCGTTTAAAATCAGGTTCCCCAAGTTAATGCTGTTATTACCGCCGCCTATATCACCCGTTACGGAAAAATCACCGACTGTTTGGTTTACACTGCCATTTAAATACGCGATATTGGCGCTGACATTACCGGAAATATTAAGTGTGCCGTTCTGATTTAGTAATTTGTTGATTTCCGCGCCGGATATAGAGGTTGTGTCTTGCGTATATAAATTTTCGCCAAATTTGACCGAATGGTTAAGTGTGGCGCCGTCAAGGGTGATCGAGCTGTTATAATAATTTCCGGATATCGCGCCGCCGGGCTTAAGTATGGTATTCTGTCCGTTTACGACCTTCGATGACGCGTTTTTGACCGTTCCCGAAACATTGATCGTTCCGGTCATCATCGCGACGCCGGTGTTTTGATATGTCAGGTTCGCCGCGTCGACCGAGCCGTCGAGCGTTTGCCAGCCGGTTCCGGATATAATAAGATTTCCTATGCTTCCTCCGCCGCTCAGATCGCCGTTCAGATATAACGTAAAATTTGAGGGCGCGCCGTTTAGCTCAGCGCTGCCGGCCGTGAAGGTGACGCCGTCCGCGGCAGGTTCTCCGGATGTTTCCAAGAAATCACAATAAAGCGAAGCCGACGAACCCGAGTTCACGACCCCGCCGCCGAGCGCGACGTCCGAAATATTAAAGTCTCCCTCTCCGAACGTGGTCGTTCCGCTTGTCTGCGTAAGCTCCGACAGCGTCTGCATGTTGGAGCCGATAAGCACCGTTCCGCCGTTATTTACAACGAACGGGATATAATTGGCGTTTGACGCGCCGACAAATTTGCCGCCGCTTGAAACCGTAATGCCGTTCGCAAATCTGTACTGCGGCTCCGCGATGCTGTATATTTTCTTGTCGGCGGTCGTATAGTAGGCGTAAGAGCCGCCGAGGCTTTCGTCATATAAGAGCGTCAGCGTCTCGCCGCTGCCGATCGTGAAGCCGTCGGTGGAATAAGGCATTACCGACGCGCCAATAAGGGCGTCAACATGATATTGATACACGGTGTCGAGATAGTCATCGAGCATCTCGTCATTTTTGAGAGTTCCGTTCGCAAGCAGCTTTGCCAACGGCGAGTCAAACTGCTCGTGCATCATGCTGTAGGTGATAGTTTCGCCGCGCAGACGCATTTTTTGAATAAGCATCAGGTCGTCAAGGATCTTCGCGGCATTCTCATCTGTTTTACTTGACTCATACGCCAATATATCACTCGAGCAGACAAACACGGCCTCTTTTATCATTTTGTCAAGATATTTTAATTCATAGGTCTTTTTGCAGGTCGCCTCAAAACCCATAAGCTCGTCCGCGCACCAGCTTGAAATTCCCACAACGGCCGACGCCTTTGAAAACGCGCTTGAAAGCGCGGTATATTCCGTTCCCAAATTAACCAGATTTGCGGCGCTTTCAAGTCCGTCCGAGAGCCTGTCCTTTATAAAGTCGGTCACTATTCCGCTTTCTCTGATATAGTGCATCACCGATTCATAGTCGACCGTCTTGCTGTCGGCCGCGGCGGTGATCTCTTTGGCGAAATCATTGCATACGACGCGCAGCGAGTCCTCTGTCGCGGTTTCGGCCATGCGCTTGAGCGGACCCGCCACCGAGTCTTTTTGCTCCTGTATCGAGCGTATGAACATATAGCTTGAGATCGCGGTCGACGTGTTCTTTATGCCCGAATTGAAAAAGTCTATCAGCTCCAGCGTGGCGTCGTCCAAAAAATACGTCGGGCAATATGTGACGACCTTTTCTCCCACGCTGTTTGACGAGGATTCAAATCTGTCGCCCTGCTGCACCATCGCAAGAGCCTTGATCAAAAGCATTCTCGCCTCCTGGCTTTGGGTTTTTTGCTCATCGGAAAAATTGTCGAGAACGTCATAAACCGCGTCGCCGTACGGCAAAAGGAAGTCATTGTAATATTCAGCTATATCGCCGTCAAAAGCCTCTCCGCTGTCGTTTTCGGCAAGACTTTTTATGACCGAGGTGAAATCCGACAAACCCTTAGCGCCTTTTTCAAGTCTGCGCAGATTAATGAGCTCGGATTCTTTGCTCGAAAGTCTGCACCCGCTTGATGACACATAATCCTCGTCCAAAGTATCTTTCAAAATACTTTCGTATTTTATCTCGCCGACGCTTTGGGTCAAATCGTTTATAAGTCCCGTGGCGTCAAGCCCGAAGAAGTCAAGCAAAGAGGCGCCGAATTCCGTTATGTAATCCGCGGCCGCCGACAGGTAATCATCCTTGTTATAGACCTTTTCCATAACATCAACAGCGGTTTTATAAGCGGCGCTGTAGTTTTCGTCGTTTTCATTACGGTACTGGCTCAGAGCGTTCGCCATCATGCTCTTGTCGCCGCCTATGCCGTTTGCCAACGCGTGAGGATTATTGGAAAAATCGTCGAAAAGCAAACTTTCTCTTACAAATTGCCTGTTGCCGCGCAAAATCGCTTCAACCATCGCTATATTTGGCGACTCGGGCTCAGCGGCTTTTGTCGCGGCAAAATACAGCGGCGCGGAAAGCAGCACGGTCAAACATAACAAAACAGCGATCACGCGCGTTGATATGCGTCTCATATTCATCCCTCCCATAAAGTTTGATTTAAAAATATAAAAAGTGCGCCGCCTGAAAGCAACGCACAAAAAACACATTGCTCAGATTGCTGCGAAACAATTTCTCATAATACCATAGTCATATGCGAAAACAGAGCATGCGTTTTTATCATAAGATAAAAACAAACAGACTATGGAAAATATTATAAATTGTTTCGCAAAATATATTTTATCATATGTATATTATTTTGTCAAAGATTATTTTATATTTGATCCGTCATCTGTACGCAAAACAGTCAAATATGAAATTTCGCGGCGTTTGCACACCTGACATACAGTAAATAACTTTTTCAAAAAATCTCTCCTAACCATTGACCTGTTCATGGGTGAATATGTTATAATCATAATATAATATAAAGAAAAATGTCAATATATAAAAGCTTTTGACAAATTATATAAAAAATAAAGGAGAGAAAAAATGACTGATTGCGACAACAAAAGAGCAAGAAAAGCACGGATAACAAATTTAGGAAAACGAAGAAACAGTACAGGTTTTTGCAAAATATTTAAAGAGCCGAAAGGAGATTAGAAATGCGAAAAATACTTACATTACTTATGACAGCCGTCCTGATAACAACCTGTCTGGCAGGCTGCTCCCCAAATGGAAATAATTCGGTGGGAAATAATCCGGTGGAAAGTAATCCGGTGGAAAGTAATCCGGTGGAAGGGAAAAAAGTGGCGTATATCATGTATATGTCTTCCTCGCCCATATTTGAGCTGTGGTCGGAGTCATTTATAAAGACGGCGGAAGCCCTCGGCATGGAGGCGGACACTTTTTTCTGCGAGGATAGCGACGAGGAATGGAAAAACAGAATTTTGCAATGCGCAAAAGCCGATTATGACGGACTGCTGGTGTCACACGGCGGAGTAGATTATTCATGGGAATTTCTGACGGATGTGTTGAAAGAATACCCGAATCTGAAAATAGCGACCTTTGACACCTCTTTCAGAGATGAAAACGGGGAAACGAAAACGATCGACGGCGTGGTCCAGCTGTTCCAGCGGGATACCGAGCTTGCGGCTGCTCCGGTGGATGAGATCCTGGCCATGTACCCGGACAAAACGGCGAAAAATGAACCGGTCAATATCCTGCAGGTACAGGAAGAAAACTACATTATTGCTTTTGACCGCCGCCAGGTCGGCTATCAGGTTTATGAAACCGAGGGGCGGATAAAGACGCTTGAGCGGATGGCTCCGGAGGATCATCTAAACCCTGTATCTTCCATGCAGGAAACGGCGGAGAGTATTTTCGGAAAATACAATGACGGTGAAATAGACGCCATATGGTGCTGCTATGACGCCTATGCCAGAGGAGTTTATAAAGCCCTGATGGAACTGGGCAGCGATATTCCCATGGTATCGGTAGATATATGCGACGAGGATATTCAGCTTATGGCGGAAGGCAAAAACTGGAAGACCTGCGCCACTACCAATTGGGCGCTGAACGGAGAGTTTGCCTGCCGGGTGCTGGCTTTGGAAATGGCAGGACAGTATGACGATATTAAAGCGGCTTCCTGCTATTACGAAGACCCGGGAATGTGGATGGAGATCCCGTCCGCGGTGGTGACGCAGGAACAGGTTATGTCCGGACAGAATATCACCGTAAAAAATCTTTCGGATGTGGCAGAGGATGCCTATACGGACAGAAGCTTTATGCCGTCCTGTGACTGGATGGATTCAGTTCTTAAAGATTAATCATATTGATGGGAGCTTCCGGCTTTACCGTGACCGAGGATAGAGCCGAAAAAGTGTACTTCTCCGAGCCGAATTATACGGGCGGGATCGTCGCGGTAGTCGCGGAAACCTAAGGCGGCGCCTCAAACCGAGTTTGCAATACTCCCCCATATGACCATGCCATATATCCTCATGGTCAGTTCCGGCACGAAATTTACGCGCTGCGTGTGTGCTACACGTAAAAATTCAGGACGTCTCACACATGGTGAAACGCCCTGTTTGTGGGATTTTTGCTAGATTTTAGCCTTTCATAGCTTCCTCGACGGAAGCAGTAAACGCCGAATTTACGTAATTTCCCACCCATCTGTGCGCTGCTCGTAAGCTACCAAACAAACTCTGTCACCTCTTATTACTACACAAACACTGCAGCCAAATTCGGCTGCAGTGTTTCTCTATTCAAAATCTGTATTGAATATTTACTAATATATCAGTCCATATTTATATTCTAATAATTTTATATCATATACTTTTGCCTCGATACAAGAAAAACTCTCATCAAAAATCGCCAAATTAATACTACATAATATATATTATTGTTTTTAACTAATTATAAATACCTATATCCTCAATATTGATGTAATCTAAAATACTTAAAACACTATTAAAGCTGTCTGGATAACTCATTTTTTCATCTACTATGCATTTAGATATTTTTTCTTTGAATTCTTCTATATTTGAGACACCAAATAATCTATATAGTTTCTTACAGTGTCTTCTTGAATTCAGTTTTGCCCATTCACAGGGTTTTTGTTTTGCGTATATATAACATGTTGGAAACCAACATATATGGTCCGCAGCTAATTCAAAGGCATTATAAACCTGACATAGGAATAAATCCGTCTGAGCTATATTCTCTCCAGTATAAATTGGCTTTTTTTCTCGTTGAGTACATAGCATATGACCCATAAGAGTATAATATGGCCTCATATTTGTTGTATGTTTATATGTTTCTATTAACCTACTATAATGTCTAAATTTTGTATAATTTGATGGATTTATATTATTTTCAAATTCTGAATCAATCAAAAAATACGTATTGCTCAACATAACATTAATAGCATCATATATTTCATAGTGTCGAAAAAATGCTATAGTGCATATAAAAATTTCCCAAATATAAATTCTATATATTTCTAACTCAAATTCATGTATATATTCTCTGGTATCATCAAAACTTTTAATGCATAATAGGGTATTATACATATTCTCAAAATAATCACATAACATCTCCCCCATATTACAATCAATATATAAAAGTGTTTCTAACCAATCCAAATAATAATCGCGTACCGGTTTCGTTTCCATCCATATATCACATAATTTCTTTCCATCTACATTATTATCCGGGAAAAAAGACTTTAATATTTCAATATGTTGTATTTTAAATTGATTTAATAATGCTTTTTGTTTATTAATATTAGTCGCGTTCTTAATTTGCCGAATTAGATCCTGTAGCGGAAACAAATTTACTTTATCCTCATTTAACCACTCCGGTTTTGAACCTAATTTGGGTTTTTTATATAAAGGTTGCTCATATATATTACGAACTAATTTTTCATATTCATCTTCGTATTTATTATCATCGGACAAATCAATATAAATCCGAGAACTAATATATGTTGGAATAAAAGGATTACCATTTTCATCACATTCGACTATTACGGGTATAAACTTTTCCTGTCTTACCTTATTATATATTTCCGATGATATAATAATAGTTTCATCTCCAACGCCGCCTTTTCTGTCATTTGCTTTTTCCACGTATTGTTCATCACAAATTATCAATACTCTATCTATTTCCGAATCATTCACGCATCGTTCCATAAAAGCATACTTATCTTGTCCTTCTTTCAACTCCCATTTATCAAGAACAACATCTATGCCATTTGACATTAATCGTTTAGCTAACTGTAATACTAAATCACTACAGCTCCATGAATATGACATAAACACTTTGGGCACTTTATCTTGTTTCATCTTAACCTCCACTTTTTATTTAAAAAATTTAAATTTAAGATATTAAAATCCAATTCTCTGAGTGTACAACTTCTAACAAAGTTTCTTTAATGTCCATACTTTCTCTCCTTAACTTTCACTTTATTTACATATAAATCTTTGTCATTTTTAAGTCTAAAAACATTGTATAGTCATATAAAATCTGACACAATCAAAAGGTTTACCATCATCAATATTCTATTAATCAATAAGTCCCAATCTAAATTAAAACTTAATTCATTTATATGATACCATAATATATTCAATATTTCAAGTAATTTATTGCCATTCGCCTCAACAACCCCAAACTCCATATATGCGGAACAATAGGCGTTCTCAAGCTGGAGTGGTATCATTTAAAAGGAGTCGAAAAACACCCAAAAATCTGATATAATAAAGAAATCAGAAAGGAAAGGT
>CANRHV010000031.1 GCA_947630505.1 uncultured Monoglobus sp. | reverse complement strand
ATGCCCTGCGTCGCCAAAAAGTTTGAGGCGGGCAGACCCGAGATGGAGTGCGGCGGCCTGAGAGACGTTGACGCGGTGATCTCCACCCGCGAGCTCGCGGATATGATAAAGGAAGCGGGCATAATGTTCAGCAAGCTGCCCGATGAGGACTTCGATCAGCCCTTCGAGAGAGCCAGCGGCGCGGGCGTTATATTCGGCGCGACGGGCGGCGTTATGGAAGCGGCGCTCAGAACCGCGGCCGACACTCTCGGCGGCAAGTCGGTGGAGGAGATCGAGTACCACGGCGTGCGCGGCGTTGAGGGGATCAAAGAGGCCACGGTCAACATGGGCGGCACAGACGTCAAGGTCGCGGTAGCTCACGGCCTGGGCAACGCCAGAAAGCTGCTCGAGAGCGTCAGAGACGGCAAGGCCGACTATCACTTTATCGAGATCATGGCGTGTCCCGGCGGTTGCGTAAACGGCGGCGGACAGCCGATTGTAAGCTCCAAGGACAAGATGGATAAGGACGTCCGCGTTGAGCGCGCCAAGGCCATATACTCCGAGGACAGAGCAAGCGGCATCAGAAAGAGCCACGAGAATCCCGATATGATAACTCTCTATAACGAGTACCTCGAAAAGCCGGGCTCCCACAGGGCTCACGAGCTGCTCCACACGACATACACGAGCAGAGGCCTGTTCTAAATTACGGCAAACAAAAACCGTCGGCACCGCCGGCGGTTTTATTTAACTTTTTGTTGCAATGGGCGGATAAATGTGTTATAATTTGTATTAAAGAACAAAAAATTAATGATTGGAGCGAGGATCATGAAAAAATTATTGTCTTGTATTCTGGTATTATGCGTGGCATTTTCCGTATTTTCGGTATGCCCGGTTTTTGCCGAGGGCGAGAAAACCGCGCCCGAGAGCGCGGCGGTCGCGGCGGCGATCGATCCGCTGCCCGCTTTCCCGGGCGCCGAGGGCGGAGGAAAATACACCAAGGGCGCGAGAGGCGCTTTGGACAACGGCGGCGCCGTCGAGGTGTACCATGTAACGAATCTTGA
Organism: uncultured Monoglobus sp.; assembly: GCA_947630505.1. Lineage (GTDB taxonomy): Bacteria > Bacillota > Clostridia > Monoglobales > Monoglobaceae > Monoglobus. The sequence continues at coordinate 32,765 of CANRHV010000031.1, read as the reverse complement.
CCCTGACGGCCCGGGCAGCTTAGCCGACGCTGTGGGCGACAGCGTAAAGGAAGGCGACGATTCCGAGACGGTCGGCAGGATAGTTGTGTTTGACGTGGGAGGCATTATCGAGGTGCCAGACACGCTCTATATCAATCGAAATAACATCACTCTGCTCGGCCAGACCGCGCCCGGAGACGGCGTTACCTTGACGGGCGGAGATCTCAGGATAGGCAACGGCAGAAAGAACGTTATGATACGCTATATGCGCGTGCGCCCCACCAACAAGAACGGCGGCGAGTATGACGGAATCGGAGGCCAGTGGAACCAAGACGTTATCATAGACCACTGCTCAACAAGTTGGTTCGTGGACGAGGGCCTGACGCTCTACGCGGGCAGCGCCGAGAACGCCACATACAAGCAGGGTCAGCGCCTCACGGTTCAGGACACGATAGCCGCCGAGAGCATGAGGCTTTCGGGCCACTTCAAGGGCGCTCACGGCTACGGCGGAATCCTGGGCGGCACCAACGCGACCTATTACCGCAATCTGTTCGCTCATCACGACAGCCGCTCGCCCAGACTTGACCGCGTGCTGCAAAAGACCGATATTCAAAACAACATGATCTACAACTGGGGCGTTACCAACTCGGCCTACGGCGGCGAGCCGACCTCGCCCCACAATCAGGTGCTCAATCCCTCAAAGATCAACTACGCCAACAACTATTACAGCTTCGGTCCAAGCACCCGCGAGGACAGAAAGCCGAGAATCTACGACTTTGACAAGCTGGCGAAAACGGTTGACGGCGTCACATACAAGAGCCAATTCTATATGGAAAACAACTATGTTGACGGCTATTCCGACGTGACGGCTGACAACTGGCTGGACAAGGCGGTCAACAAGGCGGCGGATCAGGTCGAAAGAATGAGCGAGCCGTTCTCGCTGGGCGACGAGCTTTATCCCGACCTGAATGTCAGCGAGGTTATCCCGGGCGAGCAGGTCAAGGACGCGATACTGCCCGGCATCGGAGCCACGCTGCCCAAGCGCGACGCGACCGACGCCAGGATAGTTGCCGACGCGAAAAACAGAACAGGCAGAATAATCAACAACTCCGACGAGGTCGGCGGCATCAGCGGATTTGAAACCGTAGAAAAACCGTTTGAGATACCCGCGGACTGGAAAACCGCGAACAACATGGGAGCCGCGAAGGACGAGGATATTATACAGGATGGCGAAAACGCGGGCTACACATGGATAGAGGCTTATGTCAACCGGTGGACGGCGGAGCAGAGCGCGACGCTGCCGACCAATCCGGAGATCGTTGTCACATCGCCCGCGATCGCCTCGATAAACGGCAAGATTGGCGACACGACAGTCAACAACGGAAGATGGACGGTCATAAACGACACGCAGACCGTGGCTTATAAGGCGCAGGCGTCACCCGTGGGCGGCACCGCGATAACCAAAATGGAATTGTGGGACGGCCCGATCATGATAAAGGAATATCCCGGAGCCTCGGCGATAGACGACGCGATATCTCTCGACATCGGCGAGCATTATCTGTCCTGTGTGGCGTATAATGACGCGGACGAGAGCACCCGCAGCACCACCTCGATCGTGTACGTGAACGGCAGCGCCACCCCCGAGGGCTGGCAGATGGCAAAGATCGGCTCGCCCACATACGGAAACGGCGCGGCCTCGGTCAACGAAAACGGGATATACACGATCGGCGGCAGCGGCAAGATAGGCGGAAAGGCCGACAGCTGCGCCTTTATGTACAAGCAGGTGTCGGGCAACTTCGACATCTCGATCAAGATGCAGGACATGATGGGTAACGAGAACGGTCCCGTTATGGGTCTTATGGTCCGCAATACTCTGGACGCCAACTCGGTATCGGCGGCTCTGGTGGACGGCTGGATAAAGCTCGGCAGAAATCCCAGGATAGTCGCAAGGACCGCCAAGGGCGGAGCTCTCGCCACCGACCCCGACGAGACCAACTCGACCGATATGAAAACGGGCATATTCTTTAAGGACAAAAACGGCGGCGTTATCTCGGCGAACGTTTTGGGCGAGTATAACGACGGCAACAAAAAGGGATACAACTGGCTGCCCGGCGAGGCGCACGAGCTGCCGAACTATCTCAGGATACAGCGCGACGGCGATAATCTGGTGTTCTCGGTTTCAAACGGCGGCGAAAACTACTACGACAATATCAGGCAGCCCTATATCATGAACATCAATGGTCTACCCGAAAGTATGTATGTCGGCGTCGCGATCGACTCGCACCAGGGTCAGTCTGACGCGTCACCCAAGGCGTACTACTCGATGGCGAGCTTCAGCGATTTAAAGCTTGACAACAAGTCAAATTTCGCGGGTCTGCCCACGCCCGAGCCCACGCCCACTCCGGCTCCCACGGTCGACCCGGGCACCGCCTCGCAATATGACATCTGGCAGGACGGCGCATCCACCGAGAACGGAGCGCTGAGCGCCAACAGCGTCGTTTATAAGGACGGCGAGCCCGCCCTCTATGTTGAGACCTTCAACGTGTACCGCGAGCTTGCGGAGCCCTACGGCGACGGAGTTGTGGATTTTGACTTCGACGTTTATGTTGACAAAGACGTGGCCCGCAGCTTCAGGGTTTATTTCGAGAACAAGGCGGGCAACTGGCAGAACGGCGAGAACGTGTTCGCCGAGATAATCAACAACGCGAACAATCAGATCAACAAGGGCCCCGCGCTCGATGACCGAGCCAATCCGTTTATTACATATGATCAGATAGGCGGCAGCGGCTGGGTACACTTTGACACCAAGATAGACTACTCAAAGGCGGGAACCGACGAGTTTATCACAATGACAGCCTCAAAGAAGGACGGCACGATCTTGGGCGAGACGACGATCGGCGGCATTGAGGGCAGAGACACGACCCTGCGCTCGATACGTCTGGTAAAAACCGCCGACCCCACATACTTCGCCAACATGAGGCTTGAAAAGGAATTCTCAAGCGACAAGGTGTTCTATGTGAGCGAGCCGACCATGGACGGCAGGGCGGTCAAGGCGTCGATAAAGAACGTCGGCGAGCAGGGCGGCGCCATGTTTATAGCCGCGGCCTACGAAAACGGCGTTCTGGCGGACGCGAAGATCGCGGAGATACCCGTGTCGGATTCCGAGTATATCGTCAGCGATATGGCGTTTGACAAGGACTACGCCGACGTCAGGTTCTATCTCTGGAGCAGCGGAGATCTGCAGCCGTACACAAACGTCAGATAACGCAAACAACGCAAATCGGCGGGCTCTAAAAAAGGGCCTGCCTTTTTTGCGCTAAAACAGAAAAATTTGTAAGAGGAGCGGCGTTAAAATTAAAAATTTAAATATGATTTTTTGTTTTTTTATTGTGCAATTTGCAAGAAAATCGTCAATTTGTCTTGACAAATCAAGATTGTCTCATTATACTGAATAACCGAGGCAAAGAGTTAATACATCCCCGCATAAACACGTAAGCGCGCGTATTGTTATAATGCGCGGGCGTCGGAGTGTGTTGTTCTTTGCGGGGTTTTTGTATGGGAGTGAACAGATTTTGAACGAGGTACTGAGGCAGGAAAAAAAGTTCCTGCTTAACGCGTCCGCCGAGGCCGCACTGCGGGGACGGCTTGAAAAAATAATGATGCTTGACCCTCACAACGGGCCTCGCGGCTATAAAATACGCTCGCTGTATTTCGACACGCCCGCGGATCTGGATTACTACGGAAAAGTAGACGGCCTGGAGCTGCGCAGAAAAATACGGCTCAGGATATACGACCCAAGCTCCGACTTCGCAATGCTTGAAATGAAGCAAAAAGAGGGGGCGTACCAGAAAAAACGCTCGCTCAGGATAAGCCGCGCCGACGCCGAGGAGCTTATAAAAGGACGCTACGGCCCGCTGCTCAAATACGGCGAGCCCTTCGCGGCCGAGTGCTACGGCCTTATGAATCGGCTGTGCTATCGGCCCAAGGCCGTTGTGGAGTATTCCCGCAGGGCCTACATCGCCAAAGAGAATAAGATACGGGTCACTATCGACTCGGGGATCACGGGCAGCGAGGCGGACTTTGACATATTTTCGGAGCGTCTGCCGCTCTATCCCGCCCTCGACCCGTATAACTCGGTCCTTGAAGTCAAGTACAACGGATTTCTGCCGGGCTATATAAAAAACATGGTGAGCGCGGTCAACTGCTCGGAATTGTCGGTCAGCAAATACTGTCTGGCGCGGCTCGCCACAATGAATTAATAGGAGGACTAACATTATGAGAGAATATCTGTTGCAGACCCTTGAGTCGGGCGGCGAACTGACCGCTCAGATGATCGCGCTGCGCCTTGTGGCGGCGTCGATCATCGCGTGCTTTATATTTCTGTCGTACAAATTATCCCACGACGGAAGCATATACAGCAAAAAGTTCAACGTCTCGCTTGTGGCGCTGACTATAGTCACCACCACGGTCATGATAGTAATAGGAAATAACATAGCTCTGTCGCTCGGTATGGTCGGCGCGCTGTCCATCGTTCGTTTCAGGACGGCGATCAAGGATTCCCGCGACACGGTCTACATATTCTGGACTGTCGTTGTGGGTATATGCTGCGGCGCGGGCGACTATCTCGTGGCGGGAATAGGCAGCGCGTTCGCTTTTGTTCTGCTGCTTGTTTTCGGACGCATCAAAAACGACAACCGCATTTTGATAATCATAAGAGCTGCGCGAACCAATGAGGAAAAAATAGCCGCGCTGATCTTCAAGCGCTATATGCGCAAGGCCAATCTGAGAGTAAGGAACACCACCGACGACACGGTTGAGCTGATCTACGAGATAAGCAAAAAGAATCTTGAAAAAGGCGAGAGAACGGGCGGCAGCGTCAGCGATGAGATATACGCCCTCGGCGGCGTTGAGTATTTTAACACCGTTATGCAGAACGACGAGATCAGCAGCTAGAATGACATTCATTACGCGCGCCTTATAAATTCAAGGCAGTGAAAGGATAAGGCATAATATGAAATATAAAATTATCGGTATCGCCGCAGCGGCGGTCGTTATATTGGCCGCCTGTATCACGGCGAACGTTGACAAGGACGATCCTGTACACCGCTATCATCAGCACCGCGAGGAACCCGGATATTCGGCTTGCTCGACCCACGGCGATGATGTTTTCTGCTCCCACCTGCCGCTTGTGCTGATCGACACCGAGGGCAGGGCGGTGCCCGGAGTAGAGAGCGGAGAGTTTGACATATTTGACGAGAGCGTCTACACCAAGGCTGAGGACGGCTCGGATTACGCCAAAGTGAACATATCGGTGATCGACAACGAGAGCGGAAACAACCATTTGACCGACGAGCCTGATTTCACCACCGAATCGCTGTTCAGGGTCCGCGGCCACTCGTCGCGCAGGTTCGAAAAAGCGCCGTATCTGATGAAGTTTATCGACGAGAGCGGCGCCGACCGCGAGATCTCGGTCATGGGCATGGCGCCTCACCACGAATGGGCGCTCAGCGGCCCGTATCTCGACAAGACCCTTCTGAGGAATTATCTGTGGTACAACCTGTCGGGCGACATCATGGAGTACGCGCCGAACGTGCGGTTCTGCGAGGTGTTTTTAAACGGCGACTACAGAGGCGTTTATCTGATGACCGAGACCATATCCGAGGGCGAAAACTCTAGACTGCAGCTTAAAACTATCGTCAAGGGTGAGACGTTCACGGGTTATCTGCTGCGCGTTGACCGCCCGGTTGAGGCGGACCTTGAGACCATCAGAGACATAAACGTTCTCAGCGAGCGGCTGCAGATCACGGGAGGCGACGTGGCTGTGCGCTATCCCGGAAAAACCAATCTCACCCCGTCCCTGGCGAAGGAGATAGAGTTGGATTTTTCGAAGTTTGAGAAATCCATATATTCTTATGACTACGACAACGAGAACTACGGCTACCAAAACTGGATCGACGTTGACAACTTTATTGATTACTATATAATAAACGAGTTCACGAGCAACGCTGACGTTGGCAACTTTTCGACGTATCTTTATAAGGAGCCCGGCGGCAAGTACAAGATGTGCGTTTGGGATTTTAACAACGCGTGCAACAACTTCCCAAACGATATATACGGCCGAGCGGGATTCTTCGTGGCCGAGAGCGGATATTACAACATGCTGTTCAAGGACGAGGCGTTCTGCGAAAGAGTTATCGAAAGATACAAGGAGCTGCGAAAAACATATCTCAGCGACCAAAACATAACGAGCTACATCGACGAGGCGAACGCCTGGCTTGGCCCCGCGGTCGCGAGAAACTACGACCGTTGGAAAAACGCGTTTGACACCGATATGCTGAGCCTTGAGACCGACGGCGCGGAGGTCGTCAACCGCAATCAGTACACGCCCGAGCAGGCGGTCGGCGTTCTCAAGGGCTGGCTGACCGAGAGAGGCGCGTGGCTCGATCAGAACATAGACGTGCTGAGATTTTTCGGGCACCCGTCCAACACCAAGAGATGGAACCCGTAACGACTTTGATTTAGGTAGCGGAAGGAGGAGCCGCGTGAAAAAATATCTTATTGCCGTCGGTATTTTCATAGTGGCGGCGTTTATATGGAACACCGCCTATTACCGCTTGGGAATATACATAGACCTTCACCCAAACGAGCCGGTTTCGACCTTCATGAAAACCGACGAGAAAAATATCTATATGCAAAAAGACGGGGAGTACGCGCCCTTTGAGATACGGGGCGTGGACCTGGAGCCCGGCATACCCGGAGAGTGGCCCAGCGATTTCGCGATAGACAAAAAAACCTATCTGAGGTGGTTCAGGGAAATTCAGGACATGGGCGCCAACACGGTGCGCGTGTACACCATCCTCAATGATGATTTTTACAACGCGTTTTACGAGTACAATAAGTATAACGACAAGCCGCTGTATCTTTTGCAGGGCGTCTGGATAAGCGACTATGACATGTTCTCGCACATGGACGCGTTCGATCAGGACATCATGACCGCATTTTCCGACGACTGCCGCACCATGATAGACGTTATCCACGGCAAAAAGAGCCTTGCGCTGAGCTACGGAAACAAGGGAAACGGAAGCTTCCGCAAGGATGTGAGCCCGTGGGTCATCGGGTATATCCTGGGCGTCGACTGGGAGCAGTACACGGTCACCTACACCAATCAGAAAAACGAGGGCCGCGCAAAATACAGCGGAAAATATTTCAGCACCACCGAGGACGCGACGCCCTTTGAGGCGTTCCTGGCGGAGGTTGGCGACAAGGCGGTGGAGTATGAATCGGAGCGCTACAAGCAGCAGAGACTGGTGGCCTTCGCCAACCGGGCAAACACCGACCCGTTCGTGTACCCGCCGAGCGTTGTTTTCGCTCGTCAGAAGGTCGCCTCGGTCGATGTTGAGCACATAAAGCCGAGCGCCGAGAATTTTATTTCGGGAATGTTCGCCTCGTACCACGTGTATTCGTATTTTCCCGATTATTTGAACGTTATGCGCGACACAAGCCGGTACAGCGACGCCGAGATCAACGAGCGTCTTGGCAGCACCCGCTGGGCCACCGTCAAGTACCGTACGTCAAAGCTCAAAGGCCCGCGTATCGAGGACTATGTGAGCGACGAGAGCTATATTGATCAATACGGCAGATACAACACCTATCTGGCCTACTTAAAGGCGCTCACCTCGTATCACACGATGCCGGTGGTTATAGCCGAGTACGGCCTGGCGACGGGACGCGGCCTGTCTCAGGACGGCGACAGCGTCGGCCGAACTCAGGGCTACATGTCCGAGGCGGAGCAGGGCCAAGGCCTGATCGAATGCTACAGCGACATTATGAACGCGGGCTGCGCGGGCAGCTGCCTTTTCACCTGGCAGGACGAGTGGTTCAAAAGAAACTGGAACACGATGCATGCGGTCGATCTCGACAAAACTCCCTACTGGAGCGACTATCAGACCAACGAGCAGTTTTTCGGCGTTCTGACCTTCGACCCGGGAAAAGAAAAAAGCGTGTGCTACGCGGACGGCGATATTTCCGAGTGGGAGGGCGACAAACCGGTCGCGAGCAACAACGGTACAGATCTCTATGTCAAGTATGACGAGAAGTTTATATATTTTCTCGCCCGGGGCGACAATCTCAAACCGGGAGAGGACACGCTGTATATCCCGATCGACACCACGCCCAAAAGCGGCAGCGCTTACTGCGAGGATTATGACGTCCATTTCGAAAAGCCGTCCGACTTTTTGATGGTCATACACGGGGCGGACGACAGCCGCGTGGTGGTAAACGAGAGATACGAGGTCCTAAAGGCGATCTACGGCGACACATATTACGGCGAGATACCCTACTCGGACCCGCCCGCCCGCGACAGCTCGAAGTTTGTCGACATATATCTGCCGATAACCATGCAGGAGTATATCCGCGACAGAGCCAACGCTCAGCCCACGGGCAGGAAGTCGAATACAGGACGGCTGAGGCTCGGAAACGCCAATCCCGATTCTGACAGCTATGACTCTCTGGCCGACTTCGCGTTCGGCGATAACGCCGTTGAGATACGCATTCCGTGGCAGCTGCTGAATTTCAGCAATCCGTCCGAGATGATGATACACGACGACTACTACGAGCATTACGGAATCGAAAATCTGAGCATAGACAAAATGAGCGTTGGCGCGTCGGCCGACAAAGGCTCGCCCGTGTCGATGGGCGAGGTCGAGCTTGACCCGTGGTATAAGACCGTCAAGACCCACGAGAGATTTAAAAAGTCCTATTATATGTTGAAGGACTTTTGGAACGCGGAGCAGAAAAATCCCGCAGAACAACAAAAAACGGAGGTGAACGCTGATGGGCAGTGAGGCGCTGCTATACATATACGGCTTTGTTTGCCTCAGCATGATAGCGTTTAACATAGTTTACAATATCGTTATGCGCGGCAGCGACGAGAGAATGAAGCTGCGCGTCGCGCGTTATGACAAAATAATATCCGGCGAGCTGAACAAGATCAGGCGAGGCGCGCGGGTGACCGAGGAGCATATAAAATACATGACCCGCGTGCTTTCCAAAACGAGCGGCCTTATGGCGTTTGACGCGGCTCTCGACAAGCATTTCGACAGCGTCGAAAAGGCCGCCGCGGGCGAGTATTTAAACGAGCTGGCGCCCGTGTTTGTCGACCTGGCCTATACCTACAGCAAGCGCGAGAACCTGCAGGCGGCGTATTTCGCCTATTTTATCGGCGGCAAAAAGCTGAGGGACCATGTTCCCGCCGAGGACCTGCAAAGGATCATGATCGAGTATATGGAAAAGGATAGCCTGTACTGCAGGGTCAACACGATGCACGCGCTGTACTCGTTCGGCAGCGCCGGATCGGTCGTTGAGGCGGTTAGCCGAAGCGATCGGAACGGCGCCTTTCTGCACGATAAGATATTGCAGGACGGACTGCTTATGTTCGAGGGCGACCACCATGAGCTGATCGATCTGCTTTGGAGCCGATTCGACGATTTCAGCGAGGAGACCCGCGTCGCGATCCTGAACTACATAAGATTCGAAAACGGCGAGTATAAGCAAAGAATGCTTGACATCATGCTCGACGAGGAGCGGGGCAAGGAGATGAGGCTGGCGGCGGTGCGGTATTTCGCCAAATACCCGTACGAGCCCGCGAGGGAAAAGCTCCTGGAGTTCGGTTCCGACGCCGACCCCGTGCACTGGGAATACGCGGCCATCGGCGTCACGGCTCTGGCGTCCTACGACGGCGACGACGTGATAAAGGTCCTGACCGACGCGATGCTCAGCCCCAACTGGCATGTGCGCTACAATGCGGCGCTGAGCCTTGAGGCGAAGGGCGTTGAGTATTCGGATATCGAGCATATAGTAGGAAAAGACAGATACGCCAAAGAGATGCTGGCCTATCGTCTGGGCGCTGAAGAGGAAGAGATAAAAAGCGAAAACGTATTGGCGGAGGCGGCTGTGTGATGAGAGACATATTGCAGGTATTTTTCAACTTTGTGGGAATATTTTTTGTTCTCTATATGATAGGCTACGCCAGCTTTTTGTTTCTGGCGGTCATAGTCGGCTCAACGTCGCTCTATAGCACAAAGCGCCGAAACACGCTGAAAAACGAGATACTCAACGATTACTACGTGCCCGTCACCATCATTGTGCCCGCCTATAACGAGGAGGAGACCATCGTCTCAACGGTCAGATCTCTCTTGATGCAGGATTACAGATTGTATGAGATAATCGTGGTGGACGACGGCTCGAAGGACAATACCGCCAAGGCGGTGCTTGACGCCTTTGACATGAAAAAGACCAACCGCCCGATACAGCGGCAGATCATGACAAGGCCCGTGACCGAGATCTACGAGACCGAGGTCAAGAGTATTCCGATAACGCTGATTCGAAAGCAGAACGGCGGCAAGGCCGACGCGCTCAACGTGGGGATAAACGCGGGCAGATACCCGTATTTTCTCAGCATTGACGCCGACTCGGTGCTGCAGTTCGATTCGCTCAGAAAAATCGTGCGCCCCGTTTTGGAGGACGACAACGTGATAGCGGTGGGCGGCGCGGTGCGGCCGTGCAACGGCGCCGAGATAAAAAACGGCCGAGTGGTAAAATACCGCCTGCCGAACAAGATACTGTCCTGTATGCAGGTGCTCGAGTATGACCGCTCATTTTTGGCGGCGAGAATATTGTTCGACAAATTCAACGGCAGCATAATGATCTCGGGCGCGTTCGGCCTGTTCAAAAAAAGCGCGGTCATAAGCGCCGGGGGCTACGACGCCGACACGATGGGAGAGGATATGGAGCTGGTGGTAAAGCTCCATGTTTTCTGCCGCGAAAATATGATGCCCTACCGGATAAGATACGCGTCCGACGCCATATGCTGGACGCAGGTCCCCGAAAAGCTCGGCGATCTGAGCAAGCAGCGGCGCAGGTGGCACATAGGCCTGTTCCAGAGCATGATGACCCACAGAAGTATTCTTGGAAACCCCCGCTACGGGCTTGTCAGCTTTGTGTCATATATGTACTTTTTGATATACGAGCTTCTGTCGCCTTATATCGAGGTGCTCGGCGTTCTCACAATGGTCGTCGCGATGCTGCTCGATTTTCTGAACGTGCCGTTTATGCTTTTGTATCTGGGCATATACGTGGCGTATTCGTCAATACTGTCGCTGACGGCGTTTTTCGCGAGAATACACACGATAGACCGGCGCCTGAGCTTTACCGATGTTTTAAAGGCGATAGGCCTGTGCGCGGCCGAGGTGTCGTGCCTGAGATTTATATTGGCGTGGGTGAGAATGACGTCGCTGATCGGCTACCGCAAAAAGAAAACCGACTGGGGCGAGATCGAGCGCCAAAGCATAGATTTCAACTAACGTAGGGACTAGGGAATAGGAACTAGGGACTAGGAAACACCTCATCCGACTTTTTGCCCGAACGGGCAAAAACCCACCGCTAAGGAAGCTCTTGGTCAAAATTGCAAGCAATTTTGAAAGATAGCTTTGAACCCGCAAGCAAGCTTGCTGATTATCCCCTCAAGGGGAAGGCAAGAGAGGCTTCCCCTTGAGGGGAAGCTGTCAAGCGAAGCTTGACTGATGAGGTGTCAACATAGTGATTAGTGATTAGCGAATAGCGAATAGGGCGGGCGGATATTATCCGCCCCTACGGTAGGGCGAGGCAAACACAAAAAACGGGCGGCAATTGGCCGCCCGCTATTTATATTCTCTTTATTATCCCCAGGGGTTCTCGGTGGGGTATCTCACGCCTTTGGGCTGGTTGTATCCGATCTCCTCAACGGGAACTCCGATATACTTGAACACCTCAAACAGCTCCTTGCCGAAGTGTCCGAACGCCACGGCGCCGTGGTGCGGATAGTTTTTCTCGATAAGCACGTGGCGGTAGAACCGACCCATCTCGGGGATCGCGAACACGCCGATCGAGCCGAACGAGCGCGTCGCCACGGGCAGCACCTCGCCGTTGGCGATATAGCCGCGCAGCTTGGCGTCCGATGTGCTCTGGAGGCGGAAGAACGTGATGTCTCCGGGCGCTATGTCGCCCTCGAGAGTGCCGTTTGTCACCTCAACGGGCAGGCTTCTCGCCATTATCTTCTGGTACTTCATCGAGCAGGCCGCCAGTTTGGACGAGCATGTGTTTCCGCAGTGGAATCCCATAAACGTGTCTTTGTGGGTATAGTCGAACTTGCCCTCGATGTCCTCTTTGAACATGTCGGCGGGAACCGAGTTGTTGATGTCAAGCAGCGTCACGGCGTCCTCGCTGACGCAGGTTCCGATGTACTCGCTGAGGCAGCCGTAGATGTCGACCTCGCAGGAAACGGGAATACCGCGGCCCGTGAGACGGCTGTTCACATAGCAGGGAACAAATCCGAACTGGGTCTGGAACGCGGGCCAGCACTTGCCCGCCACGGCCACATATTTCTTTGAGCCCTTGTGATTCTCGATCCAGTCGAGCAATGTCAGCTCATACTGCGCCAGTTTTGGCAGTATCTCGGGCTTCATGTTGCCCTCGCCGAGCTCTTTTTCCATGTCGGCCACAACTTCGGGTATTCTCTCGTCGCCCGCATGGTTGTTGAACGATTCGAACAAATCAAGCTCCGAGTTTTCCTCGATCTCGACGCCGAGCTTGAACAGCTGATAAATCGGCGCGTTGCAGGCCATGAAGTTCAGGGGTCTGGGGCCGAACGAAATTATCTTGAGGTCCGACAGACCGATGACCGCTCTGGCTATCGGCAGGAATCCGTGTATCATCTCGGCGCATTCCTCGGCGGTGCCCACGGGATATTCGGGGATATAGGCCTTTGTGCCTCTCAGATACAGATTGTAGCTGGCGTTGAGCATACCGCAGTAGGCGTCGCCTCTGTCGTCGCTGAGGCAGCCGATGCTCTCCTCGGCGGCGGCCACGAACATCTTGGGGCCCTCGAACTGCTGAGCAAGCATGGTCTCGGATATCTCGGGGCCGAAGTTGCCAAGATATACGCAAAGCGCGTTGCAGCCCGCCTTTTTGATATCCTCGAGCGCCTGCTTCATATGTATCTCGCTCTCAACGATGCAGACGGGACATTCGTAAATATCCGCCGCGTCATACTTGTCGGCGTAAGCCTTAACAAGCGCCTCGCGTCTGCTCACGGACAGAGATTCGGGGAAACAGTCGCGGCTCACGGCCACGATGCCGATTTTAACTTTTGGAATGTTGTTGATCATATTAGTACCTCCGTTTATTTAAAATTTATATAATATTCTCTAGTTTATTTTAATATATATTTTTCGGTAAGTCAACAAAAACTTATATTATAAGCTTGATTTTCGCGACCCTTCGGTTCTCCATGCCCGTCACCATGACCTTGTGGCCGTTGTATTCGAACCGATCGCCCAATTCGGGCATTCTGGCGAGCTTTTCCATGACCCAGCCCGACACCGTGTTGGGGTCGTCCTCGTCGGGCTCCTCGCCTATAAGCTCCATAAAATCATCAAGGTCGGACGAGCCAAGCACCTCGTACGCGCCGTCCGACAGCTTTTTGAAGTTCTCCACGAATTTGTCGTGCTCGTCCCAGATCTCGCCCACGAGCTCCTCGAGCACGTCCTCAAGCGTCACGATACCCTCGGTTCCGCCGTATTCGTCCACGACCACCGCGAAGTGATTTTTGGATTTTTGCAGCGTTTTGATAAGGTCCGAAACGCTCATCGAGGGCAGAATGTAGTTGACGGGCGATATGATATCCTCTATCTTTTCTCCCGTGCCCTTCTGCATCTGGTGGAACAGGTCCTTCTGGTGGATAACGCCGATAATGTTGTCGATCGTGTCCTTGAAAACGGGCAAGCGCGAATATCCCGTGTCCAGAAAGGTGTCGATTATCTCGCTCCTGTCGGTGCCAAGCTCCACGGCGCAGACGTCTATCCTCGGGGTCAGTATGTCCTCGACCTCGCGGTCGTTGAACTCGATGGCGCTCTTTATCAGGTCGCGCTCCTCGGAATCTATCTCGCCGCCGCTCTCGGCCTCGTCGACTATGGTTATCAGCTCTTCCTCGGTTATGCCGCCGCCGTCGTCCGACGTGATTATCCTGTCGATCAGCTTTTTCCACAGCCCGAACAGATAGTTAAACGGCGTGAGTATGATCGCGAAAAACGAGATCGGCTTTGACACCGCGATCGCGAATTTCTCGGGGCTCTCCTTTGCCACGTTTTTGGGCGTTATCTCGCCGAAAATAAGGACGAGCACCGTCATAACAACGGTCGAGACCGTGACGCCCGCGTTTCCCAAAAGGCCCGTGAACAGCACGGTCGCGAGAGAAGAAGAGAGAATATTAACGATATTGTTTCCTATCAGAATAGTGGACAGCAGCCTGTCGTAGTTGTCCGAAAGCCTGTCAACAAGCTTCGCCTTTTTGTTGCCCTCTTTGGCGAGATTTTTTATACGAATACGATTGATCGACGTGTAGGCCGTTTCGGTCGCGGAAAAAAACGCCGAAAAAGCGATAAGAAAAATAATTACAAGGCTAAGCCCGACATAACTGTCCATAATAAGCCGGCGCGCAAAAATCCGCGCCACTCCTTTCTTTTACATAAATTTTTACAAATATCATTATATCACCGCATAATATAAAAGTCAATATGTCAAAAAATATTTAAAAATATTTTAACAATTTCCCTTGACAAGCGTATAATAAAGTGGTATTATATCAATATAACAATTGAACAGATGTTCAGATGTTTAAATGATTATAAGGGAGGACAGAATAATGAAAAGCGACGATCATAAAAAAGCGGTCACCAAAAAATATAAGATCGAGAATTTAGACTGCGCAAATTGCGGCGCGAAGATAGAAAAGCTCATATCCGAGATGGACGGGGTGAGCGCTGCGGCGCTGTCGTTTCCGCTGATGCGGCTTTCGGTCACGGCCGACGATCCCGACAGGCTGATGCCCGCCATACTCAAGACCGCGCGCACGGTGGAGGACGAGATAAATTTCACGCCCGAGAAGCAAAAGCGGGAGGAAGAGGAGGACGAAAAATCCGAGCTTATAACGCTTATCGTCGGAGCCGCGCTGTATGTCGCGGCGCTCGCGCTCGGCGCCTTTGGGGTCTTTGATTCGGCGGAGTGGATAAAGATAGCGCTGCTCGCCGCGGCGTATCTGACGCTGGGTGGCGGAGTGCTGCTGACGGCGGGGAAAAATATCCTGAGGGGCAAGATATTTGACGAAAACTTCCTGATGGCGATAGCCACGCTCGGCGCGTTCGCGATACGCGAATATCCCGAGGCGGTCGGCGTTATGCTGTTTTTCAGGATAGGCGAGCTGTTCGAGGATATCGCGGTCAAGCGCAGCCGCGGCAAAATAATGGAGGCCGCCGACATGCGCCCCGACACGGTGAATCTGATAAGCGGCGAAGATGTTAAAACAATTCCCGCCGAATCAGCCGCGATAGGCGACATGATCCTCGTGCGCCCGGGCGACAGGGTGCCGCTTGACGGAACGATAGTCGAGGGCGAGACGGGTATCGACACCTCGGCGGTGACCGGAGAGCCGCTGCCCGTTCGAGCGGCCGCGGGAGACAAGGTGATCTCGGGCTGCGTCAACACAACCGGAGCGATAAAGGTCAGGGTTGACAGCGAGCTTCGGGATTCGATGGTGTCGCGCATTCTCGAATCGGTCGAGAGCGCGGCCGAGAGCAAGCCGAAAATCGACGCGTTTATCACGAGATTCGCCGAGATATACACGCCCATAGTCGTGGCGGTCGCGCTTGTCACGGCGTTTGTTATCCCGCTTGTGACGCGCGGAGAGTTCTATCCGTGGATATACACCGCGCTGACATTTCTGGTAATGAGCTGTCCCTGCGCGCTTGTGCTCAGCGTGCCTCTGGCGTTTTTCTGCGGCATAGGCCGAGCGTCAAAGTCGGGAATATTATTCAAGGGCGGCATCGTCATGGAGCAGCTTGCGAACATAAAGGCCGTTGTCATGGACAAAACAGGCACGGTCACCGAGGGTAGATTCGCGGTGCGAGATATTGAAGGCTCGCTCGACGAAAAAACGATCCTGGCCCTCGCGGCCTCGGCCGAGCTTGATTCCACCCACCCGATAGGCATAAGCATAGTTTCCGAGGCGCGGGAGCGCGGGATAGAGCCGAGCCGCCCCGAATCGGTCAGCGAGATTTCGGGCAAAGGCATAAAGGCGGTCATAGACGGCGTTGAGACTTTGGTCGGCAGCGATAAGCTGCTTTCCGAAAACGGCGTCGAGTGCGCCTCGGGTTCCGCGAATACGGGCACAACGGTTTATATAGCCTCGGGCGGCAAATATGTCGGCCGCGTAACGGTCGCCGACGCAGTGAAGTCGGGAGCTGCCGAGGCGGTGGCGGAGCTGAGTCGCGGCGGAATAAGAACCGCCATGCTCACGGGAGACGCCCGATCGGCCGCCGAGGCGGTCGCTAATCAAACGGGAATCGAGAAGGCCTACGCAGAGCTTTTGCCAACCGACAAGCTCAACAAGCTGCGCGAGATACGCGCCGAGAGCGGCAGCGTCATGTTCGTGGGAGACGGCATAAACGACGCGCCAGTCCTGGCGGGAGCGGACGTGGGAGCCGCTATGGGAAGCGGAGCCGACGCAGCCATCGAGGCCGCCGACGTGGTGTTCATGGGCTCAAACCCCGAGGCGGTGCCCGAATCGATCGCGATTTCAAAAAGCACTGCCCGCATTGCGAGAGAGAACGTGGTGTTCGCCCTGGCGATAAAAATAGCGGTCATGATACTGGGAATCACGGGCATCTACTCAAACATGTGGCTCGCGGTATTCGCCGACACCGGCGTAGCCATGCTCTGCATCCTGAACTCCGTCAGAATGTTGTTCAAAAAATAAACGTAGTGATTAGTGATTAGCGAATAGCGATTACGCGGAGATGATTTGGCGAAATTCATTCGCATATTCCCGCGAACGCAGGGTTAGGCTCGCCCCTTGGGGAGAGCTGGCAACGTAGTGATTAGTGATTAGCGAATAGTGATTACGCGGAGATGATTTGGCGAAATTCATTCGCATATTCCCGCGAACGTAGGGTTAGGCTCGCCCCCTGCGGAGAGCTGGCGCCGAAGGCGACTGAGAGGGGTTCCTAGTCCCTAGTTACTAATATCTAGTCCCTACGTTCCCACCTCATCAGTCAAGCTCCGCTTGACAGCTTCCCCTCAAGGGGAAGCCTTTATTGCCTTCCCCTTGAGGGGAAGGTGGGTTTTTGCCCGAACGGGCAAAAAGTCGGATGAGGTGTCAACGTAGGGACTAGGGAATAGGTACTAGGGACTAGGCCGACGCTATCCCCTAGTCCCCACATTCTTCACATTCTTACATCAAAACATTACTCTTATAAATTTTTTATTTTATTCCTATACATATATATTTGAAAATTATGTGAGAATGCGAGACATTATCCCGAAACCTACGTATCCACGGGCTTCGCGATGTCTCGCATGATTCAAAATTACGCGAGACATTGCGAGATATGCGAGACATTTTTAACGTTTATTCGATTGAATTATAATCATTTTGCAATTTTATATATCTTGCCTTCGTGCCATAGCAACTGGTACAATGGTCAAACCTTCCGTCGGGGTTCCTCACCAAAAATCCGTCGTTTGCCCATTCGGATTTCACGGCCTCGAAGGTATATCCTTCGTTTTTAAGTTCGCGGCAGAGTATCGTTTTGTTGATAAGCACCGCGTTGTCGTCTATCTTGCCCCATATTTCGCGGCTTATATTGCTCGGCGAGAACATGTTGATGTTGGCGGCGATAAGGCCTTCGGTGAATTCCCGCGCCCGCTTCGCGACGCTGACCGCGCTGTCCGACTTCATAAACCGCGCGGCTGTCTCGGCCGATATCGGCTGTTCGTCTTTAAAAAGGTATCGGCAGGCCAGGCTGTCGCCCGTCAGGATAGCCGCCATTGCCGAGGTCTGCTTGCCCGTGGCGTCGAGACGGATTAGCTTTTGGAAATACTCGTCGTAGATCATCTTCGCGAAGTTCGGCTCCTTTTGGTATTCCTCAATGAACCGCCGCCCCGCCGAGCCGTAGTTTTCGGAAAACAGCCCCGCCAGTTCCGCGGGGTAGGGAACAGAAGAAAGGCTCGCCCCTTGGGGAGAGCTGTCAGCGTAGCTGACTGAGAGGGGTTTGTGTTCCGAATCACATCGTTGACCCCTCTCCGTCTTTCCGCCGCCGGCGGAAATCCACCTCTCCCCAAGGGGCGAGGCAGACGGGCGGCCGGGGTCGTCCGCCCCTACGGTATTTTGCGAGGCTGACGCGGCGGCGTTAACGCATATCACTCGGTTGACGGCGCCGCCGCCCGACGACGTGTCCACGCAGGGTTCCTCTCCGGTGAACAGAAACGCGCACCGCCATGTCCGCGTCCTGTTGAGGCTTGAGTATGTCATTCTCGCGCGGTCCATGCCCTCGGTGCAGCTCATGATAAGGCGGTCGTAGTTCTCGCGCCTGTTCTTGATTATCTGAAGCTCGTCGCCTCCGAAGGGCAGATTGCGCAAAAACGCCGATGTGCTGAGCATGGCGTTTGTCGTCATGTTCATGGTTTTGGTCATGCCGCCTATCCTCGGGTCGCCCCAGACCGACATCGCCGCCTGCAGCGTCAATGTCTTGCCGCAGCCCGTCGGGCCCCAAAGGTGGAAAACGAAGGGCTGCAGGTTCAGCGGCTCCAGAAGCGGCGAGGCGAACGACGCGCCCATCATCAGGCGGAACGCGAGGCTTTCGCGGTATTTACCCATGCCCGATACCCATTTTTCGAGGGAGCCGTTTTCGCGCACCGGCTCGAGCAGGTGTTTGTTGTCCCCCGCGTTGATGTGTACCGAAAATAGGCTCGCCCCTTGGGGCGAGGCAGACGGGCGGCCGGGGTCGTCCGCCCCTACGGCGTTATGCGAGGCGGACGCGGCGTACGGCAAAAAGTCGCCGTCGAACCAACCCAGGCGGGAGACCGTTTTTCGCTCGGGTATCCTGTCGGGATTAAGGCTTATCACCTCGGCCAGAAATTTCACCAAATTCGCCGCGCTCTCGCTCGTGACCTCTATACCCTTGTCGGCCAGCTGCACTATCTTCACCGCGCTTGAGATCTGAGAGCGCGGACATATCACGGCGCGCCACCTGCCGCGGACGCGCGTCTTGAGCTCCACCGAGGCAAGCTCGGTCTCGGGATCGTACAGCAGCGCGGTCGGCATGATCGGCACGGTCGAGGCAATTCTTTTTATAAAGGCTCCGCGGCTGTCGATATACTCAAGGCGCGCGCCGCTCTCGTCCGCGGTCCACTCGCCGCAGCGCAGCTTTAGGGGCTGACCCTCAAACTCGGTCTCGTTGTCGCCGCTGTTTTCCATGATCTCGGATATTAAATTTTTAATATAATTTTTATCGGTCATTATTTTCACCTCCGAAACAGTTAATTTCGATCAAGTTTATAAGGTACTCGACCCTGTTGAGCTTTTCTGCCAACTCGGCTTTTTTGTCGTTTGGCGGCTCGGCGTTCATCGCCTCTCTGAGGCGGTGCATTTCGCCGCACAGCTCGGAGTAAAGCCGCTTTTGTTTTTCGGCTTCCTCGTCGCGTTTGAGCATTTCCCAATAATGCCGCTTTTTGGCTCGAAGCATTGTGTCGCGCCGTTCGGCGTCGGATATATCCCGGTCAAGGCCGAGGCCGAGGGCGCAGTCAATAAACCTCGCCGCTTCGGGCGCGCTCAAGCCCTCGTGCAGCTGCGCCAGAGTTATTATATCGCCGCCCGCGCCGCAGCCGAAGCAGTAAAACAGCTGCTTTTCGGCGTCGATCTTCATGCTGGGCGTCTTGTCGTCGTGCAGCACGCAGCGGCACATTCCGCGCCTGTCGGGCACCCCGCCGAACAGCCGAGCCAGGTCCTCGATACGCGCCGTCGATTTGAGAGTTTTGAAGTCAATCAAAAAAATCACTTCCTTTCAATTAAAAGTTTAATTGAAAAGAAGTGACAAGTAGTGACAACGTAGGGACTAGGGAATAGGATCTAGGGACTAGGGAACACCTCATCCGACTTTTTGCCCTTTCGGGCAAAAACCCACCTTCCCCTCAAGGGGAAGGCAAAAAAGGCGGCCCCTCAAGGGGAAGGCAGAAAAAGGCTTCCCCTTGAGGGGAAGCAGACTGATGAGGTGTTTCCTAGTCCCTAATCGCTAATCTCTGATCACTGCGTTGTTGCTCAGGGGCTTCATGCCGTTTTCGCTGTCCCAGATAAACAGCTTGACCGTGCCCGCGGGCTTCTTGAAATCAAGGTCTTTAATTTCCGTGCCGTTTATGTCATATATGCTCGCGGCGGTCAAGATCATATCGTCGCTGTAAACGCCGATGATCAGCTTGGCCTTCGGCGCGGCGTCAGAGCCGTAGTATTTTATTTCCGCGTTCAAAGCTCCGTCCGCTCCGAATGCCGCTCTTGTTATCTCATACGGATATTCATGCTCGCTCGGCGTGTCCGTCGGAGACGGCTCGGGCGTTTGTGCCGGGATATCCGAAGGCGTGGGTTCGGGCGTTATATTCGGCGTTGCCGACGGCTCGGGTTCCGGCGTTATCTCCGGCGTTGCCGACGGCTCGGGTTCCGACGTTATCTCCGGCGTTGCCGAGGGCTCCGGCTCGTTGTCAAGTTCGGCAACGTATATGTTGTCAACTCCGAGCTCGACTGTTTCTCCCTCATCGTTTGTGCCCTTTGTCATAACGGACATGCCGGTCATAACAAGGCGCGGGATCGCGCTTTCCTCAACTTTTATTGTGCCCTGAGCCAGCTGTATTTCACGGCTTAGAACATAGTCCTCGCCTTCCTTTTTGGTGTATACCTTAACGGCGTTATCCGCTTTGTGGTACTCAACTCTCAGAGTGAACCACCTGCCGGGTGCGAAGTTGAAATCGGGTATAACGTAGTCATATCCTTTTTCATTTGTGTCATCGCCGCCCGATGAGAAGTAGTCGGTGAGTTTAAGAGTCGCGCCGTCGCCGGTCTTTACCTCAAAGGCTCTGCCGTCGTCGGAGTAGCTGTTGTTCGGGCCGACGTTGTTTTTGTCGTAGAATCTCAGAAGGATATTGTCTTTTACGGGTGTTCCGATATTGAAATCCTGCTCGATGACGATTATATCCGAGTCGATAGCGGGGGAGGGATTGTATGTGAATCCGTCCTGACCGCCGCCTGTGTCGGTGAATTTGAGGTAGTTATCGCCTTCTGACTTTTCGGATATTGAGGGAGCAACGGCGCCCTCGTTCGCTTGCGTTCTGTGGTTAATTGTCAGCTCCTTGCCGTTTTCGTTTATGATTATTCCCTTGTCCGCGTATGCTGTGTCCTTCGCAATCGAGTTAAAGTCCCATTTTTCGCCCTTGAGGGGGATAGGCGTGGGAACAGGCGTAGGCTCGGGCGTGATATACGGAGTGGGCTCGGGCGTGGGAGTTGTCTCTATCCTGTAGGGCAGAGCTTCAACGCTTTGGTTGGGAACCGCGATCTCGGCAGTCTCGGCTCCGTGATTCTGAAGCGTCTGACTTTCGGCGTTCATCGGCTGCGCCAGGATATAGGCGAACAGCAGAGTTTTTGCCGCCTTCGCGCGCGTTACCTTTGCTTTGGGCTCAAGGACCGTGCCGAGCTTGACCGCTCCGCGCTCGATTCCCTGCTCGCTGCGCATAAGGCCGAGGTTATACGCTTCTTTCACCTTGCCGTACAGCACGGGCGAAATATCGTCTTTGTCTGTGAGAGCGCCCCAGCCGACAAGCGGGAAGTAGGGCGTGCCCTCATAGATCGCGTTCTGGTCATAGTTTGCGTCTCCGGGCGCGGGCAGTCCGCCATTGTTTGTCATGTACTCGAGCTTGTTCCACGCGCCGCTTTCGTTTTTGCCGTATTTCAGATAATAAGCGTCATAGAGTATCGCGCCCATAGCCTCGCGCGTCAGAGCCGCGTCGGACGCGATGGCTCCGGTGTCTGCAAAATCGGGTTCTTTGATGTATGTGGCGGTTATCGTTATATCTTTATCAATATAGTCGCGGTATTCCTTTTCGTTTGTCACCGGTTCGCCGTTTATAAAGATTTGGTCGTTCAGATATCCCGGGTCGGCCACGGCGGTTATTCTGACCTCGTCTCTGTCGTTCACGATAAGAGTCTCGGAGCTTTGCGGATAGTCGAGCGAGTAGTATCTCAGACCGAACAGGCGGCCGTTTCCGCCGTGGGCGGTGAGGGTGTATCCGGTGTTTTGCTCAACGTCAAACTCGACCGTGCCGTATATTGTGTTTCCCGCGCCGTCGATCGTGTTGTTTATCAGCTTTGACTGTATCGTGCCGTCCACATTGCTTTTAAGCTCGATATTCTTGTTGTCGTTAAAGCGAACATACAGCGCCAGCTTGCCCTTCGCCTTTGAGAAATAGGTCACGGGCTTTTCGGGAGTGGTGTTTCTGAACTCTATATAATTCTGCGTAACAGCGCTGTTTTCGGGGAATGACGCGGATGTGTCGACGCCTTTCACGAAATTCTGCGAAGGCGCGGTGACTGTCATATACGCGTTGTCGATAACGCCGCCCGCTTCGATGGTCGCGGGAATATCCTCGCTGATTTGGTCGAATTGGCTCTCGTTATAGGCGGTGATCGTGCCGCCGTCTGTCTGGGTTATTGTGATCCTGTGCTGACCCGCGGCGGGTTCGGCGGCCTCGACCGAGGCGGTTTCGACCTCGGGGCCGTATTTTTCCCGAAGCTCGGCGTATGTCAGGTTATAGCTGCCGAGCGAGCCGGGCTCAAGTTCAAAGACCGTTTCCATGCCGCGCGCGAACTCGCCCACGGTGATAAGGTCGTTCGGCTTAAACAGATTCTCGCTGTTTTTGTGCATCGCGCCGACGCGCAGTATCCTCTCGATATTGTCTCTGTAGTAATAATTTTCCTCCGGCAGAGGCGTCGCTCCGGGTGCCACGTCGACTTGGCCGACATCCGCCGCCATCTCGGGGAATATCGAGGTCCAGTCGCCCGATCGCGCCGCTTGCTGCGCCTCGGGGAGCAGGTACGAGAACAGAGTTTTCATAAACTCCTTGCTGGTGTACACGTCGTCGTCCGAGGTCGCCTCGTCGCAGATGTATTCCATCATTATTCTGGCGAACTGCTTTGACGCGGCTTCCTTGTATGTGGTTCCGTCCCAGTTGGAAACGCCGTTGGCCGAGTTTTCGGCGGGGGTCTCGCCTGCCTCGTATGAGCTGAATATGTACAGCGGCTCGTTCTCGCCCAGCTTGCTCACATAGTCCTTGACGCCCTCATACATACCGATGTATCCGACGCCCTCGTCGGTCTTGGCCGTGTCGCGCATGATACCGGTGGCGTCGGGGTTAAAGCCGTTGGGCTTGTCGGCGCCCTCGGGCGAAAAACCGTTGTTTCTGGGAACTGCCGAAACCAGTATCGGGTGCATTCCTCTGGCTTTTATCGCCTTTATATACATATCGAGCCAACGCTTATAAAGGGCGTTGTTCTCGGCGGGAGTGCCGTAGTTGAGGCCTCTGTCGAATCTTGTGTGGCCGTCGGCCTCGTCGCCCTGAGCCGAGGTCAGGAAAACATAATCCCCGGGCTTGCCGGTCAGCAGTATGTCGTTGAATCTGCCCTCGGTGTAGCTTCTTTTCATGCTTCTGCCGCCCATCGAGTAGTTCACGACGTCGGCGATCTTGTCGGGGTCGAAATAATATTCAAGCACCTGTCCCCAGGAGGAGTAGGAGGACTCGTTGGTGTATGTCTTTTCGGTCGAGCCGCCGAGGATGTATATTGTGGCCTTGTCGCCGGGCTCGTTGTTGGCGATCGGCGTTATCGAGATCGACTCCACCGTGACGGTTTGGCTGCTCGTCTTTGAAGGCATGGCGATCGGCTCTACGTCTATCTCAACAAAATCCTGGCCTGTGGCAAAGTCATATGACCATTTTGTATTGTTATTACTCCATGTGACCGTGGTGTTTCTTTTAACGTTTCCCGCGTCGTCCCAGCCGGAGGTCCTTCTGATTCGGTCGTATTCCATGCCGGTCGGCGTGACCCAGGTGTTGTCTCTGTTGCTGCTTCCGCCCAGCTGAACGTCGATATGATAGGCGCCCGCGGGCAGATCGGCTCTGTAGATAAGTCCGCCGTGGTTGGGATATTCGGCGCTGCTGCTCAAATATTTGCCTGTTCCTTCGGTCGCGTTCATGCCGTCTTCGGTAAGCTTGCGCACCATGCTCGCCGAGGCGACCTCTCGTTCCTCTCCCGGAGGCATTATCATGCCCGACTCCGTAACGAAGCCCTGTTTTTTCTCGGGAGAATAGAAGTAGTCGGTGTTTTTGGCTCCGCTGTTAAATCCGTCTACAAAGTTAACGCTGACCGAATTTAGCGGTTCCGCTTCGCCTTCGGCAAACGAAACGCACGGCAGCGCGGAGATCAGCATGGCGATAACAAGCGTTATACCGAGAAATCTTTTTTTCATGATTATATTTCCTCCTTTAAATAAAGCTCAAATTTATTCAAATAGCACAAAATTATAAAATATCATACATATTAAATTATACAATATTATGCCGCCTTTTGCAAGAGAAACTTTGCATTTTTTTGAAAAAATATTAAGTTTTTGTTAAAGCAAGCAAAAAGCGGGCGGAATTGCCCGCCCGCGACAGATTCGCGCTTACATCATATGCTTTTTCGAGGCTGTGACCGTGTTGCGCATCAGCATTGCCACCGTCATCGGACCAACGCCGCCCGGCACCGGGGTGATAGCTCCGGCTATGGGCTCGACCTCGTCAAAGTCCACGTCGCCGCACAGCTTGCCGTTTTCGTCTCTGTCCATACCCACGTCGATAACGACCGCGCCGGGCTTTACCATGTCGGCCTTGACGAATTTGGCTATGCCAACCGCCGCGACCAGAATGTCGGCGCGCTTTGTTATCTCGGCAAGGTTTCGGGTGTGCGAGTGGCAGGTCGTCACCGTGCCGTTCTCGTGCAGCAGCAGCATAGACATCGGCTTGCCCACGATATTGCTGCGGCCGATAACGACGCAGTTTTTGCCGTCAACGCTGACGCCGCTCTCGTGAATAAGCTCCATAATGCCCGCGGGCGTGCAGGGCAGAAAGTCATAGTCGCCTATCATTATCTTGCCCACGTTGACGGGGTGAAAGGCGTCCACGTCCTTGTCGGGCCTGATGTTGTTTATTATAACGCTGTCGTCAAGGTGCTCGGGCAGCGGCAGCTGAACCAGAACGCCGTCGATCTTGTCGTCATTGTTGAGCTTTTCGACCAGATCCAGCAGCTCCCGCTCGGTGGTTTCCTCGGGCAGTCTGTGTATCTCGGAATATATCCCCAGGTCCTCGCACGCCTTTTCCTTGTTGCGCACATAGACCTTCGAGGCCGAGTCGTCGCCAACCAGAACCACCGCGAGGCCGGTCTGCTTGCCCCGGGCTTTAAGCTCCGCCGCCTCGTCTCTGAGCTCGTCCTTTACTCTTTGCGATACTGTTTTTCCGCTGAGAATTTTTGCCATTGTTTGTTTTCCTCCTGTGTGTATTTTGATTGTTATTATTATACGGTTTTATTAGACATTTTCTGTCATAGCCTATAAGGTCCCGCCTTCCGGCTTTGATGAGGGCGCGGCGCACAAGCTCGTAATTCTTGGGGTCGCGGTACCGGAGCAGCGCCCGCTGCATCTGTTTTTCCTCGTAGGACTTGGGCACGTACACCGGTTTCATGGTTCGCGGGTCGATACCCGTGTGATACATGCAGGTCGAAATGCTGCCGGGCGTTGGATAAAAATCCTGCACCTGTTCGGGGCTTATGACGTTGTCGCGCAGGTATTCCGCAAGCCTTACCGCGTCTTTCAGCGCGCAGCCGGGGTGCGACGACATCAGATAAGGCACCATGTACTGCTCTTTTTTCAGCTCCGCGTTTATCGCGTTAAACTTTTTGCGGAATTTTTCATAGACCGCGTGCCTCGGCTTGCCCATATATCCGAGGACTGTGTCCGAGATATGCTCCGGCGCCACGCGCAGCTGTCCGCTGATGTGGTGCGCCGAAAGCTCCCTGAGAAACGTTTCGTCCTTGTCGGCCAGAACATAGTCGAACCTGACGCCGCTGCGCACGAACACTTTTTTTACGCCCGGCAGCGCCCTGAGCTCGCGCAGAAGCTCGATATAATCGCTGTGGTCGGCGATGAGATTGGGGCAGGGCTCGGGGAACAGGCACTGTCTGTTTTTGCACACGCCGCGCTTTTCCTGCTCCTTGCACGACGGCGCGCGGAAGTTGGCCGTCGGGCCGCCCACGTCGTGGATATATCCCTTGAAGTTTTTTCGTTTTGTCAGCCTCGCGGCCTCGCGCAATATCGACTCTTTGCTCCGCGCGGTCACCGTCCGCCCCTGGTGCAGAGTCAGGGCGCAGAAATTGCAGCCGCCGAAACAGCCGCGGCACGAGGTTATCGAAAACTCGACCTCTTTTATCGCGGGCACGCCGCCGAATTTTTCATAGGACGGGTGATAGGTCCCCGCGTAGGGCAGCTCGTACACGTCGTCAAGCTCCTGTGTCGAGAGCGGAGCGGCGGGCGGGTTCTGCACAATATATCTGTCGCTGTCAAGCTGTATAAGCGGTCTGCCTCTGATATGGTCCTGCTCGTCATATTGAGTTTTTGTGGCCTCGGCGTATTTATACTTGTCGTCTCTGACCTCCGCGAACGACGGCAGCGTTATTCCGTCAGGCGGCAGCGCGGAGCTGTCGCTCTCTATATACGCGGTGCCGCAGACGCCCTTGATCTCCGAAACAGGCACGCCCGCGTCAAGCAGTTCGGCGATCTCAACGGTCGAGCGCTCGCCCATGCCGAACGACAGCAGATCGGCGCCGCTGTCGATGAGTATGCTGCGGCGGACCTTGTCACTGTGGTAATCATAATGGGCGAAGCGGCGCAGGCTGGCCTCGATGCCGCCGATTATGATCGGCACATCTCCGAACGCCTCGCGTATTCGGTTGCAGTAGACTATCGTCGCGCGGTCGGGGCGTCTGCCCGCCTTTCCGCCGGGGGAGTACAGGTCGGTGTTGCGCACCTTTTTGGCGGCGGTGTATCGGTTCACCATCGGGTCGATATTGCCCGATGACACCAGAAACCCGAGCCTCGGTCTGCCGAGTATCTTAAAGCCCTCGCAGTCGTGCCAGTCGGGCTGAGAAATAATGCCGACCGTGTAGCCGCGGCTTTCGAGAACGCGCGAAATAACGGCGTGCCCGAAGCCCGAATGGTCCACATAGGCGTCGCCGATAACATACACAAAGTCGAGGCGCTCTATTCCGCGCTCTTTCATATCCTCCCGCGAAACGGGCAAAAAGTCTGATTTATTCATGATTTTATTATAGCATTGTAAATGATTTAAGTCAACATAGTAATTAGAGATTAGCAAATAGGGATTACGCGGAGTTGATTTGGCGAAATTCATTCGCATATTCCCGCGAACGTATGGTTTGGCTCGCCCCTTGGGGAGAGCCGGGCGGCCGGGGTCGTCCGCCCCTACGACATTTTACGCACCATGGTCGTAGGGGGTGCCCTAGTCCTATGTTCCCACCTCATCAGTCAGACTTCGTCTGACAGCTTCCCCTCAAGGGGAAGCCTTTTTTGCCTTCCCCTTGAGGGGAAGGTGGGTTTTTGCCCATTCGGGCAAAAAGTCGGATGAGGTGTCAACGTAGGGATTAGCGATTAGTGAATAGTGATTAGCAAAAAAAAGGCTCTCCCAAAAAGGGAGAGCCGAAAAACCGATTAATGATTTTTAACTCTTGACATTATTGTCGCGGCTTCCGCGCGCGTCGCGGGATCCTTGGGATTGAACATTCCGTCCGAACCTGTCAGGATTCCCTGCTCGGAGAGCGCCGCCACATAAGGCAGCGCGTAATCCTCGATCGCCGCCGCGTCGCCATAGCTTACCGCGGTCTGCGAGCTGAGATTCAAATGTCTGCCGACTATCGCCGCGATCTGCTCGCGCGTGATGTTGTCGTCGGGGCTGAATGTGGTCTCGCTTGTGCCGTTCACTATGCCTGCCGCCTGACCCGCCGCGACGTAAGGCGCGAACCAGTCTGTGTCCGCAACATCGACGAATGTCGAGGCGCCGCCGGGAGTGATACCGAACAGCATTACGGCTATCTTGGTGAACTCCGCTCTGGTGATCGGGTTCTCGGGCATGAACAGCGTGGGTGTCTCGCCGTTGATGATTCCCGCGTTGTAGAGGTCCATGATATAGCCGTATGCCCAGTAGCTCTCGGGAACATCCTCAAATACCTGCGTTCCGGGCTGAACCGGAGCCACTGTCGCGTTTCCGGGTACAAGAGTTGCCGAAGGCTCGGTTGAGGCGCCGGGCTCGGCGGTCGCCGCGGGTCCGGCTGTTGCCGTCGCGCCGCCCGTTGAGAAGTTCGAGCTTGAACCGCCCGAGCCGCCGCTGCTGTACGAAGGTCTGCGCGTGGGAGTGGGAGCCGATGTGGGCTCGCCCGAAGGCTCCGTTGTGGGCTCGGCGGGCTCGCTTGAAGGCTGCGCCGTGGGCTCGTCGGGCTCTTCGGTGGGAACCGGAGCCGCGGTAGGCTCAAACGTGTTGGTTACGTTGATGTCAACAGAGTAAGCGTTGCCTTTGTCGTCATTGATAATAACGGTATTTGTTCCGTTGGGCAGCGTGCTGAGGAATTCGGGTGTGAAGGTGATCACGCCGTTTTCAACCTTGTAGCTGTCCGCGGGAATTGCCACGCCGTTGAGGGTTACCTGAGATACATTAGCCGATGTGTCGGGCAGCGTGATGATAACATCCTCGGGAGCCGCGCCGTCAAACTTCTGATCGTCAAGAGGCTTGGGCGTAGCTGTGGGTTCGGGTGTCGCTGTCGCGTCTGTGCCCGGCTCGGGAGTAACGTCTGTTCCCGGAGTGGGAGTAGCGTCTGTACCCGGTTCGGGAGTAACGTCGGTACCCGGAGTGGGAGTAGCGTCTGTGCCCGGTTCGGGAGTAGCGTCGGTACCCGGTGTGGGAGTAGTGTCGGTACCCGGAGTGGGAGTAGCGTCGGTACCCGGAGTGGGAGTAGCGTCTATGCCCGGTGTGGGAGTAACGTCGGTACCCGGAGTGGGAGTAGCGTCGGTACCCGGAGTGGGAGTAGCGTCTGTACCCGGTGTGGGAGTAGCGTCAGTACCCGGTGTGGGAGTAGCGTCAGTACCCGGAGTGGGTGTAACGTCGGTACCCGGAGTGGGAGTAGCGTCTGTTCCCGGTTCGGGTGTCGCTGACTCAGCGGGAGCCGAAGATTCAACGGGTGCCGAAGACTCAGCGGGAGCCGAGGATTCAATGGGTGCCGAAGACTCAACGGGTGCCGAAGATTCAACCGGTGCCGAAGATTCACCGGGAGCCGAAGATTCAACCGGTGCCGAAGACTCGGCCGGTTCGGGAGTTACAACTGTGCCCGGGTTCGGTGTCGCGGTTTCGGCGGGAGCCGAAGACTCAGCGGGTGCCGAAGACTCAACGGGTGCCGAAGATTCAACGGGTGCCGAAGATTCAACGGGTGCCGAAGACTCAACGGGCGCCGAAGACTCAACGGGAGCCGAAGATTCAGCGGGTGCCGAAGATTCAGCGGGAGCCGAAGACTCAACAGGTGCCGAAGACTCAGCGGGAGCCGATGACTCAACCGGAGCCGATGACGTAACGGGCTCGGGTGTATCCGTGGGCGCCGGCGTGTCGGTCGGCGGAACGGGCGTGGGCAGATCTTCCTCGGGAAGGTTTGTATAAGGCGTTGAGGGAGCGTCCGGATTCGGAGCTATGATGTCGGCCACGGTCTTGTCGGCCTGATTTTCCATATAGATGAGATGGTTCTCGTCTGTGGGCAGCTGGCCTAAGATGTAGCAGAATACCAGCGCTTTCGCCGCCTTGGCTCTTGTTACGTCGGTCGTGGGCTCAAGCTTTGTGCCGTTCTTCATGTCGCCTCTCACGATGCCTTCCTCGGTTCTTATCAGACCGAGGTTATACGCGTTTTTAACCTTCATGTAAAGTCCGGTGTTTACCTGATCGGTGTCCTCGAGCACGCCCCAACCGGTCAGCGGCAGATATGTTCCGCCGTTATACGAAAGGTTCGGGTCATAGTTCGGGTCGTCGGGTGAGAGAGCTCCGCCCTTCTGATTCATGTAAACCTTCGCGTTCGTGATCCATGTGCCGTTTGCTTCTTCGGCCGCCTTGTACGCGTCATAGAGTATAGCGCCCATGGCCTCACGCGTCAGAGCCGCGTCGGACGCGATCAATGTCTGGTCGATCAGTTCGGGCTCCTTGTTGAATGTGGCCGAAACCGTGGTGTCGGCGGTGATTTCAAAGTTATACTCTCTTGTGTTTGCCTTAGATTCTCCGTTTACCAGTATCGAGTTCAGCGTGTAGCCGTCAGCCGCGCTTGCAACAACTCTAATGGTGTCGTTTGGTGAGGCCGAAATAGAAGTTTCGCTGCCCTGACTTTCAAGCTCATACATTACGCCGTACAATTTTTGATCGGAACCGCTCTGATAAAGTTTGTAAGTTTTTCCCTTTTCAACATTAAAAGTTAAAGTTCCGCTCGTTTTTCCGCCGCCGGACTGAGATTGAATGTCGTTCTTATCTTCAACATTTACCAACTCAACGGGTCTGTCGGCATGGAATGTTGCGTATATGGTAAGTTTTCCGGATGCTTTTGCGGTGTAGATTACCTCCGCGTCACTTTTATTTCTGTAATATACATAGTTGGGGGTAATATCTTTATTGTCGAAATTAACACTCTTGTCAGCTCCCGGCGCTTTTGCTGTGACATTTATGGGAGCCTTCAGTGTGAAGTAATCGTTGTCCGAGATAATTTGCTCGGCAGTAACTCCGGCAGGTATGTCTGCGGTTTGAGTTGTATGCTGCGTCTCGTTATATACGGTGACTTTGCCGCCTTCTGCGGGCTGCTGAACCGTTACCGTAAGCTCACCGTCAGCCGCTTCTGCTGTCTCGTCAAGCGAGGCCGCCTCGATAGGCTGAGCTTCGGATGCCTGAAGCTCCTCATAGGTGAGGCTGTAGCTGTTCAGCGTGTTCTCGGCCAGACCGAATACCTTCTCGGCGCCTCTCGCGAACTCGCCTACAGTGATCGTCTGAGTGGGCTTGAAGTTGTTGTCCTTGTCCTTATGGAGAGCGCCGATCTGCAGGGCTTTCTCGATGTTGTTTCTGTAATAATAGTTCGCTTGGTTTGTCTGCTTGGTCGCTCCGGGAACAACGCCCACCGCGCTTACGTCGCTTGCCATCTCGGGGAATACCGCGGACCAGTCATGGTTCGGATCCGCCGCTGCCGCCTTGACGGGAGCTTTCATGCAGTCAACCAAATTCGCCATCATCGCTTTGTCGGTGTATGTGTCTGTCGCCGCGACGCTCTGGTCATAGATGCTCTGGAGCATTATGCGGCACCACTGCTTGGCGGCCGCTTCTCTGTAGTGCGTTCCGTCGTGCTTCTTGCCTTCCGAGCCGTTGGCGTTGTTGTTCGCCGGAGTTTCGCCGGCTTCGTACGTGTGATAGATGTACAGTACCTCGTTGTCCTCAAGACTGTCGATATACGTCTTGGCTCCGGCGTAGAGCTCAACCAGACCAACGCCGCTGTCGCTCGTCGCCTTTGCTCTCATCAGACCGGGCGAGTCGGGGTTAAAGCCGTTGGGCTTGTTTGTGTTTTCCGAATAAGCGCCGTTGCCTGTTCTGGGCATTGCGGTAACCAGTACGGGGATCATGCCGCGCGCCTTTATCATCTTGACATACATATCGAGCCATCTCTGATAGCTTGCGTTGTTTGTGTCAAGCGTGCCGCTCAATATTCCCGAGCCTCTGGAGAATCTGTTGCTGCTCAGGGTCTCGTCGTTGTGCGCCGAGTGGATGAATACATAGTCGCCCTCTCTGCCGCGGATCAGAGGCTCCATGGTTCTGCCCTCGCAGTAGTTGCTCTTCATGGCTCTGCCGCCCATCGAGTAGTTTATAACGTTTACCTTCGAGGAGTCAAAGTACTCGCCGAGCATCTGTCCCCATGATCCGATCGTCTCGTTGAAGCTGTAGGCCTTCTGCGTCGAGTCGCCCAGAATATGTATCGTGGGCTTTCCGCTTGAGGGATTCACGCCGAGAGGAGTGATCTTTATAGACTTAACGCCAACCGTCTGAGGCGCGTCTTTTGTGGGCAGGGTCTTGGGCTCTATCTCGATCTCTATAAAGTCCTCGCCGGTGGCGAAGTCATAGGACCAAACGTTGCCGCTCCACTTGGCCGAAACCGTTCTGGGAACGTGCAGGCAGTTATCCCAGTTGCTTGTTCCGGTCAGTCTGCTTGCCTGCATTCCTGTGGGAGCGACGGTTGTGTTGGAGCTGTTCGCAACCTCAACCTCAAGATGATAAGCTCCGGGTTTGCCGGTGTCAACTCTGTATATAAGTCCGCCGTAGTTATAGTCGTCTCCGTCGTCGCTGTTGCTCTTGCTGTAGAGATACGCGCCGTCTTTTTCGGTCACGCTCGCGCCGCCCTCGCCGATCGTGATCGCGCTTGTGGCCGCGACTTTTCTCTCAAAGCCTGTCGCTCTGATCGCGCTTGACTGCGCGACAAAGCCCTGCTTGCTTGCCTCGCTGTATACCGGAACGGCCGTCATCTTTGTGAAATCAACGTTCGCGATGGGCTCCATAGGCTCAGCAGTAGCCGGAGCGGGCGTCGCCGTCGCCGGAACGGGCGTGGCCGTTGCGGGAACCTCCGTAGCCGGAACCTCGGTAGCGGGAGCCTCGGAAGCGGGAGCCTCGGAAGCCGGAGCCTCGGAAGCGGGAGCCTCGGAAGCCGGAGCCTCGGAAGCGGG
>CANRHV010000030.1 GCA_947630505.1 uncultured Monoglobus sp. | reverse complement strand
TCATAGTCATTTCCTATTTTCAAAGTCGCTCCCTTGGCGGTCGCCGCATAATCATGTTTTTGCTGACCTATATCGGCACTGTATTCATGTCTGGTTGTTAAATCGCTGTTTAAAAGCTCCGTTCGCAGATTACATAATGTCAAAGCTGGCATAGAAAAAACCTGAGAATAAGCAATCGGGAGAGAAACTATGGAAAAGAAAGTATCGGGCTCGGTCGTGAACCGCCTGCCCAGATATTACAGACATATTACTGACTTATACGAAAGCGGGGTCGAGCGCATTTCATCAAAGGAGCTCAGCCGCCGCATGAACGTGACCGCGTCGCAGATACGCCAGGACTTGAACTGCTTCGGCGGGTTCGGGCAGCAGGGCTACGGCTATAACGTTGAGATGCTAAGAACAGAGATCGCCAAGATACTCGGCCTTGACCGTGGATACACGGCGGTCATGGTCGGAGCGGGACACATGGGCAGAACATTCGCCACGAACACCAAGTTCGAGAGCCGCGGCTTCAAGCTGATAGGGATATTCGACTCAAGTCCGAGCGTTATAGGCACGGACATACAGGGACATATCGTGATGGACTACGCCGAGATAGCCGATTTTGTGCGGGAGCACAAGCCCGAGATGGCGATACTCACCGTGCCAAAAGACGCCACGAAAAGCGTGGCGGAGGACCTGAGGGCGCTGGGCATAAAGGCGTTCATGAACTTTTCGTACACCGAGCTTCGCGAAATGGAAGGCGTTATAGTCGAGAATGTTCATCTGAGCGACAGTCTGATGCGGCTGTCATACAAGATCTCAGAAAAAGAGGACGGCGGCAGATAACAGCGGGGTAACAATTATGAAGGTATACGCTCTTGTGGGAAAATCCGGCACCGGAAAATCCCACCACAGCATGTGGGTAGCCAGAGAAAACAATATTGACTATATCGTGGACGACGGTCTGCTCGTGTCGGACAATAAGATAATCGCGGGTAAAAGCGCCAAGAGGGAGCCGACCAAGATCGCCTCGGTGCGCACCGCCATTTTCAGCGACCCCGAGCACAGCGGAGCGGTTCGCCGCGCGATAGAGGAAAACAATATCGAATCGCTGCTTATCATCGGCACAAGCGACAAGATGGTCGGCAGGATAGCCGAGACTCTCGGAGTGGCGCCCATACAAAAAACGCTCTATATAGAGGACGTTTCCACGCCCGAGGAGCGCGAGATCGCGCGCGAGATGCGGCTCAAGCAGGGCAAGCACGTTATTCCGGTGCCGACCTTTGAGGTCAAGAAGCAGTTTTCGGGTTATTTTATCGACCCGATGGTGCAGCTGTTCAGCCGAAAGAACAAGACCATATCCGAGGAAAAAACGGTAATGCGCCCCACGTACAGCTATCTGGGCGACTTCAAGATATCCCAGAAGGCTATCCTGGACATCTGCGCGTATGAAATGCTCAGATTCGCGAGCATGTACAAACCGCTGCGGATAAAGACCGGCACCGCCAAGGGCAACAGACTCACGATCGACGCAGAGGTGTCGCTGCGTTATCCCTGCGATATCAGGGCCGAGGCGGACGCTATAGCGGCGATGGTGAAGGAGTCGGTCGAAAGCCAGACTTCGATCACCGTGAAGGCTGTCAATATCTATGTCCGCACTCTTCACGTTTCGAGAATTTATTTAAGACAGTTGGAAAAATACAAAGATGATATACTTAACACGGAACTTTGATCAGGTACACACCTTCGAGTGCGGCCAGTGCTTTCGCTGGAACCCGGACGGAGACGGCGGATATATCGGCGTGGCGGGCGGAAGAGTCTGCCGCGTCAAGGACGGCGCGGTAAATTGCCCGGGCGTCGACAACGAATTCTGGGAAAACTATTTCGGCGAGAGCGATGATTACGACAAGATAAAGTCCGAGCTGATATCAAGAGACCCGGAGCTTGAAAAATGCGTCGAGTACGGCTCGGGTATCAGGATACTGCGCCAGGATTTATGGGAGACGATAATATCCTTTATAATCTCGGCCAACAACAACATACCGAGGATCAAAAAGATAATCGAGACCCTGTGTGAAAACTTCGGCGATGAGATAGAGGAGGGATACTTCTCTTTCCCCGCGGCGGAGAGGCTCGGCGCTCTCGATGTGGGCGATCTGTCCTGCCTGCGCGCGGGCTACCGCGACAAATATATTCTGGACGCGGCTCGAAAGGCCTCGTCGGGCGAGGTCGATCTTTCGGCGATCCCCGATATGCCCACCGCCGACGCCAAGCGCGAGCTTATGAAGATCAAGGGCGTGGGCGGCAAGGTGGCCGACTGCATACTGCTGTTTTCCTGCGGGAGATATGAGACGTTCCCCAAGGATGTCTGGATAAAGCGGGTCGTCACCGAGCTGTACGGCGTTGAGGATAAGGAGATCGACGGTTTCATAGCAGAAAAATACGGCGATCTGGCGGGCTTTGCCCAGCAGTATCTGTATTATTGGGCGAGGGACAATAAAATCGGAATCAAATAAAAATTTTATATATTTTTTAGGAGGAATGAAAAAATGTTAGTTTCAGCAACAGACATGTTAAACAAAGCGGTCGCCGGCAAATACGCGGTGGGTCAGTTTAACATCAACAATCTCGAATGGACACGGTCTATCCTTGCCACGGCTCAGGAGAACAGTTCTCCGGTTATTCTGGGAGTGTCCGAGGGCGCGGGCAAATATATGACCGGCTTCAAGACGGTCGCGGCTATGGTAAAGGCCATGATCGAGGAAATGGGCATCACCGTTCCGGTGGCTCTGCATCTTGACCACGGCACATACGAGGGCTGCTACAAGTGCATCAAGGCGGGCTTCTCGTCGATCATGTTCGACGGCTCCCACTTCCCGATCGACGAAAACGTCGCAAAGACCAAGGAACTGGTAACGGTGGCGCACGCCATGGGCATGTCGATAGAGGCCGAGGTAGGCTCGATCGGCGGCGAGGAAGACGGCGTTATCGGCGCGGGCGAGATCGCGGACCCCAACGAGTGCAAGAGAATAGCTGACCTGGGAGTTGACTTCCTGGCCGCGGGCATAGGAAATATCCACGGCAAGTATCCCGACAACTGGAAGGGCCTCGACTTCGGCGCTCTGGCAAAGACCAAAGAGCTGATCGGCGATCTGCCTCTGGTTCTCCACGGCGGCACGGGCATTCCCGAGGATATGATAAAGAAGGCCATCTCTCTCGGCGTGGCGAAGATAAACGTTAACACCGAGTGCCAGCTTTATTTCCAGGAAGCCACCAGAAAGTACATCGAGGCAGGCAAGGACCTTGAGGGCAAGGGCTACGACCCCAGAATGCTGCTGGCTCCCGGCGCCGAGGCTATCAAAGTTGTGGTAAAAGAAAAGATGGAGCTGTTCGGCTCGATCGGCAAAGCGTAAAAGATTTTGCCTCTGTTTAATAAAATATCGGAATTTTTATTAAAAACAGCGAATAATATGGTTGACAAACCTAAAAAAATCTGCTATTATATATTTGTATATTTATTATATACATTTTAAACACGCAAAAAAAATTAATTTCCTATTATGACACACATAGGTGTTGATTTTTTTAAAACAAAAAGGCAGCCGTTGACCAAAGAACGGCTGTTTTTTTGCGCTTATCCGCTTGACAGTGCGCGATTTTTACAGTATAATAGTTCTATATATGTATAGGAGATCAAGTTATGGATATTTCATCGGCACGCAGCGCGGGCGGCACTGATGTGAACTGCGATTATCTCGGAATGATGGAGGACGGCGGCGTCGGTTGCTTCGCCGTTTGTGACGGCTCGCCCAGTTCCGACCCGAGTCTCGGCACCGCCGAGATAGTTATCGACTCTTTTATGGACGATTTTAAAGCTACCTCCGACATAAGCGGCGAGACAGTGACCGAGTATTTCAAAAACGCCGACGAAAAGCTTTGGAGCCTCACGCATGAGAGGGGCGACGGCAGCGAGTACAAGGCGTCCGCCGTTTTGGTGCTGACCGACGGGAACGTTGTAATAAGCGGCCATCTGGGCAACTGCCGAATGTATTATCTGAGCGAGAATTATCTTCAATATATAACGCCGGACCATTCTCTGGCGTATCTGGCGCACGCCGAGGGCAAGTTTCGATTTCCCGGCATACGCAAAAGCCGCGAGCGTCGCAGACTGACCGCTTATATGGGCGCGGACCCCATGTGCGCCGCGGAGGTCACAGAGCCGATCGCCGTTCACAAGGGCGACGCGGTCCTCATATGCTCGGACGGATTCTGGGAAAAAGTGACCGAGCGGCAGGTGGAGCGGACGCTCAAGCGCTCCAAATCATCATCCGAATGGCTGCGTAAAATGCTTCGCATACTGAAGGGGCGCACGCCTGACGACAGCTACGGCGCGGTCACCATTATTTTTTAGATCAAAAGATCAACAGCGGGAGGGATCAGCATGAGAATATTATACGAGATACTTGGAGCGGCGGGCTTTTTGTTCGCGCTGTCCATGCTTTTTATATGTATCGGGCTATTTAAAAAGCCCAAAATAAAAGACGAGCCCGAAAGCGTCCAATACGCGGGCGCCGTTGTTCCGCCGGGAAACAGAGTTTTCGCGGGTTCCGAAAGACAGGCGGAGGACGCTGTCGATGAAGAGCAGAGTGCTGAGGAGAACGAAGATCCCGAAGCCGAAGCCGACGGAGCCGACGATGATAAAGACTTAGACGCCGATACCGATAACGACACGGCCGAAAACGAGGCGGAAGCCGAAAATGAAAGCGAAGATGAAAATGAGGACGCATCCGAGGCGGGAACCGCGCGCTCCGGCGCGGGTATAGATGTTTCGGTGACTATAATCGAAACAAACAAGACATACAACCTTTCGGTAACCGGCGAGGCGCTTATCGGCAGAAACCCCAAGTGCGACGTTGTGGTGCCGAAGCCGATGGTTTCATCCGTGCACTGCATACTGGTAAAGGACAAAAACAAGCTTATGGTTGAGGACAACAACTCAACCAATGGCACGCTCCTAAACGGTAAGCCCCTAAAACACGTGGTCGAGCTCAAAAACAACGACATGCTGACCCTAGGCGACCGCCAGATAAGGATTAATTTTTAAGCAAAAGCGACCCCGAAAAATAACAAGGACCTCAATTACGAGGTCCTTGCTTGCTTATGCCTCTACGACCAAAAGGTTTGCAAATGCCGTAGGGGATGACTGCGGCCGGAGCCGCGAAGCGGGTTCGTTGCACTAACGTATTTCGTTTGCACAAATAAACGAGGCCACAAATCATTAACGATAGTTGTTATGAGACCTCGGCGTCCCGCGGGCGGATAATATCCGCCCCTACAGGCGTAGTTGGTGTATTTGATCGCCAAGATCCGCACTATAGGAGCAAAATCCGTTTCTAATCGCTATTTACTAATCGCTAATCACTATGTTGGGTTTTTAAAACATTTTTTCTCTGAAGCTGTAGTATTCGGCGCCGGCGGAGATTATGTGGTCAAACAGCTTAACGCCGACGCACTCGAGAGCGTCCCTTATCTCGGAGGTAACCATTCTGTCGGCCTCGCTGGGGAACGCTATGCCGCTGGGGTGGTTGTGGCTCAGTATGACATACGCCGCTCCCGATGTGACCGCCTCGCGCACTATGGCGCTCATGTTGACCGCGGCCGAGTCAAAGCTGCCGCTTTCAAAAACGCTTTGCTTTATGATCTTAAGAGTCGGGGTCAGGTAGCAGACGATGATGCGTTCCTGGTCGATGTCTATATATTGAGAGCATATGTATTCTCTGAGATCGTCGGGGTTTGATTTCTTTTTTATGTATCCGTCGCGGAGATACGCGTTTTTCGAAGCGGCCACCGCCTTCATTGTCATGGGCAAACTGCGCAGAAATTTCGCCGCGGCGGGCCCGACGCCGTCCACTTTCAAAAGCTCGTCAAGCGGAGCGGTCAAAGCGCCGTATGCCGAGCCGAATTTTTTGATAAGCTCGTGGGCGATCACGTTGGTGTTCGCTCTGGGTATCGCCGAAAAAAGCATTATTTCCAGCAGCTCGTGCTCGGGCAGGTTTTCGTATCCGATTTTCTCGGCCTTTTCGTACATTCTTTGTCTGTGTCCCGCGTGGACGTTTTTTTCACTCATAATATCACACCGTTTGATCTTTTTTTCCTAAAATATTATAACAATTTTCTGCGCGGGTGTCAAGCGTGCCCGATCAACGGGAAGTCTCTATATGGAAATTTTTTCTGATTTCTATAGAATTTTTGTTTATTTTAAGAAAAACATTTATTTTTTTGCCACATGTGGTATAATAATCATATTAATTAAATTTATGGGGTGGTGACGATATGATCCAGGATGATAAGATCAGGATATCAACGGTCCGCCGCGGCAAGCGGCACGGGACACGCCCTCATTTTCACCGCGACAACGAGCTGTATTATCTTGAGGAGGGCAAAAGCAAAATGTTTGTGGACACAAAGCTGTACAGCTTGTCCGAGGGCAGCTTGGTGTTTATAAAAAGCGGAAGAATACACAAAACTCTGTCGGGGGATAATAACACTCATGTGCGGACGGTCCTCATGTTTCCCGACAGTGCGATAACAGAGCTCAAGCGCAGCGGCGACGGCGAGCTAAGCTTTGACAGCTTTGACTCGATAATCATACACGTGCCCGAGATCATGCAGGGCCGCGTCAAGCAGATGTTCAAGGAGATAGAGACCGAGCTCAGCGCGCCCGACTGCATGTCGGAGATCATGATACGCGGAGTGCTGTCAACTCTGCTTATTCAAATGCTGAGACGCTACAGCCGCCAGTCGTACGAGTATCGCTCTGACCAGGACACCCTCGACGAGGTGATCAGAAACGCGATCGACTATATCAGAATGAATTTCAGCGCCGACATAACTCTCGGCAAGACCGCCGATTATGTTCATATGAGCTCTACATACTTCTCAAAAAAATTCAAAAAAGAGACCGGCATCGGCTTTAAGGAATACTTATGCAAGTTCCGCCTGCACAAAGCGGAGGATATGCTGAAAAGCCCGGATTTCGTCTCGATAACCGACGTCGCCGCGAAGTGCGGCTTCAGCGACAGCAATTATTTCGCCACCACCTTTAAGGGCGAGTACGGCGTTTCGCCCAACAAGTACAGGCACCTGATAGAGTGAGGGCCTAAAACGCGCTGAATATTCCGTACAGGCTTTTCATCATGCCGTGGCCGATAACGCTGTTAAAAAGAGCCGAGACGAGAGCGGCGCACGCGAACACCGCGAGGCAGACGGCGGCTCTGAGCAGCGCCTTCGGCTTTACGGCAAACCAAGATATAAGGCGTTTTTTCCCGCGCTTCGGCGGAGTTTCGCCGCGAGCCGATCGGCACTCGAGCAAAAGCCATACCGATGCGCACAACGGCAGAGCGCCGCACAAAACAACCGACACGAGCGCGAAGGCGGCGCCCTTGAGTCCGTATCTCGCGATAAAAAACGCGGTCGAAAAGCCCATGCTGAAGCCTTTGAATATCAGCCGCGCCAGCGCGAACGGGAGCAGCGGAGGCAGTATTCCGCCAAGGACCATAATGATCCCGGTGACGAGCAGCGGAGGAAACGCCGCCCTAAATATTTCTCCGGGCGACGCGCCCAGCAGTACCGAGCCGCTGAAATAGTTCTGCATATATGCGAACACCGCGTTTTTGTTTTCAACAGACATACGGATATAGGCGAAAACCCCGAAGGCCGCGCCCACGGCTATAAGACAGGCGCACAGCAATATTCGCCGATTGTTTTTGAATAAAAAACGGCGCGCGGCCGCGGCCGCCTTGTTCCTGCCTCCCGCCGAGCGGCTGTCTCTTACAGGAACAACGGTCGGATAATACACATCGGATCTAACAAGTTTGTTCATAATGCGCCCCCATGAGTAATCAAATCAATGTTTAATAATATTCAAAGGGCGGCGCTTTTATGCGGCATACATGATAATATTAAGGAAGGACTGAAGTTTATGAATATCGAAAATCTGCTTCGGCGGCTGACCGAGCCGCGGGGCATAAGCGGAAACGAGAGGCCCGTGGCCGAGCTCGCGGAAGAATATCTCAAAAAATACTGCGGCGAGGTCAGGCGCGACCGAATGGGGAATCTTCTCGGAATAAGGCGCGGCGGCGGAAAATTAAAGATAATGCTTGAGGCGCACATGGACCAGGTGGGTCTGATAGTCACCGAGATCGAGGACAGCGGCAGTCTCAAGTTCGCGGCTGTCGGCGGAGTTGACGCCAGGATACTGCCCGGGCTGAGAGTGAGGATCTTCGGAAGCGAGACGATAACCGGCGTGGTCGCGGTCGACGACGAGGCACCCGAAAAGACGCCCGAGATCAAAAATATGAAAATATACGCGGGCTTTGAAAGCAAACAAGAGGCCGAAAAGGTTGTCAAGGTCGGCGACTTTACAGCCTTTGATTACGAGACCGAGAGCCTGCTTTGCGGAAATCTCTGCTCGGGCGCGCTTGACAATCGCGCCGGAATGGCGGCTATGCTGTCGGTTCTCGAAAAGCTCGACGGAAAAGAAATCGGCGCCGACATATACACCCTGTTTTCGACTCAGGAGGAGGTGGGTCTGCGCGGCTCGTACACCGGCGCGTTTTCGATAAAACCCGATATCGCCGTGGTCGTCGATGTGACCCACGGCACCACCGTGGATTCCGAAAAAGACCCGGGCGTGTTTGACCCGGGCTGCGGCCCCGTCATACTGCGCGGACCCAGCGTGGACTACGACCTGAGCCTTGAGCTTATTGAGATCGCGAAAGAGAATGATATACCTTACAAGATCGAGGCGGCGGGAGGCGCGTCGGGCACCACGGCGTGGGCTATCCAGACCGCGGGCGAGGGCGTCAGGACCGTTTTGATCTCGATCCCGCTCAGATATATGCACACAAATGTGGAGGTCGTCAAGACAGCCGACGTTGAGGCTGTGGCAGAGCTGGCCGCGGCCGCGGTCGAAAAATTCGCGAAGGACGGTGAGAGCGAATAATGAGAAAAATAAATCTTGAAAAAATAGATCTTGAATTGATAAAAAAGCTGTCCGAGGCGTTCGGAGTTTCGGGCAGAGAAAACGAGGTCAGGGATATTTTAAGGGCCGAGATCGAGCCGTTTTGCGACAGTGTGCGGCGCGATCCGCTCGGCAGCCTTATTGCCGAGAAAGACGGCGCCGATCCGATACTGCTCATGACCGCGATGGACGAGCCGGGCTTTATCGTGACAAACGTCAAAGAGGGCGGCGGAGCGTTTTTGGATTTCGCCGCGGTGGGCGCGGTGAAGCCCCACTCGGTGATATCGCAGGCAGTTGTTGTGGGAGAAAAAAAGCTGCCCGGAATAATCTCGCTCAAGGCGGTGCATCTGACCACCAAAGAGGAGCGCGAAAAGCCCGCGGCGCTCAAAGATTTATATATAGACATAGGCGCCGACACAAAATCCGACGCGGAGAAAAACGTCATGATAGGCGACTGTGCGGCGTTTAAAAGCGCGTTCGCCGAGCTCGGCGAAAATCAAATCACGGGCAAGGCTCTGATGAGAAGCGTATGCTGCGCCGTGCTTGCCGAGCTGCTAAAGCGCGACTTCGGGCGCGGAGTGACCTGCGTTTTCACGGCGCAGAAGCAGACGGGGTTGCGCGGCTCAAAGACGAGCCTTGGGCTCGACGAAACAAAGTATGCCGCGGCGTTCACGCTGGACTGCATCGAGGACGAGCGCGCGAAGCTCGGCGAGGGCGTGGCCGCGCCGAGCGTGATAGGCGAGACCTGCGCCGACGAAAGCGCGATCAGAAGCCTCAGAAAGGCCGCGGAAAAGGCGGGAAAGCTGATCCCGTTCGCCAAAAAGAACAGCGCGGGCGACATTTCAAGCGTCAGCGTCAGGGGCGAGGGAATACGCTGCGCCGAGCTTGACATTCCGATAAGGAACAAGAACACCGCCTCGGAGATAGTCGACAAGCGCGACATACTCGCGGCGTATGAGACATTGATAAATCTGCTTGAAACCGAATAAAGAGAGAGGGAAAAATATGGACGAGAAAAAATTATTGATAATCGACGGCAACAGCATATTGAACCGCGCCTACTACGGTATAAGGCCGCTGACCGCGCCCGACGGCACGCCGACAAACGCGGTATACGGATTTTTGAATATTATGCTCAAGTATCTGGACGAGGAGACGCCCGACTATCTGGGCGTGGCGTTTGACTTAAAGGCGCCCACCTTCCGCCACAAAATGTACGACGGGTACAAGGCGCAGCGCAAGCCGCCCGAGCCCGACTTTTTGGCGCAGCTTCCTCTTATCAAAGAGGTGCTGGGGGCGATGGACTGCAAATGCGTGGAGCTTGAGGGCTACGAGGCGGACGACATTATAGGCACGGTCTCCCGCATTTGCGACGAGGAAAATATCGCGTGCAGCATACTGACCGGCGACAAGGACGATCTGCAGCTTGCCTCAAACCGCACGGTGATAAAGCTTGTGGTGACCCGCGGAGGCAGCACAAACACCACGCTCTACGACGAGGCTGCGGTAGTTGAAAAATACGGCGTGACGCCGACCGAGTATATTGACGTCAAAGCCCTGATGGGCGACCCCAGCGACAACATCCCCGGAGTTAAGGGCGTGGGCGAAAAGACGGCGTTCTCGCTGATACAGAAATACAAAAGCCTTGACTATATTTACGAAAATATAGACGAGATCGACGTGACAAACTCGGTAAGAACAAAGCTTAAAAACGATAAGGAGCGGGCTTATCTCAGCAAGACGCTGTCGACGATCGTCCGCGACGCGCCGATAGATTTTGAGCTTGATGAATACAAATACAAAACTCCGAACGGCCAAAAGCTCAAGGAGCTGTTCACGCGGCTCAATTTCAAGTCGTTTATGAAGCGTTTTAATTTCTCGCCCGCGGCCGAAAAGACGCCCGAGGTGATATCGGCCGTAAGCGTTGAGATCGAGGAGAGTGAGGCGCTCGGGCTTATCAAAAAAAGCGGAGAAATGCGTTTTTGCCTTAATCACGACATCGGGCGGCTGACGTTTTCGCTCGGCGACGGCAAAAAGATATATGCGTTTGAGCCGGGCGCCGAGGCGCTGCGCGATATTTTCGCGGACAAAAATATCAAAAAGATCGGGTATGACCTAAAGAGCGATATATTGTACTTAAATTCAAGAGGCATTGACTTTGAGGGCCTCGGTTTTGATGTTTTGATTGCCGCCTATATAGACGACCCGACCCGCAGCAAGTATGACATCGACCTGCTCTGTCTCGATTATTTGGGCAGAAGGCTGGGTTCGGATGTCGGAGCGGCGGAGGGCGAGCAGATCTCTATGGATGCGGACACGGGCGGAGACAGGCGTGACGCCGAGACGCTGGCCGCGATAATCGGCCTTGAAAAAATATTCCGCGGAAAACTCAAAAAGAACGAGCAGGAAAGCCTGTATTTTGACATAGAGCTGCCGCTCATAAAGGTGCTCGCCGACATG
The DNA here is from genome assembly GCA_947630505.1 of uncultured Monoglobus sp. Classification (GTDB taxonomy): domain Bacteria; phylum Bacillota; class Clostridia; order Monoglobales; family Monoglobaceae; genus Monoglobus. The sequence continues at coordinate 22,519 of CANRHV010000030.1, read as the reverse complement.
CAGATCACCGGAATGTACGTTGACAGAAAGGAGCTGTCGGATTTCGGAGCCAAGCTCAAGTCGCGTATCGAGGTTCTGACGAAGGATATATACGAGTACGCGGGCGAGGAATTCAACATCAAATCCCCGTTCCAATTGGGCGACATTCTGTTTGAAAAGCTGGCGCTGCCCCACGGCAAAAAGACCAAGCGCGGATATTCGACAAACATCGACGTGCTGAAAAAACTGATCGGCTCGCACCCGATAATCGAGGCGGTTATAGAGTACCGCGCGCTCACCAAGCTCGATTCCACATATGTTGACGGTTTGATCGGCGTTATAAACAAAAAGACGGGGCGCATCCACTCGAGCTTCAACCAGACCGTGACCGCCACGGGCAGGATCAGCAGCACCGAGCCAAACCTCCAGAACATACCCGTCCGCACCGAACTGGGCCGCGAGATACGAAAGATGTTCGCCGCCGAGGGCGACAGAATATTGGTCGACGCCGACTATTCCCAGATAGAGCTGAGAGTTTTGGCCGACATATCAAACGACAAAAACATGTGCGCCGCCTTTCTTGAGAACGACGATATCCACACCCGAACCGCGGCGCAGGTGTTCAAGGTTCCGATAAGCGAGGTGACGTCCACCATGAGATCGCGGGCCAAGGCGGTCAATTTCGGCATCGTGTACGGCATAGGCGCGTTCTCGCTGGCGCAGGATATAAAGGTCAGCCGAAAAGAAGCCGATCAATATATCCATGACTACTTAAATTTCTACAGCGGCGTTGACGAGTACATGAAAAGCATAGTCGAGAAGGCGAAGGCCGACGGCTATGTGACGACCAAATACAACCGCCGCCGTTACCTGCCCGAGCTCAAGGCCAGCAACGCGGTGACAAGGGCGTTCGGCGAGAGGGTGGCGCGCAACGCGCCGATACAGGGCACTGCGGCGGACATAATAAAGATCGCAATGGTCAGCGTCTACCGCAGGCTCAGAGACGAGGGGCTCAAGTCAAAGCTGATACTTCAGGTGCACGACGAGCTGATAGTCGAGGCAGTTCCCGAGGAGCGGGAGAAGGTGGAGACTATTCTGCGCGAGGAGATGCAGAACGCCGCCAATCTGCGCGTTCCGCTGATAGTGGATCTGAATTCGGGCAAGCGCTGGTATGACACTAAATAACAATTTGGTTACAGTATGCTAATTATTGGGTTATATTCGCGAAATCGCGAGCGCTTTGTGGTATAATCCATAATAGGGAATTATGTTTGGAAGTGAGATTATGTTAAGACTTGGGCTCACCGGCGGGATCGGCTCGGGCAAAAGCGCGGCGGCGGGAATTTTTAAGTCGCTGGGCGCATATATTGTTGACGCCGACAAAATATCGAGAGATATCCTGACGCCCGGAACTGAGGCCTACCGCGAGACGGTAGCGCGGTTCGGAAAAGAAATCTTAAACCCCGACAGAACCGTGGACCGCAAGGCGCTGGCCGCGATAGTGTTCGGCTCGAAGACTGAGCTCGAGGCGCTTAACAATATCACCCACAAGCATATTTTCGCAGTCATGGAGCGCGAGGCGCGTGATGCCGAAAAAAGTGAAAAATATAAAAACTCAATAATAGTGATTGACGCGCCGCTGCTGTTCGCGCCCGATTTTAAAATGCGGTACGACAAGTCGGCCGCGGTCATAGCCGACAATGAGGTTCGGATAGAGCGCGTCTTAAAGCGCGACGAGGCGAGCCGCGCCGAGGTCGAAAGCAGGATCGGGAGCCAGCTTACAAACGCTGAGCTTGCGGCGCGCGCGGATTATATTATAGAAAACAACTCAAACGACATAAAAGACTTTGAAAACAAAGTGAAAAAGCTTTATGAAAGGCTGATCTAAAAAATATGAGAGAATCAACACGGGGCCGAGCCCCCGCGCGGAGAAGAAGAACGAGAAAAAGAGGCGGCTGCCTAAAAGCGGCGCTGATAATAATTATCCTGATCGGAGCCGTGTACGGAGGATTTCGGCTTTACCGCATGGTGGACGACCGCATAGCCGCTTGGGGAAACGAGATCATGCAGCGGCAGTACCCCGTGAAGTACGAGAGCATCGTTGAAAAGTACGCGAATAAATATGATCTGGACAAGTATCTCGTTTACGCGGTGATACGCACCGAGAGCAAGTTCGACCAATACGCGGTGTCAGACTCGGGAGCCTACGGCCTGATGCAGGTCCAGACCGAGACCGCCTCGGACTGTGCCAAAAAGCTTGATATCAAGCCCGACCTGCCCGATGACCTGTATGAGCCGGATATAAACATACATATCGGAACATATTATCTGTCATGGCTGCTTGAGCGGTACGACCAAAACATCAGCGTGGCTGTGGCGGCCTACAACGGCGGCATCGGAAACGTGGACGAGTGGCTCGAGGACAACAGCTATTCAGACGGAAGCGGCGGCCTTGACAACATTCCGTTCCCTGAGACCGCGGGCTATGTGAAGGGCGTTAATGAGTCATATAAAAAATATAAAGAGTTATACGAACGTAGTGATTAGCAATTAGCGAATAGCGATTAGAAAATAGAGAGAATAGGGGGAAATATAATGGCAAAAGGTTTACTTAACAAAAACAACAATAACAAGCTCTCGGAGCTCGGCAAGGCGGAGACCAAGACGATGAACGCCTACTGCGAGGACTACAAGAGCTTTCTTGACCGCGCCAAGACCGAGCGGGAGTTCGCTCACGAGGCGCAGAAATACCTTGAGGAAAACGGCTTTAAGCCTCTCGACGCGGCGGATAAACTTAAGCCCGGCGACCGCGTCTACACGATAAACCGCGGAAAGGGCGTTCTGGCGGCGGTTATCGGACGCGAGGACATCACTGAGGGAGTTTCGATCGTGGGCGCGCATATCGACTCGCCCAGACTTGACCTAAAGCCCAACCCGCTTTACGAGGACGGCCACTTCGCCTACTTCAAGACCCATTACTACGGCGGCATCAAGAAGTACCAGTGGACGACCGTGCCTCTGTCGCTCCATGGCGTGGCGACCCTCGAGGACGGCACTCAGATAAAGATAAGCATTGGCGAAAAGGACGGCGATCCCACGTTTATGGTGACCGATCTTCTGCCGCACCTGGCGAAGGACCAGATGCAGAAAAAGCTGTCCGAGGCCATACCGGGCGAGAGCCTTAACATAATCCTGGGCAACGCCGAATTTTCGGGCGATATCAAGGATGACGAGACAAAAGAAAAAGTAAAATATAATATTTTAAATCTGCTCCACGACAAATATGATATACGCGAGGAGGATTTTATAAGCTCCGAGATCGAGGCTGTCCCGGCATACAAGGCTAAGGATCTGGGCTTTGACCGCTCGATGGTCGCGGCCTACGGCCATGACGACAGAGTGTGCGCGTTCGGCGCCATGAGGGCGGTCGCGGCTCTTAAGCGACCCGCTTACACCGCGGTGTGCCTGCTGGTCGACAAAGAGGAGATCGGCAGCGTCGGCAACACGGGAATGCGCTCGAGATATTTCGAAAACACAATGGCGAAGATCGTTGACAAACGGGTCGAGGATTACAGCGACCTGAAACTTCGCGAGACTATCTCGAACTCGGTGTGCCTCTCGGCTGACGTGTGCGCGGCGTTTGACCCGGGCTTTCCCGACACGGTTGAGAAAAACAATATCCCCGTGATAAACGGCGGCATAGGCGTTATGAAATACAGCGGTTCGGGCGGAAAAAGCGGAGCCAGCGACGCCAACGCCGAGCTTATGGCAAAGCTCAGAAAAATATTCAACGATGCGGACGTCAAGTGGCAGATCGCGGAGCTCGGCAAGGTGGACGGCGGAGGCGGCGGAACGATCGCCGGCTTTGTGGCGAACCTTGATATCGAGGTAGTGGACGTGGGAGTGCCTCTGCTTTCAATGCACTCGCCCTACGAGACCGCGGGAAAACTGGATATTTACATGGCCTACAAGGCGTACAAGGCATTTTTCGAAAGATAATAAAACGCGGGGCGGAAGTGATTCCGCCTTGCTCGACATATATTGAGAGGTGAGATCATTCTTATGAAAAACAAAATAAAGACGCTTAAAAGAATTTTCGCGGCGGGACTGTCGTCGGCAATGCTGTTTTCGTCGGCGTATGCGGCTGAGATCAAGCTGCCGCACGCGGCGGACACGGGCATAGAATTATCTTTGACGAATCCCGTTTCAAACATATCCGTCGGAGATGAGGCCTACGCTCGCGTGGAGCTCGCCGCAGGCGGCGCCGACGAGCTGTGGGGATACGAGTTTGAAATTGAGTACGACGAAAATTATCTTACATACACAGAGGCCGACGGCGGTATCGACGGCGAAAGCGTGTCCGCCGCGGTCGAGGACAGCGGCAGGGTAAAGCTGGCATTTTCCAAAACCAACGAAGAGAGCGGCGCGAAAAAAGTTCTCGCGACGCTCAAGTTCAAAGCCCTACGCGCGGGAACCGCGACGGTGAGGCTCAAAGGCGCCGCCGTTGTGGATTCCGATATGGCTTATGAGGAATTTAATAATATAAGCGACAGCGTGACAATAAATATCAAATCAAACGCGCTGTCGGGCGGAGGCTCGGGCGGCGGAGGCGGCTTTGGCGGAGGCGGATTTTCAAGCGGCGGAACATTTTCCGTGGGAGGCGGCTCCAATACCGTGACCGCCTCGTCTCAGAACCTTGAGCCGAGCGATATAGAGGATCCGATCGTGGCTCCCGAGATCTTTAACGATCTTTCGGGTTTCGAGTGGGCAAAGCCCGCCATTGAGAAGCTGTACTCCATGGGCGTCGCCGCCGGTTATGACGACGGCGGATTCCATCCGGGAGATATGGTCACCCGCGCCGAGTTCTGCAAGTTTGCGACCGCGGCTCTCGGCATAGAGCCGCCGACCGAGCTTGAATACAAGTTCGGTGATGTTTATGCGGATGACTGGCACGCGCCGTATATCGCGGCGGCGGCCGAACTGAAAATAGTGAACGGCTATGAGGACGGAAATTTCAGACCCGACAGCGGCATAACCCGAGAGGAAGCGGCCGCGATAATCTGCCGCGCCGCCGACGCGCTGGAGCTGCCGCTCAAACAAATGAGGCTTAACATAAACTTTATTGACGAGAGCGATATACAGGAAATATTTGTGGGCTATGTGGACGAACTGTACACCGCGGGCATCATAAACGGCGACGACGACGGAAACTTCCGCCCCGCGGACAGCCTGAGACGCGCCGAGACCGCGCAGATGCTGGTCAACCTGCTCGGCGCGCTTGAGCCCGAGCCCGAGCCTTCCGTGGCGCCGAGCGAGCCCGCGGAATCAGCCGAGCCCAAGGCCGGAAGAATGATAAATGCGGCGGAGGTCGAATCGTCGGCCGCGCCCGAAGTATCAAGCGAGCCCGCAGACACGGCCAATCCGTCAAGCAAGCCGGATGAGGATAACCCCCCGGTTCAAACCGCCGTCCCGAATCAAACCGAGGAACCGATCGAGACGATCGAGCCGACCGAGAGCGAGCGGCCTGTTTCTACCGAGCCGCCCGCTCAGACCGAAAAGCCCGATGAGACTTTCCGCGAGGACGCGAGCTTTGACTGCGCGAGCCTTGGCGAGCTTTGCTCATACGAAAACATATACGCCTACGAGGTTCCCGACGACGGCAGCCGAAGCGCGTTTTACGATGATTTCACCACGTTTCAGCGTCCGGGCGCGGGCGGTGCGTATATCGCCTACAGAATACCTTACGCCGAAAAGGTTCGCGTCGAGTCTTATTTCTACGCGGGCGAGCCGCTGCGCGACATGAGTTTTGAGACCTCAAAGGACGGCGAAAACTTCAGCGCCGCCGAGGCGTCCTGCTCGTATCTTGAGGCCGAGGGCAAGTGGACGCGCGCGGTCTATACGATAAATACGAGTGATGACAGCCCCTATATCAAGATAATATATCCCGAAACGGTCAACAGCTGGACGCCGCTGGTTTCGCGCGTTTCGGCGCAGCTCGGAAAAGCGCGCGCCGCAGGCATAGAAATAAGCGGAGAAACGCGGCCTATCATACCGATGTACGACAGCGCCGAATATAAATATACGGCGAATTTGGCTGACCAGATCGGCGAGGTCTATCCGGGCGATGTGAAGCTTTCGATAAAGCAAAGCGATATACCCGAACTTTCGATCTCGGAGGATGGAACGATAACAATAAGCGGCGATATGAATGAAGGCGCGGAGTTCACGCTTTTTGCCGAGTCGGGAGAGTTTTCGGCGGAGCTTAACGTGAAACTCACGGCGGCGCTTTTGGGAGACCTTAATCTTGACGGAGAGGTGAGCCGAGACGACGCTGTGATAGCCGCGGCGCGCTACGGAGAGACTTCGGGCTCGGCCGACTGGAGCGACGCGAGAGACGCCGACATAAATCGAGACGGAAAGATCAGCGTGATCGACATCGCGTATATATCAAAAAAGGCGGCTGATAACGATGAGTAAGCTTAAAATCGCGGGGATCGTCCCCGAGTCTATAACCGACGGCGAGGGCATAAGATACGTGCTGTTCGTGCAGGGCTGCCCCCATCACTGTCCCGGCTGTCACAATCCCGAGACACACGACTTTTCGGGCGGCGCCTATGAGGACACCGAGAATATATTTAACGAGTTCAAAAAGAATCCGCTGCTCAGCGGCATAACGTTTTCGGGCGGCGAGCCCTTCTGCCAGCCGGGACCGCTGGCAGATCTGGGAGAGAAAATAGTTGAAAGCGGCAAAAACGTGACGGTCTACTCGGGCTATACCTTTGAGCAGCTTTTGGAAATGAGCCGCGAAAACAACGATATTCTGCGGCTTTTGAACATCGCGGACGTGCTGATCGACGGCAGGTTCATCATGAGCGAGCGGAGCCTCTTGACACGGTTCCGCGGCAGCAAGAACCAGCGCATGATAGACCTCAAGAAAACCATGAAAGACGGCGGAAAAACCGTATATACTTTTGAATAACGGGAGAATGGATATGATGAGTTTTAAATCCAAAAAATACTTAAGAATAATAACCGCGGCGGTCCTGGCTGCTCTGCTTTTGGTTCCGCAGTTTGATATAGCGGGAGCCGAGGAGAGCGGCGCCGCATCCGATTTTGTCATGTTTGACGATCTGGCGGACTTTTCTGTATCGACCGCCCACAGTGAGGGGCTGGCGATAGACGTAGTCACCGAGGAAAACAAGTACGCCTTCAGCGGCGACGACACCCACCTGATAAGAGTGACCTCCGAGGCTGAATGGATAGAGTATGACGCGCCGCAAAACGGTTATCTTGTGTTCCACACGGCTTACGCGCCGAACGAGGCGATATCGCACTTTACATTCGAGTATTCGGCGGACGGCGAAAATTATAAAAAATTCAATCCGATAATAACTCAAGACTCGGTTTCGGGCAAGTGGATACCCGTGCACTACAGCCTCAAAAAGCTGCCCGAGGAAGCGGATAAGATCAGATTGACCTTCGGAAATATCGGCGGCACGCCTTGGTCTCCCTGCATTGAGAGCGTGGAGCTCAAAAGCCGCGTTACCGACAATATCGGATTCGCCGACTGCGTCGGCACGGAGTTTTACGGCTCCACCGCCAAGCTCAAAAACTTAGACCTAATCAGCGGCTACAGCGAAACCGAGTTTAACCCCGAGGGCACGATAACACGGGCCGAGTTCAGCTCTATGGTGTCAAGGCTGCTGGCGCTCAATGAAACCGTGAACCCGAGCGGATTTAAAGAAGTATTTTCGGATGTCGCTCCCGATTACTGGGGAGCGGGTGCTATATACGCGCTCTATTCGTTGGGCGTTGTGAACGGCGACGAGAACGGGAACTTTAATCCCGAGGACAATATAACGCTTCAAGACGCGATCAAGATCATGGTCTCGTCGCTGGGATATACCGCGACGGCGCTCGACCGCGGCGGCTATCCCGAGGGATTTCTGCGCGAGGCGTCGAGGCTGTCGCTGCTCGGCGGGCTCGGAAATGACTACGAAAAACCTCTGATACGCGGCGAGGCGGCTGAGCTTATGGACAATGCCCTCGATGTGCCGGTCGTGGCGCAGAACACCTACGGCGGAAACAATGTGTACACTTACGGCGACGAGACGATACTCAGCCGTTACCACGATATAATAACCCGCGTGGGAGAGGTGACCGACGTGGGAGGAGCGGGCGTGTACGCCGAAAGCAACACAAGCGGCTCGCGCTTTATGATCGGCGGAGAGATTTATAACATCGGCGGTTTTGACATGCTTCCCTATCTCGGAATGCGCGGCACAGTGTACCTTAAAAATAACGGCGGCGAATACACCGCAGTGTATTTCGAGGCCGAAAGCGGAACATCCGTGACCGATATAGACTATAACGCTTACGACAGATTTGAGAACGGGACGATATACTACGAGGTCGAAGGAAACGAGCGGCTGGCGCGGCTGAGCGCGGATGCGAAGATAATTTACAACTATCAATATCTGACCCGCGCGGGGCTTTTGGAGGACGGAAAGCTGCCGTTTAAATGCGGCTTTATGAAGCTCATTTCCAATCGCGGCGTCGGCGCGGACTATGTTCTTATATATGATTTTGACACGTATATCCCAAGCAGCTCCGCGCGTCTCGGCGGCGTGATAAGCGATAAGAATACAGGCGCGGTCAATCTGCATCTTGACGAAGCGGAAAAGATAATGCTGAGCTGCGACGGTGAAAAAATCGAGTATGACCCCGACTATATGCTGTCGCGCGGTCAGGTCGTGAATGTCGCGAAAAGCCCCGACGGAAAAATCGTGGATATAAGGATTTCGCTTGACACCGCGGTCGGCGAGGTAACCATGGTGAACCGAAATGAAAATGAGTATATAATCGGCGGCGAGAGCTACGCTCTGTCGGAGTATTTCAAAAACAGCGGCCGCGAGCTGAACGCCTCGGACGGGGAGATAACCGCCTATCTTGACATAAACGGAAATATCGCCGACAGCTCCGAGTCGACTTCAGCAATGAGATACGGCTATCTCAAATCGGTTGACCTGTCGGGAGACGCGTTCTCGAATTCGGTCCTGCTTCAGGTCGTGACCGAGAGCGGCAAGGCTGAGACGCTGACCGCGAAGTCGTCATCGATTTTAAACGGCGAGAGGTTCTCTCTCGACAAGTTTGGGGAGCTTCAGCCGCAGCTTGTCAAATTCACAACAAAGGCCGACGGCTCGATAGGCGAGCTCCAAACGGCCGACGATATAAACGGCGCGCCCGACGCCGCCAGATTCGCGAGGAATTACGTTTCTGAGTCCGCAAAGTATTACGACAGCCTGAGCGTGTTCGCGTCAAAGTATCAGCTTGATTCCTCAACCAAGGTTTTCACGGTGCCGAATGACACATCGGATCTGACCAAGTACAGAGTGGGAGGAAAGTCCGATCTGCTGTCAGACACCGCCTATAACGTTCAGATATTCGATTTGAGCGACGAGTACAAGGCGGGAGCGGTCGTGATAAAGAGCGCCGACGACAGCGGCGCGGTGTATAACTACAGTTCGGTCTGCGTTATCGAGAGCGCGGGCAAATATATAGCCGAGGACGGCGCCGAGCAGCTCAGTCTGACGGCCTACGTGAACGGCGAAAAGCGCGAGATCGTGTTTGACAGCGAGGGCGCCGCTGACAGGACGGGCTCGTGGATCGCGGGATATGTCGAGAGGTCTACAAAGAACGGCGAAAACCCGTTCAGCGCGGGCGAGGTCATGCAGTTCTCGGAGCGCGACGGAGTATGCTCCGCCTTCCGCATGCTGCTGACGCGCGACGTTATAGAGCAAGGCGCCTACTACGAGAAAAATCTCGGCGACTACGGAGCGCTCACAGCCGATCAGTATTACAGCGAGCTGTACACAGCCTTCGGCACGGTCGAGCATAGGTTCGCCGACAAGTTTTTGATATCGGCGGGCGGCGAGAATATATTAAGAACGGTGCCGACAGCGGGCTCGGTCTATGTCTATAACAAAAACAGCCGCAAGCTCTACGTCGGCGACGCGTCGGATATAGAGCAGGGCTGCGAGGTATTCACGCAGATACGGCTGGGCGCGACAAACATAACCGTTGTCATGAGATAAATTTTAATTTTAAAAGATTTAAAAAAATACTTGCATTTTTAAAAATATTTGATATAATATATTATGTATAATATTTAAACAAATTGAAAAACAAATGCAACTTTTTTGAAAAAATGTCGTCTAATACTATAGAGACATAAAACGCGGATAAAAGGCGATACGTCTTTGCATATAAAACTGTGAAAGGAGATGCGTTATATGAAAAAGATTGTATCCAAAAGACTTATTTCGATTTGTATAGCCGTCGTTCTGCTGGTTTCGCTGTTTGCGGTTCCGGTTTCGGCCGATTACAAGGCTATACAAAAGGCCGGCGAGTATGTGGGTCAGGCGCAGTATACCGATATTGTGACCTATATTAACCACTACGCCATCCCATCTTGGATCGTCAACGGATATCCTATGGTGGCGGTTGAGGATTTGAGCAAGTACGGATTTGACGTGCTGTGGGACAGCGCGAACCGCACGCTGCGCATATTCAGAAACTCGAATATGTACCCCAACCCGATCCCGGTTTACCTGCCCAAAGACAGCCAGCTGGGCACCAAACAGTGCGACGTGTACGCCTCGAGCATTAAGGTATACATAAACGATTACGAGTATCAGGTCCAGGGCTTTTCCGGAATCACGGGCTACACCTTTATTTATGTGGGCGACCTCACCGCTTTGGGCGCGACCATGTACTATGTGAGCGAGAACAAGGCGGTCAATATCTGGATAAACGGCATGAGTATCGCCGAGTACCAGAGACCCACCGCGACAAAGCCGACCGAGTATAAGATCCCGGTTCAGCAGGTGGCCGCGAATAATTCCACGGCAAATGCCGCGACGGACACCACTGTGTACTATGATTATATCGACGCCAACATGCCCGACTGGGCTGTTCCCACGGTGACAAAGCTTGTCAACAAGGGTTATATAAAAGGCGACGCTTACGGAAGGCTCAGGCTCACCGAGGATGATCTCAGATATTTCGTTGTGAACGACCGAGCCGGAATATACGGAGATTAAAATTTTAAGTCAATAATAAAAGCTCCCGAAATCGAATTCGGGAGCTTTTGTGTTGCACTCTACAGGAGGCCGCAGATCATTTTGGCGGCCTCGGCGCGGGTCGCGGGAGCCTTAGGCTCAAACATATTGTTTTCCTTGCCGCCGACTATTCCCATGCTCCGCATTTTTTGAACGCCGTCTGTCGCGTAATCGGATATCTCGCTTTGGTCGGCGAAAGGCTCGGCCATCCGCGCGCCTTCGGATTTTCCGAGAGCGCCGCATATCCTCGCCAATATCACGCATATGTCCTCGCGAGTGATGTCGTTGTCGGGCAGGAAGCTGCCGTCGGGATAACCGTTCACATATCCCGCGCCGCTCGCCCATGCGATATAGCCCGAGTGCCAGTCGCCCGGGCTCACATCCGAGAACAAGCCGCTTTGATATTCGGCGGTTCCGCCGTTTCCGAAGGCGCGGCAGAGCACCGCGGTCAGCTCGGCGCGGGTGATGTTTCCGTCGGGCATAAAGCTGCCGTCGGGATAGCCGCTCAAAATTTCGCCGGCGCTGAGCTTCATTATATAGTCATAAGCCCAATGCTCGGCGGGCACGTCGATAAATCCGCTTTTATCTGCAGGAGCGGGAGAGGAGGGAGCGGAAGAAGGAGTTTCTTTTGGCGCTTGCGTCGGCGTCGGCGCTGCGGTGCTCTGCGTCGCTGTGCCGCCGAACGAGCCGCCGCCCGACCAACCGCCGCCGCTTGAGCCGCTTTCTTTTGTGTAGTCGTCGCTGTAATACAGCACAACGCGGTCGCCGTCCTTTAGGGTGTAAGAACCGATCCCCACCGAGGGCGAAACTCCATTCACGGTGTACAGCCAGCCGCTGTTTTTGCCGTTGTCAAACTCGCTCAGCTTCACGCCGTCGGGTGTGGTGACCGATCTTATGTATCCGCTGTCGATGCCGTCGGCGGTGTAGCCTTTCGCCGAAAGCGCCGCCTTGACCGCGTCCGAGGCCTTGCCGCCATTTGATACGGTTGTTGCGGTCTCGGCGATCCATGTGGGATAGGCGCCGCTGTGCTTTTCGCTGCCGTGGACGGTGTCGCCCTTTAGAGTGACATAAACCGTTATCTTGCCCGAGTCAAAGCCGCCTGAGCCGGAGCCTCCGCCCGAACCCGATCCGCCGCCCGAGCCGCTCGGGACGGTTATTTTGTCGGTATAAATATTAAACGGCTTGCCGCCGCCGTTTTTAAACGCGCTGTACGCGATCAGGGCGCGGAAGCTCTGCTCGGTGGCGAGAGCGTTAAATTCGGCGTTGTCCGAAAATCCGAATCCGCTGTTGTCGAGTAGAGCGTAGCCCGTAAGACCGTCGATCACGCTGCCGCCTTTAACAAAGCGCGCGTCGCTTGACGGGTCGACCCCGACGGCGGCAAGGCCGATCACTACCATCGCGTCGGTGTTCGAGCTGTAGAACGTGCCGCTTTCACTCTGGGCCGCGGACAGAATATTGATTATATCCGAAACGGCGGACTTGATTTGGCCGTAGGTTTCCTCGCTCAGTCCCGCTGCTTTGGCGGAGCTTGCGCTATAGTATTTCGCCAACGCGTTCAGCGCCATGGCGGTCGAGTCATAGTCGGGGAAGCTCTGTCCGCCCCACTCGTACCCCCAGATGCCGTCGCTGTTTCGGCTCGTGAGTATGTAGTCAAGCAAAGCATCGCGCGTCAGGTTGCCGCCGACGGTGTAATTCCCCGAGTCGTAGACCGTCATCGCGAAAACCGCGTCGGTTATATAGGATATATCCGAGGGCTCAAAGGACGATAGCTTGTCGATCAGGTCAAATTGTCCGCCGTCCGATGTTGTGAGCTTTTTGAGATTTCCCCCGAGGGCGCCTATAGCCAGGCCGTATTTGGAGACCGCGCCTATCGTGTCGGCGGAATACGCCTCGTCGGTCAGCTTTTGGAGCGAGGCGGCCTTGTCCGAAAGAGTTGTTTCGTATCCGCCGCGAGCCATGTCAAACAGCGCCCACGGGTCGCTCGTGTCCGCGTATGATCTTGATATGTTGTCAAGCAGCACGGGAATTCGATCTTTCGTCTCGATATCCTCGGATGGCGCATTCGAGGGCTCGGCCGACGGTTCGGCCAAGGGCGTTTCCGACGGTTCGGCTGTAGCCCGATCGTCCGCAACGGTGACGCGGCACCAAGGCGGTATAAAATACGTGAACCCGTCCGAAGCGCTTTCGGCCGAAATATAATACGTGCCCGGCTCGTCGAAGCTGATCGAAAACGCGCCGTTCTCGTCCGTCGTTATGCCGCTATCGATCAGATCGTTTTCGTCGGTTCCGCTTAGAATCGCGATGTCCGCCAGCGGCTCGGTGGATTCCTCGATCATGTCCGCGGGGTACGCGCCATAAAATGTCATGTAGCCGCTGAGACTAAGGGTTATTTCCTCTCCGGGAGCGGCGGTTATTTCCGACCTGTCAAAGGCGGAGTAGTAATCGCTGTAGAAATCTTGGTCCTGATAGAAGAATATGTCAAGGGTCTCTCCGCCGTTTAGGTATGCCTTGTCCGCCGTGTACGCGCTGTATGAGCCGTAAAGCGGGTTCAGCACGCCGTCGTTCGGCTGTATGCCGTCCGTGAGAAAGCCCGACGCTCGGTTGTCGCCGAGTATCAGGTCCACAAATCCCGATTCGGTGATATTCAGGTAATTCTTCGCGGTGTCCGCCGTGAAGTCTCCGCCCAAAAGATATTTATGAGCGGCTGTCATCGCGTCAAAAACGCTCACGGTCGTCGGGTCGTCGGGATAGCCGTACTTCTCCGCCTCGTCGGGGCTGACCGAGATCTCGGTCGGCGGCATGATCACGGCCTCGTCCGAGATCATAACGGTGACTGTCTCGCTCTCGTCAGCAGCGGCAGCGCCGAGACAAAATGTCTGCATTGCCATGATGACCGCCAGCAGGATGGCGGCGAGTTTTGTTGTCTGTTTCTTTGCTGTCATAAAAAGTCCTCCTTTAATAATTATAAAAAATACCCGCGCAGGGCGCAGGCACAAAAACACCGCGGACCGAAAAACGGCTCGGTGCGATTGCCCAATTCAAGACCCTGTGAATTATAATAGGCTGATTAAAGGCAGGTCTTCCGGCTAAGGTTCATCGCGCCGCGGCGCCTTCCCGATTTAAAATCAGTGGCGCGTTGCCGCTGCGCTCCCCATCACGGCAGCAGGACTGCTCGGGATTTTCACCCGCATTCCCTATTATCGGACGCCTCGGCGTCCGCACCGTTTAATCATATTCAATTTATCTCGGCTCCAAAAAGCTTTGCTTTAAGCTATGAAACCGACCCCTCGTATTTTTTGACAAATTCCTTAAGGCGCGAAAAGCTTTCCTCGCTGATAACATGCTCAATACGGCACGCGTCCTCCAGCGCGGTCTCTTCCGAAACGCCGATCTTCATAAGATATTTGCTGAGCAGTCTGTGGCGCTCGTAGATCTTTTCGGCGATCTCTCTGCCGGACTCGGTCAGATCGATATGACCGTGCTCGCCGACGGTTATATATCCGTTCTCGCGCAGATGCTTCACGGCGCGGCTGATGCTCGGCTTGGTGAATCCGGTCTCCGCGACAATATCGATCGAGCGGACACTGCCGCTTTTGTTTTTCAGTATCAATATTGTTTCAAGATAGTTTTCCGCCGATTCCATTATCTTCATTTTTATGCACCCCAACCAAATTATCTTATCAATAAAATTTTATCATAACGGCAAAAAACTGTCAAGAGCCGAGTTTATATTAAATAATTCTTAAAATTACCCAAAATTCATTGACAAAAAATTGATACTGTATTATGATATTTTTAATATTCAAACGAGGGGATTGTTATGATCAAGAAATTTTACAAAAAGTATGAGGAAATTATTCTGTACTTGGTTTTCGGCGTGCTGACAACAATTGTGTCGATAGCGCTGTACGCGCTGTTTGTTTTTATGTTCGACAAGATAGCGGCCGCGGTCGGCAACGATAATTTGAGGCTCGCCAATAATCTGGCGCTTCAGAACGTGTGCCTGGTTTTGAAAAACATCGTCGCGATATTGTTCGCCTATGTTACGAACCGAATTTTTGTGTTCAAAAGCAAGGTTCGCGGCGCGGGCGCGATATTCAAAGAAATGGTTCAGTTTTTCGCCGCCCGTCTCTCGACCCTTATATTCGAGATGATATTCATGTCGGTGACGGTAAACGGACTGCATTATCCCGAGCTTGTTATGAACATAATCGCGCAGTTTGTTATCGTGGTGCTTAACTACGTGTTCAGCAAGCTGTGGATATTCAAGAAAAAATCGGAGTGATATTATGAAACGATCGCATGTTATTATTCTTGCGCTGACGCTGGTTTTCGCCGCAGCTCTGACCTTCCTCGGCGTCTACGGCTACAGAAACGGGATCATTGTTTCCCGCGGCTTAGGAGGATCCGAAAGTGAAAAAGAAAATCAAGAGATTACTGCGGATATTGAAGATAGCGATGAGCCCGCCGATGCTGATAGCGAGAGAAGTGATTTCGGAGCTGATCCTTCGTCGGCTGAGGACGAGGTAGTTCCGTTCACTTATATCGCCGAGAAGGACGGCGTTTTGTATACCTCCGAGTCGGTGTCGCGCAAAATGGATATCGAGGGCGCGGAGATAATCCCGATCGATTCCGAGCTGTTCGCGATCCTGGGCGAGGATGTGTATTACGTCACAGAGGGCGACGAGGAGTACGCGCCCGAGCTGCGCCGCTGCGGAACAGACGGCAACAACGACATCTCGATAACCGAGTTCGTGTCGCCTATCGGCTCTCCGGCATATGTGAACGGCGGGATATACTCGGCTTACTACACCGAGGCGGACGGCGGCCTCAACAACGGGATATACAGATATGACATCGGCGCCGGAGAGACAAAAAAGGCGATCGAGGGCGAGTATGTCATATTCGGCTACGACAAAGATTATATTTATTACGACAATATCGAAAGCTCGGTCAGCGGAACGGAGCTTTTCAGAATGGACTATGACGGGGGAAATCAAACGCAGATACTGAGCTTTTCTGTTCCCACCGACAGCATAGTTATCGATAAAAGCTACGTGTTCTTCTCGGCGTTTGACGACGCGACTCAAAGCTACAGACTGTACCGCTCGCCGAAGGACGGAAACGGAAATATCGATCTCTACGCGTTTTTGTGCATGAGCAACCGATTTGACGTAATTGACGGAAGAATATATTATCAGGCTGACCGCGGAATATACTGCGCGCGTATAAGCGGCGCCAACGAGTCGCGCCTCGCGGAGCTTGAGCAGGGCTCGCAGTACGCCTATAATTTCCTGAGCCGAGGCGGCGGGCTGTTCTTCGCCGAGCACGCCGAAGGCGACAGATACTTCAAATACGACGAGTCCTCCGGTGAAAAAACAGAAATCACCAAATAACCCAAACGGGCGGCAATCTGCCGCCCGTTTGACTCCTTTAGGAGGCATAAAAGAGAGGCTTCCCCTTGAGGGGAAGCTGTCAGACGAAGTCTGACTGATGAGGTGTCTAATCGCTATTCGCCAATTTTTATTCGCTATTTTCCCGGTCCCTATGTTATTTTCCTGTTGACAAAACAATCGTTATAGTGTATGATTATTATAGGATACCAGACCCGAAAACAGGGCGGAATTTGATGTTTAATCCGATAATTGTGAAAAAAATAACGATACAATACAAAAATATTTACAACGGTAAGAATTAAGGCATGAATCAGGCAAAAATCAGGCATGAATCAGGTAAAAATTATGTAAAAAATAGGTAAAAATTAGGTCCGTATCTTTGGATCGTAAGTAAAGGGAATAATAAAAAATCATGCAACAATGAAAAGGCTAAGGAGGAAGTATTATGAAGAACAGAAAATTTTTATCATTGCTGCTGGCGCTGTCGATGATATTGGCGTTGGTGCCGTCACTGGCGTCGGCTGAGCCGACGGGCGCGGACGAGGCGATAATCGCCGAGCAAATCGAAGCGCCGGCGCAGGAGCAAATCGAAACAGAAGAGGCAGCGCAGCCCGAGATGATCGCGGCTGAGCCTGTCTATGATGAAACAGCCGAAGCGGCGGAAGCCGGCATAGAGCTTGCGGCGGAAAGCGCGTCGCCCGAGCCGTCGCTTGACCCGAGCAAAGAGGCGGTTCGCATAATAGGCGCGAATTTCAGAGAGCATCCGTCCACATCAAGCATTTTCAAGGATCAGGAGCCGAAAGTGCCCGATAAGCTGCTCTGGGTGGAATTTTCAAACAGAATTGACCATTCGGCGCAATTTAATGATGATTCAAGAACGTATGAACTTGACGGCAAGTATTATCAGCTGGTGGTGGAGCGTCCCGAGCACGGACCAAGCGATCCGTCCGCATCCCCTCATCCGCCTGCCAAAATAATTCCCGACAACGGTATTGATGGCGGCGTCAAAAGCGAGTTCACCGATGACGGCGACCAAAAGCATCGCTATCACGGCTGGCAGCTCGGCTCGGACAGTTTGTTTGACCAAGACACAACGCCCGAGTATCAGGTTGGCGAGTATAACGTAAAATTGATGAGACTTTATCCGACGGAAGATGAAATAACACAGGGCGGCGAGACTCTTAGAGATTGTTCGAAAAGAGCTATGGTTAACGAAAAATCTCTTAATATCGTTCAGGTTACATATAAGCTCAGCGATGAAGATAAAGACAAGGGATATAGGCTTATCTGCGCAAATCACCCGGACGGGAAACAAGAAAGTATAACCGAGCTCGCCATGGTCGGCGACTGGATAACGATCATCGATCCGAGCGTTGACACATCAGACGTTCAGGGATCAGCCGATGATAAGAAGAAGGTCATCGGCTATTGGAAAATTGTCAAAGGCGGAGGAGCATCCGAAAGCGCCGGCGCGACTGTTCCGGCCGGCAATGCCGACGATGAGGATGACAAAAAGATAACCCTTGAGGCTGTGCTCACCGCGCCGGTGGATTATTCCTACGAATACCAACTGGATGACGAAAGCAACACGGCGGCTTTCCCGACCGCGCCTCCCGAGGCATCCGAGGGTCCGACATCCACGCCGCCCGCGGCATCGTATAATCAGCTGCTGAGCGCAAGCGCGGAGCCGAAAGAGGTAGAGTACCAGCCCGAGACGACGCTCGAGCCGCTGAGGCTGCGCGTTGTGAATACGGGAAATCAGCGATCGAGTATCAGCACAAATTCCTCAAACGATGTATTCACGGTTAAGACCATAAACGTAAATACCGATGAGGAAGCTAAAAAGGATTATTCAAGCGGCGGTCTTGATGCGAGTAAGTCTTTGTTTTATATTCCGTCCAAGGCTGATATAGACAACGGTCATCAGGACTGGAAAAACTACGCCATAGTGGAGATCACGCCGAAAAAGGGCTTGAGCGTCGGAACGCACCACGGTCAGATATATTCCTATAACATAACCAGCAATTACCGCATTCCGCAAAGTTATGATATTGACATAACGGTCAGCCCGAAAGAGGTCGATATCGAGCCTCTGTCCACTACAAAGCCGTACGGCAAGGAGCTTACGGCGGCGGATATAACTTGCAATGTTTACGAAAAAGGCGGACAACTGCTTGAAAGCAACAAGACGGCGGCAGAGCTGGGCGTTGTTATCCAGAGCGAGGGAATGAAAGAGGAAGCGAAAGTAAACGGCGGACCTTATAACTATACCGTCGGTGAAGGACAGAGCACCGGTAATTATAACGTTAAGCTTAAAGCGGATTGTGAAAACGGCATAACCGTTGAAAAAACGACCCCGAAATTAAATAACGTAAAAGCGAGCGCGATCAATGACGGAGTTAAGCTTTCGGCGTCAAAGCTTTCGGGTTTCTACGTGAATCCGCATTCACACAAAGAGGTAGAAGGATCATTGGATTGGGTAAATCCGGAAGAAGATATCCCTGCGGGAACAACCGGAACCATTTCAAAAAACTATCAGTTTAAACCGAAGGATACGGATAATTACAACACTCCCGCTGAGGCTTCCGTAAGTATCACGGTTTCGGCAAGAAGAGATTCAAACCTCACATTGTCAAGTCTTGAAAAGACATACAACGGCAGCGCTCAGAAGCCGACCGTTAAGTGGGACAGATTAGGCGTTATTGATATAGGCAGAAACGTCAAAGTTGTTTACAAAAAGCTTGAGGGCGGCGCCGACAGAGATTTTACCGAGGATGAACAGTTCACCGAGGAAGGCGGATATACCGAGCAGATGCCCAAAGACGCGGGTGTGTATAAGGTGCACGCCGAAACCTTGGCTAATAACGATCAATATTTCGCTCCGGACTCCGTGAACGCGATCATGACGATCAATCCGTATCAGCTTGAATTAACTTTTAAATCCGGAAGCGTAAAGACTAAAATGTATGACGGCACAACGACCGCGGAGATAGACCCATCAAATGTGGGATTTAGGAAAAAAGTCGGGGCCTCGGACGAGGTATCGGTCAAAGCGAGCGCGTTTACCGCGACGTTCAGCTCGGCGTACGTTGAGCCGTACAGCCCCAAGAATGTAACTGTTAATGTAAACGGCGAGAACGCTCTTGAGGGCAAAGACGCGGCGAATTATACGCTTGCGACCGCCAAACTCAGCACCACGGGAAATATTTCGATACAGCGGCCCATAAAGCTTGAGCTGAAGAAAACGATTGAAAAGCATTACGGCGAGACCTATACGTTTACGACCAATGATTATCAGGCGGCCGCGTCTCAGCCCAGCCCCGGCGGACTCGCGTCAGGCGACTCCGTTGTAAGCGTTCGCGCCACACTCAAGGCCGAAAAGGACGGCGTTGACGGAACGACGGCAAACGCTCAGGTCGGCGAATACCCGGTGACCGCGTCGGCGCCCAAAACCGATAACTACAACTATGAGATAACCGGCGACACGCTCGGAAATCTCAGCGTAATAAAGACACAGCCACAGGCGGTCTCGGTCAATGCGGATAACGGCAAGGCGGGAAATACTCTGAAAAGCCTTGAAGACGAGCATTTCGTCGGCACGTTCCAAAACCCATATAGTCACGAGGACGTTAAAGGAAAGATCGAATGGGTAAATCCCGACGAGGTGCTTCGCACAGACAAGAGCGAATATGAGTACAGATTTACGCCCGAAGATTTGACAAATTATGAGGTAATTACCGGAAACGTTACAGTTGTTGTCACCGACAAGGAGGCGGCAAAGATCGCGGAATGGAGTGTTCCGTCCGCGGCTCCCTATGACGGACAGCCGCGTGTCGCGACAATAAAAGCCGAATCGTCCAAGGCGCGCACTACGGTTGAGTATAAAAAGACCGATATAGAGCTGCATGACACGGCCGATGACAGTGAATGGACGCCGATCCCGCCGGTAAACGCGGGCACATATTTGGTGCGCGGAACCGTATACGCATTTGACGATTTTGCGGAGAACGTTGTGAACGGAACAATAGAGATACTCCAAGCGGAGCCCAAAGGCTCGGTTACCGCGTCAAACGTTGACAAAGGCGCTAATCTGGGTGATTCGAAGCTCACCGCGAACTTTACCGGAGTTGACGACGCCGCTGTTGCGGGCGCGGCGACATGGAACACTCAGAACGGAGTTGCGCCAAACGCGGTTCCGGTAGCGCCCGACACCGAGTATGAGTGGATATTTGTTCCCGAGGATATGAATTATAAGCCTGTGACCGGTAAAACGACCATTGGATTCAATATTGACACACGCAAGGCGAACGCGGTTATCTATAATTTGCCGGCTAACTACGACGAGATCGGGGATTACGCCTATGTGAACGTTGACAAGAGCGTTTTAAAAGCAGGAGACGCTGTGCGCTTCTACGGCGATCAGGCAATGACAAATCCCGAAAGCGAGCTTTTCGTGATAACCGACGAAATGAACGGATGGACGCTTGTCAATATTGACGATGACGCTTTGAACACTCAGAGTGGAACACTGTATCTGAATATTGAGGGTTCGACCGCTGTCGCTTCAATAGAGTATAAGGCGGAGATCGGATTCACTCTTGACCCGGCTCAATTATATTTGAAGCCGAGAACCACAGATAACATCACGGTTAAAACGTCCGACGAGACATATGTTATCGAAAATATCAAATGGACACTGGACCAGAGCGATATCGCGACGATTCAGGGAGACGCGACCAAAGCCTCGATAACCGGAGTTAAAAGCGGAAGCTCGAGACTGACGGCGGAGGCGGAATTCACTCATCCCGATGATAATATGAGCGATAAAAAGGTGACCGTGACAAACATTGCGCTTGTAAACGTGACAGAGGAGGATCCGCCCAAGTATACCTATACCACCAATGACGCGACGGATATTACATACACGGGCGCGACCCTGAACGGACGCGTTGACATAACGCTGCCCGATGGTTCGACGATCACTCCCGTTGCATCGTGCAAATTTGAGCTTTGGGAAGACGGCAGCAGCGAAAAGACGGTATACGACTCGGGACTGATCCTGAGAGAAAGCGGCGATTACAACGTGGCGGTCGACGGCTTAAAGCCCGACACCACATACTGTTACCGCGCATTCGGAGCGCAGAGCGACACAGAGGCCGAGACTAAGACGTTCACCACGGGCTCCGCGCCCGTTCCGACGGCGACGCCCGAGCCTTCCGCGTCCGCTAATCCCGGACCTTCGGAGTCAACGGCGCCTTCGGCGATGCCCGAGCCTTCGGCCGCGCCGAATGTAATTCCCGTTACAGATGTTCAGCCGGGCGGCAACGCCACAGAGGAGACGGTTGATCTTACGGCCGGAACCGGATATAATGATGAAGTTAAAGCGGTGTTCGGTGATAACTTCGCCGAGATCGCGGATAACAAAATAACGGGCATTGACAACGAGAGTGTGGTTACGGCTCCCGTGACGATCAAGGAAAAAGGCGACTACGAGTTTGAGGTTCTCGCGGTTGACGACAAAGATAATAACGTGCTCACACTTACGCCCGTGCTTGCCGAGGAAGGTTTCACCGATCAACACCTTGAAGCGGAAGGAACTGTCGGAAAAGCCGGAAGCGATGACGTATATCTTTACACATATATCGCGAGAGACCTTGATCCGGGCGATTATACGGTAACATACAAATCAGCTACGCAGGCTGAGGCTTCCGACTTTATCGCCATGGCAATCGTGAAGCTTACAGAAGAGCCCGTGCCGACGCCGGGAACGTCGACGGAACCCACGGCGACGCCCGAGCCTTCGGAGTCAACGGCTCCTACGGCAACGCCCGAGCCTTCGGAGTCAACAGCGCCTTCGGCGACGCCCGAGCCTTCGGAGTCAACGGCGCCTTCGGCGACGCCCGGAACGACAACGGAGCCCACTGCGACACCGGGAACGACGGCGGAACCCACGGCGACGCCCGGAACGACAACGGAGCCCACGGCGACGCCCGGAACGACAACGGAGCCCACGGCGACGCCCGG
>CANRHV010000029.1 GCA_947630505.1 uncultured Monoglobus sp. | reverse complement strand
ACTCCCCAAATATATATTGATTGAAAAATAAATAAATTTTATATACATAATTCTAAGTTATCCTTTATTTCTTAAGTTAAGCAATATAAAAATAATATATTTCTGTATAATTGTGTTGAAATTGCAAAAATATTTATGCAGTTTAATGTAAATTATTTTATTAACGCCATTGATTTTTACGCGAATGTGTGTTATAATGTTATCATCTTAATATCGGGGGGTGTTGATATGTATCGAAAAATTATGAGCTTTTTGGAAGAATGGAAGGAGAGCGAGCATCGCAAGCCGCTGATCTTGCAGGGCGCAAGGCAGGTTGGCAAAACTTATTCGGTGCTTGAGTTTGCGCGCACGCATTATGAGAATGTGGCATACTTTAATTTTGAAACAAATCCAAAGCTGAATGACACATTTGCCGAGAATATCAGTCCCGGGTATTTAATTCCGATTCTGTCGCATATCGCGGGGCAGACTATAGTAAAAGAAAAAACTCTGATAGTGTTTGACGAAGTTCAGCTTTGCGAAAGGGCTTTGACTTCGCTGAAATATTTTTGCGAGGACGCGCCCGATTATCATATTATTGTCGCGGGCAGTCTGCTCGGAGTCGCGGTCAACAGAGCGGCGTTTTCATTTCCCGTCGGCAAGGTAGATATGAAAACGCTGTATCCTATGGATATGGAAGAATTTATGCTCGCGATGGGTGAGGACGCGCTGGTTGACAGAATCAAAAAATGCTTTAAAACCGACAGTCCTATGCCGTCGGCTTTGCATGATACAGCGATGGAGCTGTATCGCAAATATCTTGTCGTCGGCGGTATGCCGGAGTGCGTGAAGCAATTTGTTGAAACCAACGATTATATTCTTGTGCGCCACACTCAGGACACGATACTCGCGAGTTATTTAAACGATATGAGCAAATACAATAATTTAAACGAGATCAAAAAGACGAGACTTGCCTATGACAGCATAACCGTGCAGCTTTCAAAGAAGAACACGCGTTTTCAATATAAGTTGATAAAGAAAGGCGGACGGGCAAAGGAGTTTGAGAACGCCATAGAGTGGCTGAGTTTATCAGGAATCGTGTCTCGGATATACAAGGTCGAGCAAATTAAAAAGCCTCTTGAAAACTATCGCAATATTGACGCGTTTAAAATATATGTTTCGGATTTGGGACTGCTGTGTTCCAAAAAGAATTTGGCGGCGAATGATGTGCTGTATATGGTTGATGAGCTTAATGATTTTAAGGGCGGCATGGCTGAAAATTATGTAAATGTGCAGCTTGAGATCAACGGTTATCAAACGCATTATTGGGAGTCCGACCGCGGAGCGGAGATAGACTTTGTTATTCAACGCGAAGGCAGACTTATACCGATAGAGGTCAAGTCCGCCGACAATACCAAAGCCAAAAGCCTTAATGTTTATATGAAAACATATAAGCCTGACTATGCGATCAAGCTGTCGTCAAAAAATTTCGGATTTGAAAACAATAAAAAGACGGTTCCGCTCTACGCGGCATTTTGCATTTAGTATACAGCTGTAATTGGCATTAAAAGTGAGAGACCAATTAAGGTGAAAGAATAATAGTGGTGGGAACAACAGGATAAGCATTAAACTCAGTATATTAACGATAAAATGGGGCGGATTGTTATTTCAATGTTATATTAAATACAGACGGGGAACCAAAATTGGTTTCCCCGCTTTAACAGAATCTTTTCGCATTACCTTTAATAAAACCATAAGCGCAAATTTTTGGTTTATAAACTAATTCTAATACATATTTAAGCTTATTTTGAATATTTTTAAGTTCATTAAATGGTGAACAAATTTCTCTAAAATCACCATTTCTTTTTACTACCACAAATGTTGAATACATATTATCGGGACGTCGTTTATATAAAAAATATCTTAGACTTTTTTCGTTAATTTCTGTTAAATTAGCTACATCTAATCGTGATTGCATATTATAAAACTTTTTTACAATTTCGTCATCAGATTTAATAAACATATAATACCTCCATTAAAAGAACTATAGGGGAATTTCTACTTTCTGAGAGAAAGTATTAAATTATAAGGCTTAAAGTTTCAAAAGAATGCAATTTGCGAATCTCCGGTAGACTTTAAATACTACGTTGCGTATCGCTAACGAAAAACAAATTCCCCTAAGTTCATTATAAAAAGTATATCATGTTATAAAAAATTTTTCAACTAATTTTAAAAATATTTCAAAATATTATGTATATATTAAAAAATGATATAAATGGATGACAGCGAATGCGTTAATATTCTCAAACAGAATTTTAACCAACCTGCTCCAAATCTGGTATGGGTTTGTGACTTTACATATATTCGGGTTGCCGGAAGGTTTTGTTATGTATGTGCTATTTTAGACCTGTATTCAAGAAAGGTTATAGCTTACAAGGTGTCTAATCATATTGATACACAACTGGCTATGGATACGCTTAACTTGGCTTTGGCTTCAAGAGATATGCATGCCGGTCTGATATTTCATACCGACAGAGGCTCTCAATTTACCTCTGTGGCTTTCAGACAGTATCTTGACACAATGAATATTGTGCAGTCATTTTCCGCAAAAGGACACCCTTATGATAACGCTGTTATGGAGTGCTTCTTCAAATACTTGAAGAAAGAGGAAACCGACAGAAGAACATATCGTAGCATTACGGAACTTAAACAAAGTTTGTTCACTTACATAAATGGATTCTACAATTCTGTAAGACCGCATTCTCATAATGACGGTCTGACGCCAAATCAGAAAGAGGCGATGTTTATGCGTGTATAATTCTTCGCTTTTTTCTGTCTACTTTATTGACATTAATCCATAAATATATCTAAGTAAATTAAAATGTCATGTTTCAAATCCAAAACAAAAATCCGAAACCTTCGCCGATCGGGTGAGGGTTCGGATTTTCGTTATTTGGTGCGGATAAGAGGACTTGAACCTCCACGTCAAAGACACCGGAACCTAAATCCGGCGCGTCTGCCAATTCCGCCATACCCGCAAGATGTTGGTATTATATCAGAATTATTGTTGTTTGTCAATGATTATTGCGGGTCCTGATGATAGAAGTTATAAACATTTTTTGCGGCGCGCTTATTGACAGCTTTTTCAAGTTCTTCAATTGAGGCGGACTTGATTTTTTTAATTGAAGAAAAATGAAGCAGCAGTTTGTTCCTGTTTGCGGGTCCTATACCTTCTATATTGTCAAGCTCGCTTTTAAGTCCGGCTTTCATATGTTTTTTTCTGAACGCGGTTATCGCGAATCGGTGTACTTCCTCCTGCATTGCCGTCAGGAATTTAAACAGTGCCCCGTCTTTGTCTATATCGAACTCGTCGTTAATATCAGTCAACGCGCGGGTTCGGTGTTTGTCATCCTTAACCATTCCGTATACCGGGATATCCTCGCCCATTGTTTCAAACAGTTCTCTTACCGCCGAAACATGTCCTTTGCCTCCGTCAAGCAAAATAAGGTCGGGGAGCGGGAGAAATTTGGCTTTTGAGGGTTCAAGGCTGCCTTCGTTTATCGCATCCTCCTCTTTGTAGGCGCGCTTTATTCTCCTGTATATAACCTCTCTGGTGCTTTCGTAATCATCGGCGCCTTCGACGGTTTTTATATTAAATTTCCGATAAGCCGATTTCATCGGATGCGCGTTGTTGTAAACGACACATACGCCGACGCTCTGAGCCCCCGAAATATTAGAGATGTCGTAACTCTCGATTCGAAACGGCACATCGTCAAGCTCAAGCAGGTTCATCAATTCTTTGAGTACTGCGTTTTGGTCGGTCTGCTGCTTGTCGCGCTTGAATTTGTGGAGCTTTAAAGACTCCTCGGCGTTTTTGTTAACCATTTCCACGGTTCGAGCCTTTGCACCGCGCACGGGCATATGAACATTGATTTTGTGACCGCACTTTTCGGAAAGCCAATCGGATATTTCGGTTCTGTCCTCAATTTCCGTCGGGATCAATATTTCCCTTGGTATGCTTGTGGCGGAAAAATAGAACTGCTTAATAAAACTTGAGATCAGTTCGGACTGCGTGTCGTCAAAGTTTTCAAAAACGTATTTTTCGGAGCCGAGCATTTTACCGCCTCGCATATAAAACACCTGAACGCAGCAATCCGTGCCGTCGGTAAAAAAACCTATTATGTCACGATTATCCTCGTGTGCGGAGACGATCTTTTGTTTTTCGTCAAGCGCTTTAAGATGAGCTATGCTGTCTCTGTAGCGCGCGGCTTTTTCAAATTCGAGCTTATCGGAGGCTTTAAGCATTTTTTCTGTAAGCTCGTCGCGCAGCACAGAGTAATTGCCCGAAAGCACCGATGAAATTTTGTTAAACATTTCGGAGTATTCTTCAGCGGAGATTTTTCTGTCACAAGGCGCGCTGCATTGGCCTATGTGATAATAGAGGCATGGTCTGTCTTTGCCGATATCTCTGGGCAATACCTTGTTGCAGGTGCGTATCTTAAATATTTTTTTTATAATTTCAAGAGTATCTTTGGTACTGCTCGAACTCATGTACGGGCCGAAGTAGCGAGAACCGTCCTTTTCGACCCTGCGCGTGATAAATATTCTCGGAAAAGGTTCTTTTACGGTTATTTTTATATAAGGATATTGCTTGTCATCTTTAAGCAGTATATTGTATTTAGGCTTGTATTTTTTTATAAGATTACATTCCAGAATCAGCGCCTCAACCTCGCTGTCGGTCAGCATATAGTCAAAATCATAGATATTTTCGACAAGCCTCAAGGTTTTGACAGTGTGGCCTTTTGAGTTTATAAAATACGAGCTGACGCGGTTTTTAAGCACTTTGCTTTTGCCCACGTAAATAATATCCCCGTCTTCGTTCTTCATAAGATAAACTCCCGGGGACATGGGAAGGGTTTTCAGTTTTTCTTTAATTCTTGATAATGTTTCGTCAGTCATGATAATATTATATCCTTTTTTAAATAAAAAAGAGTAAACCGAAAATGCGGCTTACCCGATATTGCGTATAAAAACGGTTTATGCGAAGTTCGACGAAATCAGATTGACCAAATCATTAACGGAGTCTTCCTCATCGGGGCCGTCAGCTATGATCGTGATAGTGAGACCTTTGGTGATACCGAGCGACAGCACGCCGAGAAGACTTTTTGCGCTGACTTTTCTGTCCTCGCTTTCAACCCAAATGCTTGATTTGTACTCATTTGCCTTCTGGATAAAGAATGTCGCCGGTCTTGCATGAAGTCCAACCTGATTCTGAACCACTACTTCTTTCATATACATAATAAACCGCTCCTTAGAAACTTTTTAATAATATTCTTATAAGCATATATAAAAATATCACTAATATAATACAAGAAATTTTCAAATAAGTCAAGAGTAAAATTTGATTTTATACATCAAAACCTATGTTTTACGTGAATATTGTATGAGTGCATAAAATCACAAAAAATTATAAAATTCAATTTGTTAATTTTTTCAGGCAGTTTAAATGGTGAATACCAACGTAGTGATTAGGAATTAGTGACTAGCGAATACACGGAATTAATTAACACAAGAGTTTTACATACCCCCGCGCTCGAGTGTTTTATAAAACAAAAAGCCCCGGTTGTCCGAAGCTTTTTTGGCTCCTCCAGTTGGACTCGAACCAACGACCCTGCGGTTAACAGCCGCATGCTCTACCAACTGAGCTATAGAGGAATATATTTTTGTATTTTTTCAAAAATACAAATGCTTTATCAACTGAGCTATAGTGAAATATCTTTTTGTATATTTTTTTAAATATACAAGTGCTTTATCAACTGAGCTATAGTGGAAAATATATATTTTAAATATATATGAATTACTATAACATTAGTTTATCATCAACAGATAATATTATACCTCTTTATTTTAAATTTGTCAATACGTATCTGTAAAAATTTTTATAAAAATCAAAATTGCAACCGATTAACGTCTAATTTTTGATATAAATATTGTAAAGTTAATTTAATTTACACGTGCGATAAATCTTACTAAAAACGTTTATTTTTAAAATGCATTATGTAAAGTGTGCGGCTTTCTTTAAAATGTGCGCGTAAAGAAATTAGCTTTACATATTGTTATTTTAAAATTATGTGACAAGTATTGACTTAATAATAAAAATAGTATAAAATATACCCATAATTATTATTTGAGGTTAGGCTTATGAAGAGAAAAATAACAGAGGTTTCGGTTTTTGAATTCTTCCTCTGTATGTTCGTTATTTTAATACACCTGCTTTCGGAGGGGGTCAATGTTTTTCCAAAGTGGAGCGTGCAGTCGATCGTGTTTTTCACGGTCACGCGCCTCACAACATTTGCTGTGCCCGCTTTTATTTTTACAAGCGCGCTTAAATTGTTTTATAAGTTCAGCGAGCGTAAATTTTCATACATTCCTTTTTTGCTTGACCGTATAAGAAAAATATATCTGCCGTATATCATTATGGTCATAATTTATTATGTTGTTTTTATATACGCGTTTCATATATATGAGTTTAATCCTGTGTCGCTCATTAAATACATATTAAACGGTGATCTGTCGGCACAGTTCTATTTTATAGTTCTGATCATGCAGTTTTATCTGCTGATGCCGGTCTGGATACTTCTCAGCAAGCAGAAAAATAAATTATTTAATCTTATTATAATAATTTTATCTATAATTTTCTCCGTTGCCGCGCGTATGATTTTGGCCGGAGAAGACTATACCCACAAGATTTTTCCGTCATATTTGGTTTTCTGGGTTCTGGGAATGTACGCAGGAATGTATTACAATGAATTTATAAGATTTTTAAGCCGCTCTAGATTGATGGTGTATGCGGGATGGCTTGTTTTTGCCATACTTCACAGCGTTACCTCGTATATGGAATACGGCGGCGTTATAAACAATTCGCTGTCATCGGTGTTTGTTGTATTTTTCTGTCTGTTCTCGACATTCGGCTTTTATCAGTACGCTTACGGCCTTACCGAGTCTCTCGAAAGCCGAGGCAAGGGATTTTTTATCAGTATTTCGGGCGCGTCATATTATATTTATTTGGTGCACTGTCTGATTATCACCTCCGCGCAGGAGATCCTGAATTACGTCGGTCTCGAGGACGCCATGATAAGATTTTTTATAACAGCCGTCGCGACTTATGCCTTGTCGATCGTTTCGTGCGTGCTGTGGGCTACCGCTCACAACAATATCAAGCAGAGCTTTGCCCGCTCGTCAGCAAGACGATCCCGCAAGAAAGCCGCTCGAAAACGCTATCTGTAAGTTGAACCCGCCGGTATAGGCGTCAACGTCTATTACCTCGCCCGCGAAGCTTAGACCGTCAACCAGCTTGGAGCGCATAGTGGACGGGTCTATTTCTTTGACCGAGACTCCGCCCGAGGTTATTATCGCTTGCTCTATCGGGCAAAAGTTTGTCACGTGAAACATTATATGTTTGAGCAAAGCCGCAAGCCGCGCTCTCTCTTGTTTTGTTATCGAGTTTACTTTTTTCATAGGGTCGATTCCGGACAGTCCGACAATAACGTCGATCAAGCGTTTCGGCAGCAGTTTTGACAGGCTGTTGCGGAAGTCCTTGTTTAAGTTTTCGTTGAAATCCCGCAGTATTCTTTTGTCAAGGTCCTCGTCGGAAAGCGCCGGCTTGAGATCGAGTTCGATCGTGTATTTTTCGTTTTTCATATTTCGCATATGCGCGCTGGCGCTCAGAATAATTGGACCGGTCAGACCGAAGTGGGCGAACATCATTTCGCCGAAGTCCTCATATACCGGCTTTTTGCCCGATCCCTTAACGGTTATTTTTACGTTTTTAAGCGTGAGTCCCGCAAGGTTTGTGATCCATTTTTCCTCAACTTTAAGCGGCACAAGCGACGGGATTATGTCCGTTATGGTGTGTCCGAGCTCCTCGGCAAAATAATAGCCGTCTCCCGTTGAGCCCGTCCTCTGATATGACATGCCGCCGGTAGCGATTATTACGCGATCCGCGTATATTTTGCCGCCGGTTTTGCATCTTACGCCGACAACCTTTGGTTTTTCGCCGCTTTTATCCGCGAGAATTTCGTCCGCTCTGTCGAATACTGTTTTTACACCGCTGCTCGATACAAATTTTTTCATGGCGTTAACGATGTCTGCGCTTTTGTCGCTTTGAGGAAAAACCCTTCCGCCTCTTTCAACTTTTGTCGGAACGCCGAGGCGGTTAAAAAAATCAATAACGTCCGCGTTTGAAAAGCCGTAAAACGCGCTGTACATAAATCTGGGATTTTTCGTAACATTTCGGATCAAGTTCTCGACATCCTCGCAGGCGTTTGTGAGATTGCAGCGGCCTTTTCCTGTGATCATCAGCTTTTTGCCGAGCATATTATTTTGCTCGATCAAGATGACATCGTGACCGTTTTTTGCGGCGGTTCCGGCCGCCATCATTCCCGCAGGTCCTCCGCCTATAACAATTACTTTCATAAATTTAGTCTCCTAATTGAGCGCGGTCTTGATCGCCGCCAAATTTTTATTCATAAGCGATAAGTAATCGGCTCCGCTTTTAAACTCGTCGACCGTCAGATTGTGGCAGGAGTTCAGCTGCATCGGCTCGGCGTTTGTCGACTCGCAAATCGTTAACGCAACCTTTTGATTTGAAAGCTCGGGATAAAACACCACCGGTATTTGCTCGGAATTAACCTTGTCTATCAGGAATGCCACCGTCTTGGCGTCAGCTTCGGTTTCCGCAGAGCAACCCGGAAACGCGGCGTAATAATCAAGTCCGTATTCCTCGGCAAAATATCTGAAAGGAAAACGGTCGCCGAAAACAATTGTTTTTCTTTTTGAATTATTTATTATTTCACGAAAATTTTGGTCGAGCTCCGATAATTTAGCCAAGTATTCCTCGGTATTTTTTTTATATAATTCTGTGTCGTTTCCGTTTTCTTCGGCTGCTTCAATAATATTTTCGCTTATTGCCCGCGCGATTTTTGAGGCGTTGACAGGGGATGTCCACACATGCTCGTCATACTGCGGCTCCTTATCTTCTTCCTCTTTCTGCATTCCCTCAACCGTTTCCTCTTCGACAGTTTCAACGCAGTTCATCATAGCGATGATCTTCATGTCTTTTGTGTCGATCGACTCAAGGATATTTTTGGCCCATTCGTCGGACTCGCCGCCGGTGTATATAAATATATCGCAATTCTTTATGTTAATTATATCCTGCGGCGTCGGCTCAAACGAGTGGACTTCCGAGCCGGGTTTAAGCAGCAGTTTTATATCAAACTCATCACTCTGTCCGATAATCGAGCGAGCGAAATCATAGGCGGGAAACACCGTGCATACTATTGATGTTTTGCCCCCGGGTTCAGCCGCTTTTTCGCCGCCGCATGATGCAAGGAATAAAACAGCAGCGGTCAAAAATAAGATTAATATTTTTTTCGGCATTTTATTGCTCCTTTGATTTTTTGCCTATGCGGTGTTCGGCCAGCTTAAGTGCTGGGAAAGCTTTTTGGATACGCCTGCCCGTTTTAGGCATATCTGCGCGCAGCTCGTCGTATTTTTTCTGAAGCTCCGAAATTTTCCCGCGTATATTCTCAATTCTATTCTCCCGCTCCGCCTTGGCGGACTCATGCTTTTCGGCCACATGGACTGCCTTGTCCGATAACTCGGTACCGATCGAGTCCGAAAGCTCGCGCAGCTCTTTCGCGGTCGCCTGCATGAGCATCAGATACTTGTTGGTCTTGTTGATTCCCAGGACGGTGACGGCCATATCGGAAATAATCGCAAAGGTAAATATAATTAATATAACGATGCTGATTTTGTCGGGCAGCAGCTTAACAAACTCGTGTATTACCGGGTGAACAATATCAACGACGATAAGGCAGGCAAAGCCCCAGATAAGAGAAAATTTCAGGCATATGTATCCTTTTATGTTAAAATGCTCTTTTGAATAGTCCCACCAATGCTTGTGAAACAGCTTGTCGAGCACAAATCCCGTGATAAACTCCAGAGCCGTGGTAAGCACGACCGAGCCGAGGTAAAGCAGCGCAAAATTGTTGCGTATCGGCTCAAGGGCACATAAAACTATTACAACGCCAAAACCGTAAATCGGACACACGGGGCCGTTCAAAAAGCCTCTGTTGACAAATTTGCCGTGAACCAGCGCGGCGTACACCACCTCGGTGCACCAGCCTAGAAACGCGTATATAAAGAAAAACCACGCCATAAGATAAACATAATTCGTTTCCATGATCTCGCTCCTGTTTTTAAGAATATAAACCAGTATATCAGAATTTCAATAAATTGTAAATAGCAAATATATTTCAAAGTAGAGTCGTTGCACAAAAATAATATGTCGGCGCACTATAATTTTATGCAATGAATTTTTGCTGAAATACTTGATATTTCTTCTAAATAATAGTATAATAATTCAGATTGAAAATAATTTTTGCAAGGATTTGATATTATGAGTGAAAATATATACACGATGCCTTTGGTTCCGCTGCGGGGAATTATTGTTTTTCCCGAGATGATTTTGCATTTTGATGTGAGCAGACCGAAATCCATTGAGGCTGTCGAGAGTGCGCTTCAGCACAACAAGCTTGTGTTTTTGTGCTATCAAAACGACTATCTCACGGAAAATCCTGATATAACCGATCTCGCTGAGGTGGGAACGGTTTGCGAGGTTCGCCAGATCCTGCGTCTTCCGGACGGTGTTGTGCGAATTCTTGTTGAGGGAAAGCAAAGGGCGAGACTGATGTCTCTTACCGACACCGGAGCTTATGTGCGCGCCGAGATTCGCTGTCTTGATGATGAGATTGACGATGATGATACATATACCCAGCTTTTGATGCGCAAAATTCAGCATTTGATCGAGGAGTATCTCGATGTATATGATCGTGTGTCTCCCGAAGCGATTACGGCTCTCATGTCTATCGAAGACCCCGGAGAGATGACGGATATAGTTATATCCAATCTTCCCGTTAAGCCCACGCTTAAACAGTCGGTTTTAAACAGCAATAACGTGCATGACCGCATGGAAAAGCTTATAACGATACTCTCCGACGAAATCGATTTGCTCGACATAGAAAAAAATGTCATGGAGCAGGTGCAGCAGAATCTTGACGAGAATCAGAGAGACTATGTGCTGCGCGAAAAGTTAAAGGTCATCCGCGACGAGCTTGGTGAGGACGACGATCCGAGCGTTGACATTTCAAAATACAAAAGTCAAATGTCTAAAATGCGGCTTTCGAATGACGTGAGAGAAAAGCTCGATGACGAGCTTGATAAAATGTCAAAAATGATGCCCCATTCTCAGGAATATGCGCTGATACAGACTTATATTGAGACGGTTCTGGCTCTGCCCTGGGATAAGTCGAGCGAGGAAAAACTGGATATTTCCGCCGCCAAATCTCGGATGGAAAAAGATCATTACGGCCTTGACAAGGTAAAAGAGAGAATTCTTGAGTATATTGCGGTGAGAAAGCTCACCGGAAAAACCTCGGGAAATATTCTTTGTCTTGCGGGCCCTCCGGGAACCGGAAAAACATCTATTGTCAGCTCGATGGCAAAGGCCGTCGGCAGGAAGTATATACGCCTGAGTCTGGGCGGCGTTCACAACGAGGCCGAGATACGCGGACACCGAAAGACTTATATTGGCGCCATGCCGGGCAGAATTATTGACGCGCTGAAGCGCGCGGGGGTAAACAATCCCGTGATCCTGCTTGATGAGATAGATAAGATGACAACGGATGTCAGCGGCGATCCTTCCTCCGCTATGCTTGAGGTCCTCGATCCCGAGCAGAACAAGGAGTTCAGGGACAATTATATAGAGCTGCCCTTTGACTTGTCAAACGTTATGTTTATTGCCTCGGCGAACAATCTCGCCAATGTGCCCAGACCCCTCCTTGACCGAATGGACGTTATAGAGGTTTCGGGCTATACCGAGAACGAAAAGCTGATAATAGCAAAAAAATACCTTGTTTCAAAGCAGCGTAAAAAGAACGGCGTTACGGGCAAAAACCTGACGTTCTCTACTGCGGGTCTCAAGGAAATAATCGACGGCTACACAAGAGAGTCGGGCGTCAGGAACCTTGAGCGCGAGATAGCGAAAATATGCCGCAAGACCGCGGTCCACGTTGTAGAGGATCCTGAATATAAAGCCGTTATAAACAAGGGAAGCGTTTCCGAATTTCTCGGAAAGAGAAAATTCAATGAAAGCGCTTCCGAGAAGATGGACAGCGTCGGCATTGCTATGGGTCTGGCGTGGACCGAGGTCGGAGGCGAGACTCTGCCGATCGAGGTCAATGTTATGGAAGGCAGCGGAAAGCTTGAGCTTACCGGAAATCTGGGCGATGTTATGAAGGAGTCGGCCAAGGCGGCGTACTCGTATATTCGCGCCAACGCCTATAAGTTCGGTATAAATCCCGATTTTTACAAAACCCGAGACATACACATTCATATACCCGAGGGAGCGGTGCCCAAAGACGGGCCCTCGGCGGGAATCACAATGACAACGGCGATGGTTTCCGCTCTGAGCGAAGTTCCCGTCAGACATGACGTGGCTATGACCGGAGAAGTGACGCTTCGCGGCAATGTGCTGCCGATAGGCGGATTAAAGGAAAAAACCCTCGCCGCTCTCAGAGTGGGATCAAAACGAGTTATAATACCCTTTGAAAACAAGGCGGACTATGAGGAGCTGCCGGATATTGTAAAAGATAATATGGAGTTTAAATTCGCTAAAAATATGGACGAGGTTTTAAAGCTTGCGATGGCAAAGCCGCTGCGCCCTATTCTTTCGGTGAGCGGGAAACTTGACAAGGGCATTGTGAATATTGACGGAGTCGGAGATTTGACCGGCCAAAGAGACATACCGAAGATTTAAGGAGCGACTTATGGATTTTATAGAAGCCGAGCTTTTAAAAACAGCCGTTAAACCCGAGCAGTATCCGGACACGCTTGTGCCCGAGATAGCCTTTGTCGGCAGATCGAACGTGGGCAAATCCTCACTTATCAACTGCTTGACAAATCGCGCCAAGCTGGCGCGCACCAGCAGCACGCCCGGAAAAACCGCGACGATCAATTTTTACTCAATTGACAATGACAGATACCGCCTTGTTGACTTGCCGGGTTACGGCTACGCGAAGGTCTCAAAAATTGAGCAGGAAAAATGGGCAAATATGATCAACGGCTATCTGTCGGACAGATATAATTTGATACAGGTTATTCAGCTGGTTGATGCCAGACACGCACCGTCGCAGCAGGATATAATGATGAGCGAATGGATAAGGCATTACAACTTTTCAAGAATAGTTGTCGCGACCAAGCTCGATAAACTGAAAAAATCGCAGATAGACAAGAACATGAGTGTCATATACGAAAAGCTCGGCATGGATGACGACAGTATTCTGATCCCCTTCTCCGCCGAAAAGCGAACCGGCAGAGAGGATCTGACCGAGCTTATAGAAGGTTTGCTGAAACAAGTAACCTATGATTAAAGGAGAGCGTTTATGAAATTTGCCAGAATTAAATTAAACGGTGAGCTGACATACGTGAAGGTCAGCGGAGACAAAGGCGTTGTTCTGAGCGGAAGCGTATTCGGCGAATATTCCGAGACCGATTCGGTAGTCGATATGAATTCCGCCGAATACATGACGCCATGTGACCCGACCAAAATTGTGGCGATAGGTCTGAATTACAGGGACCACGCCGAGGAGATGGGACTTGAGATACCGGATTTTCCGGCACTGTTTATAAAACCATCCTCTTCCGCCGCTCCTCATAATGGCGACATAATTTATCCTCCGATGTCAAAGCAGGTGGATTACGAGGCGGAGTTTGCCATAGTTATCGGCAAAGAGGCTTCATACATTAGTGAAACTGAGGCGTATGACTATATCTTAGGCTACACCTGCCTGAACGATGTTACCGCGCGCGACCTGCAGGCAGTTGATTCACAATGGACGCGCGCCAAGAGCTTTGACACATTCGCGCCGATCGGGCCTGTTATCGAAACCGAGCTTGACCCGGACAACGCGGGTATCAGGCTTTTGCTGAACGGAGAAGTGAAGCAAAAATCATCGACATCAAATTTTATATTTAAAACCAAGCGTTTGGTCTCGCTGATCTCGCAGGTTATGACGCTGTATCCCGGTGATGTGATCACCACCGGTACGCCATCGGGGATCGGCCCGATGCGCCCCGGTGATAAAGTTGAGGTTGAGATAGAAGGTATAGGAACGCTTTTAAACACGGTAAAGGAGAAACAAAATGATTAAAAAACCAAGAGGAACCGAGGATATTCTTCCGGGCGAGAGCGAAATGTGGCGCAAAATTGAGCAGACCGCCCATGACGTCTGCCGAAAATACGGCTACAAAGAGATCAGGACTCCGGTGTTTGAGGACACAGCCTTGTTCAGTCGCGGCGTCGGCGACACCACCGACGTTGTTCAGAAAGAGATGTATACCTTTGAGGACAAGGGCGGCAGAAGCATAACATTAAGGCCCGAGGGCACAGCTTCGCTTGCCAGAAGCTATATAGAAAACTCGCTCTACGCGGGTCCGCAGCCCACAAAGCTCTATTATCTTATTTCGTGCTACAGATACGAAAAGCCCCAATCGGGACGGCTGCGCGAATTTCATCAGTTCGGGATCGAGTGCTACGGCGCCGAGAACGCCGCGGCCGACAGCGAGGTCATAACGCTTGCGCTTGACTTTTTAAAGGCGCTGGGCGTGAAAGGGCTCACGCTTAACATAAACAGCATAGGCTGCGAAAGCTGCAAACCCGCATATAATGAGAAGCTGAAAAACTATTTCGCGTCACATAAAGAAGAACTGTGCGGCACCTGCCAAGACAGACTTGAAAAGAATCCGATGAGAATTCTGGACTGCAAGTCGCCTATCTGTCATAAGATCGCGGCAGGCGCGCCCAAGATGATAGACAATCTTTGCGATGACTGCAAGGCGCATTTTAAGACGCTGAAGAATTATCTTGACGAGCTCGGTATTGAATATATCGTCGATCCCGATATCGTGCGCGGACTGGATTATTACACCAGGACGGTATTTGAGATAACATCCGGCGATCTTGGAGCCCAGTCGGCGGTATGCGGCGGTGGCAGATATAACGGTCTGGTCGAGGAGCTGGGCGGAAAGCCGACACCCGGAATAGGATTCGCTCTCGGAATCGAGCGCATAATGATGATCCTAAAAAATCAAGGAATTAGCTTAGGCGAGGCCGATACTTCCGATATTTTTATCGCTGCGATCGGCGATAAGGCGGATATGGCGGCGCAAAAACTTGTATACTCGCTGAGGAACAATGGTGTTTCGGCGGAGCGTGATCTCTGCTCAAGAAGCGTCAAGGCACAAATGAAGTACGCTAACAAGCTCGGAGCAAAATTCAGCATGGTGCTGGGTGATAACGAGATCGAGCAGGGAGCGGCAGATATTAAGAATATGAGCACCGGCGAGACCGCGAGCTGCGGCCTTGAACCGGATAAAATATACGAAATCATTACAAGGAAGGGATAGGAAAATGCAATTTGAAAACTTAGACGGCATGAAGCGCACCGACATGTGCGGAACATTAACGGCTGCCGATGAGAACCGCGAGGTCGTGCTGACCGGCTGGGTCGCCAAAAACCGCAGGCTGGGCGGAGTGAATTTTGTGACATTAAGAGACAGAACAGGAATCGTTCAGCTGGCCTTTAACGACAAGACTGACAAGGACGTTTTTGAAAAATCCGACCGCTTAAAGAGCGAGTATGTAATCGCGGTGAGAGGCAGGGTCATAAAGAGAACTCCGGAGAATATCAACAAGGACATGGCCACCGGTGAGATCGAGGTTTTTGTTACCGAACTCAGGATCCTCAACGCCTCCGAAACTCCGCCGTTTTATATTGAGGAAGGCATAGACACCAACGACGCTCTGCGCCTTAAATACAGATATCTTGATCTTCGCCGTCCCGATATGCAGAGAAATTTGATGCTGCGCCACAGGGTCGCGAAAATCGCCAGAGATTATTTTAATGATAACGGTTTTCTGGAGATCGAAACTCCCATGCTCACCAAGAGCACACCCGAGGGTGCCAGAGATTATCTGGTTCCAAGCCGCGTGCAGCAGGGCAAGTTCTATGCTCTGCCCCAGTCTCCGCAACAATACAAGCAGCTGCTGATGCTTGCGGGATATGACAGATATTTCCAGGTCGTGCGCTGCTTTAGAGACGAGGATCTGCGCGCCGACCGTCAGCCCGAGTTCACGCAGCTTGATATGGAGCTTTCGTTTGTCGATATAGACGACATTATTTCGGTAAACGAGGGCTTCCTCAAAAAGGCCTTCAAAGAGGGGATCGGAGTAGACGTTGAGACGCCTTTCCTCCGTATGTCCTACAGCGAAGCTATGGACAGATTCGGCTCGGACAAGCCCGACACCAGATTCGGAATGGAGCTTTGCGATATATCCGACATCGTCAAAGACTGCGGATTTAAGGTGTTCTCGGGAGCGGTCCAAAACGGAGGCAGCGTCCGCTGCATAAACGCAAAGGGTCTCGGCTCAAAGCTGACCCGCAAGACCCTTGACAGCCTTGTTGAATACGTAAAAACCTACAGAGCCAAGGGCATGGCATGGATAGTTGTCGAGGATGGAAATCTGCGCTCGCAGATAACCAAGTTCCTGACGGACGACGAGGCGCAAGCGATAATCGAAAGAGCAGAAGCTGAACCCGGAGACGGAATTCTGATAGTCGCGGACAAAAATGAAGTGGTGTATGACGCGCTCGGAAATCTCAGACTTGAGGTAGCCCGCAGATTTGACCTTATTGACAAAAGTAAGCTCAACTTCCTTTGGGTGACGGACTTCCCGCTGTTTGAGTATTCCGAGGAAGAGGACAGATACGTCGCAAAGCACCATCCCTTCACTCATCCCGTTAATGAGGATATCGACAAACTTGAAACCGAGCCCGAGAAGGTTCGCGCCAAGGCGTATGACATTATATTAAACGGAAATGAGATCGGCGGCGGAAGCCTGAGGATATACAACTCCGAGCTTCAGGAAAAGATGTTCAAGGCGCTTGGATTCAGCCATGACGAGGCGTGGGAGCGCTTCGGATATCTGCTCGAGGCGTTTAAATACGGCATACCGCCCCATGGCGGACTGGCGTACGGCTTTGACCGTCTTGTTATGATAATGGCGGGATGCGACTCGATACGCGACGTTATACCCTTCCCCAAGGCGCAGACCGCGTCCGAGATAATGATGAAGTCGCCGAGCGTTGTAGACAAGGCACAGCTCGATGAACTCGGAATTACCGTGACGGCTGCAGAAGATAATGATGAAGAAAAGGAGAATCCCGAAAATGACTGAGAGAAACGTATTTGACATTTTAAAGGAGCGCGGCCTAATCGCGCAGACCACTCATGAGAATGAAATAAGAGAGCTTCTCGGCAAGGAAAAGATCACGTTTTATATCGGATTCGACCCGACGGCCGACAGCCTTCATATTGGCCACTTTATGCAGCTGATCGTAATGAAGCACATGCAGAACGCAGGACACAGACCGATCGTGCTGCTGGGCGGCGGCACGACAATGGTCGGAGACCCCACCGGCAAAGCCGATATGCGCCCCATGATCTCGCAGGAACAGATACAGCACAACGCCGACAATTTTAAAAAGCAGATGTCAAAGTTTATCGACTTCGACGGCGAAAAGGCGATCATGGTAAACAACGCCGACTGGCTGCTTGACCTTAATTACATTGACTTCCTCCGCGAGGTCGGAGTTCACTTCTCGGTAAACAGGATGCTCACCGCGGAGTGCTTCAAGACCCGCCTTGAAAAGGGTCTCTCGTTCCTTGAGTTTAACTATATGCTGATGCAGGGATATGATTTCTACAAGCTGCACAAGGATTACGGCGCGATCATGGAGTTCGGCGGCGACGATCAATGGTCAAACATTATAGGCGGAATCGAGCTTATCCGCCGCAAGGACGGCAAGCAGGCCTACGGCATGACTTTCACTCTGCTCACCACGAGCGAGGGCAAAAAAATGGGCAAGACCGAAAAGGGAGCGCTGTGGCTCGATCCCGAGAAGGTTTCGCCCTATGAATTCTATCAGTACTGGAGAAACGTTGACGACGCGGACGTTATCAGACTTTTAAAACTGGTGACATTCCTGCCGATGGAGCAGATCGCCGAGTACGAAAAGTGCGAGGGCGCCGAGCTTAATAAAGTTAAGTGCGTGCTGGCATACGAGGTCACAAAAATGGTTCACGGTGAGGCCGAGGCAAAGAAGGCCAACGACGCGGCTATGGCGATATTCGGTGGCGGCGGCAACACCGACAACATGCCGTCGGCCGAGACCGACGCGACCAAGATCGAGGCGGGCGTTAATATCCTCGATCTGCTGCTTGAGGTCAAGCTGATACCCTCAAAGGGCGAGGGCAGGCGCCTGATCCAGCAGAACGGACTTTCGGTCAACGGCGAAAAGGTCAAGGACATAGGCACGGTCATCGATGCCTCCTATTTCAAAGACGGAGAAATGATCGTCAAAAAAGGCAAAAAAACATTCCTCAAAATCACAAAAGCATAATAAAATATTTAAGAGCGTATCCAAAAACGATACGCTCTTTTATAATTTTTCGGCAATTAAAAATAATTTTTAATTTGTTATTCATTTGCTATCACTTCCACAACAGACATATTTTTAATACGTCTTGACGGCGCGTATACCGCGGCGGCGGAAGCTGAGATTATAAATGTCACAATTACGATTGCCGCTAAAATCGGCGGCTCCCATGATTCGCCAAAATATGCCGTTACAAAGCTCTCATAAAAGCGCTTATGGATCGGCAGACCTGCCGCCAAGCCGCAAAGAAGTCCGCATAAAGTGTATGTTACCGTTTCGGCGCATATCATTTTTGTAAGCTGACCCGCGCTCATGCCTACGCTGCGCATCGCCCCGTACTGTTTCATCCGCACGGACACGCTCATGGAAATGCTGTTAATTATGCTAAACACGGAAATAAGAGCAATCAGCGACAAAAATCCGTATACCAGCAAAGTGAACGCCCAATATGTTCCGACCACTCCGCGGTTGCTTTCCCGCCTGTCGGACAGCAAAAACCCGTTTGCCTCGGTTTCGTTTCGAATGGCGCGTATATTGCTGTCTGTTGCGTCTTTGGCAAGCTGAATGTCAACAACAGCGTATCCCGCCTCATCAGTCAGCCGCCTAAATATTTCTTCAGTGCAGATTATGGTTGGATTTCCTCCGCCGCCTATGGGGCTGTCAGTCAGCACGCAGACGATTTCCAACGCTTCGCCGTTTAATATAATTTTGTCGCCTTTTTCAAGCGGGTTATCCTTATCGTAGACCGTCATCATGCAGTCGTTCTCTCTATGAGCGCGCTCAAGACCGAAATTATCTTCCGTCCACTTTTCCTCATCAGCCCAGTTAAACTGCATATCGTCCAGCGAAACAAGATCGACCGCCGTTACGCCTTTATCCGTTTCAATCGGGAAATCTCCGCTGAAAGCACGCCCGAAAACGCGTTTTACACCTGTCATAGAACCAACTTTATCTGCTAGCTCACGCGTAATTGTGCAGGAACGATCATCGCTTGCTATGGACAGATCAGGCGTATGCGGCTGTAAGCCGTTCAAAGCGTGGCGCGTCCAATCGTGGATCGCGGAAAATCCCAAAAAGAGAATAATACTGAGCGCGAATGATCCTGTCATAAGCAACAGATTTTTCTTAGATGATACCGCGTGGCGAATGCCGAGAGCCGTTTCGATCTTCAAGAACTTTGTATTTGCGGCGCGGCGGATTTTTGTTTGCGCGCCGTTTGCTACTGCTTCAACGGGCGACACGCTCGCCGCACGCTTTGCAGGAGACCGCGCCGCAATAAGAACCGTTATAATTCCGACCAAAACGCCGCATGCGATACCGACCGCGCTTATACCGAAAAGTGGCATTTCGGAAAACTCGCCGCCTATGCCAAACCGAAGCGTAGCGCACAGTGCCCATGTGATTATAATTCCGAAAACAACACCTGTCGGAACAGCTGTTTTGCACCAGTTCAGCGCTTCAAAGCGCACAAACCGTTTGATTTGTTTTTTGCTTGCGCCAGTACAGCGCAGCATGCCGAAAAATCTCGTCCGCCCGGCAATATTACTGTTCATACTGCTTGCGATCATCAGCACTCCGGCAATCAGTATCAGCAGAAACAGAAACGCGGCTGTGGCGTACATTCCTTGCAATACGTTATTTTCACTAAAACCCGTTAAACCTATCATCACAAGATTTTCGCTGATATTATCATTTGTAAGATTAAATTCTTCCTTGATCTCGTTTATGGTCTTGCGCGCGTTGATATACTTATTGAACCGATAATAGTACGTCGTCTCAGGCGGCTTGCCGTTTGCGGAGCGCACCTTTTCAAACGCCGTCATATCCATGCAGAGTATAATCGCGTCATATCTTGCCGAGTCGCCGTCCTGCTCAAAGCCGGACACGGTGTATTCAAAATTTCCCGCGGGAGTGTTTAGTTTTACCGTGTCGCCTGTACCTATGTTCCATATATCCTTTGCGTTTTCAGATATAACAACCTCATTTTCGTTTTGCGGAAATTCGCCCTCCGTAATATAATCAAAGGTATCGGTAAGCCACATTTTGTCCATACCGATGGCGGCGGCCTTTTTATTGCCGACATAATAGTCCTCGTTGATTTTGTAGTTTATCACGTCATATTCGGAATATGCCGCAATGTCGGGACGGGCAGCGATTTTCCGGGCATCGTCGGCGGAAATATTATTGAGCATAATATGCCAATTTCCGTGCTTTTGCTTTGCGCTTGTCTCCTCCATGCGAATACCCATATCCGCCATAGAAAACACGGCTGTTACGAGGAAAACGGCAAGCACAATACATATGATCGTCATTTTATTCTGCTTTTTCTTCACGTGTGCGGAAATGGGAATTAAATCAAGATAGCTTTTCACTCTCTGCACCTCCCGAAATCTGTCAGCACACCGTCGGATACCTGAAGCACGCGGTCGGCGGATGCGGATATGGCGCGGTTATGCGTAATCATTATAATTGTCTGCTCGTATTTTTTGGACGCTTCCTTTAATAGCGAAATGACTTCGCTGCTGTTTTGAGTATCGAGGTTTCCCGTCGGCTCGTCAGCGAGTATCAGCGCGGGGCGGGTGATAAGCGCGCGGCCTATCGCGACTCTTTGCTGCTGTCCGCCGCTGAGTTGACTCGGCAAATAACTACGGCGATCACTAAGATTAAGCACTGTCAAAAGTTCCTCCAAATACCGCTTGTCGGGCTTTTGATAATCGAGCAGGACGGGGAATATTATGTTTTGCTCTGCCGTGAGTTCTGGGATAAGATTAAATGACTGAAAAATAAAACCTATATTTCTGCGGCGGAAAATCGTCAGATTCTTATCTTTCATCGCAAACGTGTCTTTTCCGTCAATGAAGACTTTTCCGCTCGTGGGCATGTCGAGCGCGCCTATAATATTGAGCAGCGTTGATTTTCCGCTGCCCGACTCGCCGACTACCGCGACAAATTCGCCTTTCGGCACGGTAAAGCTGACGTTTTTGAGCGCCTCGACAGCCGCCTCTCCGCTGCCGTAGGTTTTTGAAACGGATTCTACTTTAAGCAAATTCATGTAAAACACCTCTTTCTGTTATTTTCAATAACAGAATAACGCCAAAATCCTACCGAGAGATGAATTTTATCCTACAATTTTGTAGGAATCAAAAAATTAATAACAAAAGCTGTACCATTCCCGACCTCGCTGACAACCTCGATACTGCCGTCATGAGCTTCTATGATAGCTTTCGCAAGCGGAAGTCCGAGACCGATGCCCTGCGTGTCCTTTGAGAATCGGCTGCGGTAAAAGCGCTTGAAAATGTGGTGTATATCCTTCGGGTGAATACCGCTGCCGTTATCCTTTACGGTGATTTGCAAAACGGACGGAAGGCGCTTCCATTCGATATTTATTTCTCCGCCTTGTTCCGTATGATCGAGA
Source organism: uncultured Monoglobus sp. (assembly GCA_947630505.1). Lineage (GTDB taxonomy): Bacteria > Bacillota > Clostridia > Monoglobales > Monoglobaceae > Monoglobus. The sequence continues at coordinate 12,228 of CANRHV010000029.1, read as the reverse complement.
GCGTTTTTGACGATATTTTCTATCGCCTGAATGAGCCAGCTTTTGTCGCACGGCAATGTGATCATGTCGTCTCCCGATAAGCTGATTTGCTTTCCCTCTTGTTTTGCGCGGAACATAAAATGATTTTTTATATCGTTCATCATTTCCGACATGTTTTCATCCTTTTTCTCGATTTGTATCGTTCCCGCATCGAGCTTGGTTATTTTTAAAAGATTTTGCACAAGCGTTTCAATGCGGTCAAGCTCCCGGTCGGTAAGCTCGGTAAATTCTTTTATTTCGGGATTTTCCGCCTCAATCTGCATAATGCCGTTATAAATATTGAGCGCTGAGAGAGGCGTTTTCAGCTGGTGTGAAATATCGGATATGGTGTTTTTTAAAAATTCTTTTGACTTTGCCTCGTTTTCAGCGTGCGCGTTCAATACGGAAGCGAGCAAATTGACCTTATGGAACAGCTTATTAAGCTCTCCCTCGTCGTCACATTCGATTCGCGCGGCGTGGTTTCCGGAAATATAATCCGTTATCCGTTCCTCGGCGGTTTCTATGGTTTTGTTCTGATCGCGAAAATATCCGTATATGTCCGCAAGCGAAACAGCAAACGCGGCGATTGCCGCGATAAAAATATACGCCGCCGCATTTTTGACGTCGAAAATCATTAAAAGCGTCGAAACAACCGCAAAGGCAAAAACGCAAAACATCATTAATATAAAAAGTGATTTAATTTTTCTGTTAGTAAATATTTTCATATTACACTCCATTTATATCCCATACCGCGAACGGTAACGATCATTTTAGGCGCGCTCGGATCATCCTCTATCTTTGTTCTCAGACGGCGGATATATACCGTGAGCGTGTTGCCATCAACAAATTTTTCGTCGCAGTCCCAAAGCTTTCCGAGTATTCGGTCAGATGATAAGACAATATCGGGATTTTTCATAAACATGCAAAGCAGCTTATATTCTCCGGCCGTCAAATTTATTCGCTTGCCGTTTTTATATACATCGCCCGAGAACAGCTTTACGGTTATTCCGTTTGAGCTAAGCTCCGCATCATTTTTAAAGCCGCCGCTTCTGCGCAGTATCGCGTTTATCCGCGATATTAAAACCGACAGCTTAAATGGCTTTGTGATATAGTCGTCGCCGCCGATGTCAAGGCCCATTGTAATATCCGTTTCCTCGTCCGCGGCGGTTAAAAATATGATCGGCACTTTTGATTTTTTGCGTATTGTCCTGCATAAATCAAAGCCGTTTCCGTCCGGAAGCGACACATCCAAAATAACCAAGTCGTATTTTCCGTCCGCGAAAATAGCCGACGTTTCTTCGCTTGTGCGCGCTATGTCCAAATCAAAGCCTTGTTTCTTTAAGGCGAATGAAAGTCCGTTTATTAAGCTTAAATCATCTTCAACCAAAAGTAATTTCATAATATCCTTCCCGTTTTTAAATTTATTTTTATCTATATACAGTATAACACATTGGTTTTTGAATTGCAAACATACGCGGAAATAAATAAAAAAACGACACGGGCCGCATTTTGCGGATTCGTGCCGTATTTTATTTTTAAGTTTTAGTCATACATTGTTGTGGAGAGATACCGCTCGCCTGTGTCGGGGAGCAGGGCCACGATTGTTTTGCCTTTGTTTTCGGGTCTTTTGGCGAGCTCGGCCGCTGCCCAAACTGCGGCTCCCGAGGATATTCCGACCAGCATTCCTTCTGCGCGAGCCACGTCTTTGCCGGTTTTCAGAGCGTTTTCGTTTGTAACGGTTATTATTTCGTCATATATCTCGGTGTTGAGGGTCTCGGGAACGAATCCCGCGCCTATGCCCTGAATTTTGTGGGGGCCGCCCTTGCCTGTTGAGAGCACTGGCGAGGATGCAGGCTCAACAGCCACGACTTTGATATTCGAATTTTTTGATTTTAAGTATTCGCCGATGCCCGAGATCGTGCCGCCGGTTCCGACTCCCGAAACAAATATGTCGATCTCGCCGTCAGTATCGTTCCATATCTCGGGGCCCGTCGTAGCCTTATGGCAGGCGGGATTGGCCGGGTTTGTGAACTGTCCCGGTATAAAGCTGTTGGGGATCTCTTTAGCAAGCTCCTCCGCTTTTTGGATAGCTCCCTTCATACCCTTGCTGCCTTCCGTGAGCACAAGCTCGGCGCCGTAGGCCTTGAGCAGATTGCGGCGCTCCATGCTCATGGTTTCGGGCATTGTGATGATTATTCTGTAACCTTTGGCTGTCGCGGCCGAGGCGAGGCCTATTCCCGTGTTGCCCGATGTGGGCTCAATTATAACCGAGTCGGGTTTCAGCTTTCCGGTTTCCTCCGCCTCTTCTATCATGGCCTTTGCTATCCTGTCCTTGACAGAGCCCGCGGGGTTGAAATATTCCAGCTTACCGATTATTTTTGCCTCAAGTCCGTTCTTTTTCTCAAAATTTGAAAGCTCCAAAAGCGGAGTATTTCCGATTAGATCCGTGATCTTTGTGTAGATTTTTGACATTTGACATAACCTCTTTTCATAAAGTCAATATAACCTATATGTTTAATATGTTTTGCTAATACTATTATAGCACATATAAATTATTTGTCAATAGAAAATTTTAACTTTTATTTATTCTTAAAAATTTTGTCAAAAATGAACTCAACAGCAAAGCGGAGACCTCTCAGCAGAGGGTCCGTGGCAAGCAGGAATACGGCAAGAATCAAAATGCAGCGCGGGCTCATTAAGGTCATCGCGAACAAATCGTTTAAGAATATAGAGCAGCCGAGCCAGCCCGCAATCATGGCCGACAACAGGATTATATGGAACGTGTTCATAGGCTTTGAAATATGATAGAGCACCATAAAGCCCACCAGTGATGCCAAAATTGTCGAGGCCGTGGATATGCTCACATCGTCCACGCCGAAAACCTTTCCAAAAACGACCAAGCCGGCTACCACAATAAAGTCCGTGAGGCCCGCGGGTATAGCTTTCTTAAACACGTTGATAAGGAATCGGCCTTTGATCAGGTTCCTGTTCGGCTCAAGCGACAGGAAAAACGCCGGAGTTCCGATAGTGAACATCGCCAAAAGCGAAACCTGCGACGGCTCCATAGGATAGCCGCAGGCCACAACAACAGAAAAGATAGCGAGAAGCAGCGAGAAAATATTTTTCACGAGAAACATGCCGGCCGTGCGCTGGACGTTGTTTACCACTCTTCTTCCCTCGCCGACAACCGAGGGCATTTTTGAAAAGTCCGAATCGACCAGAACAAGCTGCGACACCTGAGACGCCGCGTCGCTACCCGAGGCCATGGCGATGCTGCAGTTCGCCTCTTTCAGGGCCAAAACGTCGTTCACTCCGTCTCCGGTCATGCCGACAGTCTTTCCCAGCGCTTTAAGCGCCAAAACAAACTGCCGTTTTTGCTCGGGCACAACTCTGCCGAACACATTGTATTTTGTGCACGCGTCGAGTATTGCCTGATCCGAAGTCAATTTTGAGGCGTCGATATAACTTTCGGCGCCCTCGATCCCGGCTTTTGCCGCGACTCTTGAGACCGTGGCGGGGTTGTCGCCCGATATCACTTTTATCTGCACGCCCTGATCGGCGAAATATTTGAACGTTTCCTTCGCGGCGGGACGAATCGGGTTTTCGAGCAGCACAAAACCAAGCGGCTCCGCCATTTCGGTAAGCTCTTTTCCGTCGGGCTCGCCATTATATTCGGCGAACACCAGTACTCTGTATCCCTTTGCGGAATATTTCTCAACGGTATTTTTGTAATTTTCAAACGAATCGCGGAGCACAAATTCGGGTGCGCCGAGCACGTATCCGCGGCCGCCTATAACGCATCCGCTGTATTTATATTTTGATGAGAACGGACATATTTTGTCGGATTTGACGTCGGATTTTTTTGTGAAATATTTTTTGAACGCGGCCATGGTGATATTGTCGGTGTCCATTGCCGAAACCATTGTCGATATGAGCGTTTCGACGCTCTTTTTGTCGTTTCCGTCAACCGTGACAAGCTTGCTGACGGTCATGGTGTTTTCGGTGATAGTTCCGGTTTTATCCACGCAAAGCACATCGACGCGTGCGAGCGTTTCGATACACTTCATGCTTCGCACCAAGACCTTTTGGCGCGCCAGACGCATTATGCTGACGACCATCGCGACGCTTGCCAGAAGATATAGTCCCTCCGGGATCATGCCGATCACGGCGGCGACCATGCCCGTCACGCTGTCGCGGAATCCCGCATGGTCGATAAACATCTGTTGAATGAACAGCGTAAGACCAATGGGTATGATAATAACGCCGACAATTTTGACAAGCTTGTCAAGAGCCCTTATCATCTCGGACTCCTCTTCTCTTTTGTCGTCTGTCGCCTTTTTTGTCAGTTTTGAAACATACGAATCCTCGCCGACCTTGGTGAGCTTTGCCAAGCATTTTCCGGAAACCACAAAGCTTCCGCTCAGCAGCTCATATCCGCTGATTTTTTTTACATCGTCCGACTCGCCCGTGATAAGCGACTCGTTCACATTGACAGAGCCCGAAATAACGACCGCGTCCGCGGGGATCTGATTTCCGGCGGTCAGCACGATAAGATCGTCAAGCACAAGTTCGTTAATAGGAATAACATGCTCGGAGCCCGATCTGATAACCGTTGCCTTCGGGTCGCTGATGATTTTCAGACTGTCAAGAGCGCGTTTTGAGCGTATCTCCTGAATAATACCGATTATCGTATTAAAAAATATAACAACCATAAAGGTCAGGTTCCTGAATGAACCAACCAAAATAAGCAGTACGGCAAGAACCGCGAATATTAAGTTAAAATACGTGAAAACGTTGTCGCGCACTATATCTTTATATGATCGTGTCGAGGTTTTGGCGGATGTGTTTACTTTGCCCTCCGCGACCCGTTTCCTGATTTCGTCGGGATTAAGCCCGGCGCAGCTGTCAATTAAAGCCGGCAGATTTTCTGTGTTTTCCATAAGTCCTATATTTCCTCCGCATGCGTAGCCGCTGTTAAATTGGGTGCGTTTATCACGCGCCAACACTTACTTGATAATATTGGTATATTATACAACAGTTTAAAAAAAAAATCAATAGTTAGTTTGATTTTTAACGGTTTATTTAAATTTTATCAATTTTAAAATTTCTCTTGTTTTGAAAAAAACGTTATGCTATAATTTTTTATACACGCTGATTTTAAAAATCTGTTACAAAATATTACAATATTCTTACAGAATCTCGGAGCGAAGCCCCGCCCGCGCCGTATATACGCTGTTTGCGGGCGCTGAGGCTCTGTGAAAATTTGAGTGGTAAGGGTATTGATTTTTTTGAAAAAGTGTGCTAATATACTATATGTTGTGTCAATCGAACCGCGATTGCCCTAAATGTTGTAATTTCTCAACCGACGGGAAAAGCGGCGGCATAGCATAATTTTATAAAAACGGGAGTGTGCTATATGATAAAAATTATAAAAAAAGACGGTACAAAAGAAGACTATAATGTACAGAAAGTTGTTACCGCGGTCACAAAATCCGCCAACCGCGCCCTTATAACCTTTACTCCGGAGGACCTTAACAATATCTGCTCGTTTGTGGACAACAGAGTTTTCAATATGGGTAAAGATGAGATACACATCGCCGAGATGCACAATATCGTTGAGGGCGCCCTCGATCTGGTTAATCCTATCGTAGCGAAGAGCTACCGCGACTATCGCAACTATAAGCAGGACTTTGTTCACATGCTGGACGAGGTCTACCAAAAGAGCCAGGCGATTATGTACATAGGCGACAAGGAGAACTCAAACTCCGACTCGGCTTTGGTTTCGACAAAGCGCTCACTTATATTCAATCAGCTTAACAAAGAACTGTATCAGAAATTCTTTATGACGGTCGAGGAGCTTCAGGCATGCAGAGACGGCTATATTTATGTTCATGATATGTCGGCAAGACGAGACACCATGAACTGCTGCCTCTTTGACGTTAAGAGCGTTTTGACAGGCGGATTTGAAATGGGTAATCTCTGGTACAACGAGCCAAAGACTTTGGATGTGGCGTTTGATGTTATCGGCGATATAGTTTTGTCGGCAGCGAGCCAGCAGTACGGCGGCTTCACCGTTCCCGAGGTTGACAAGATACTGGCGCCTTACGCCGAAAAGACATACAAGAAAAACAAGGCGCACTATCTGAGTTTGGGTATTTCCGAGGAAGCCGCCGAGAGAGAGACGATGAAAGACATTAAGCGCGATTTTGAGCAGGGCTTCCAGGGCTGGGAGTACAAGTTCAACACCGTCGCGTCAAGCCGCGGCGACTATCCGTTTATCACCGTGACCGCGGGCCTCGGCACCGCCAAATTTGAAAAAATGGCGACCATCGCTCTGCTCGAAGTTCACAAAAACGGACAGGGCAAAAAAGAGTGCAAAAAGCCGGTTCTGTTCCCCAAAATCGTCTTCCTTTACGACGAGGAGCTCCACGGCCCGGGTAAGGAGCTTGAGGACGTGTTCCGCGCGGGCGTTGAGTGTTCCGCGAAAACAATGTATCCCGACTGGCTCTCCCTTACAGGCGAGGGATATGTTGCGAGCATTTATAAAAAATACAAAAAAGTTATTTCACCTATGGGATGCAGAGCGTTTCTGTCTCCCTGGTTTGAGAGAGGCGGCATGAAGCCCGCCGACGAGAACGACGAGCCCGTTTTTGTGGGACGTTTCAATATCGGCGCGGTATCGCTTAATCTGCCCATGATATACGCCAAGGCCAAGAAAGAGAGCAAGGATTTCTACGAGGTTCTTGACTATTATCTTGAGCTTATCAGAAGGCTGCATATACGCACCTATGAGTATCTTGGTGAGATGCGCGCGTCTACCAATCCTCTCGCGTACTGCGAGGGAGGTTTCTACGGCGGACATCTTAATTTCCACGACAAGATCAAGCCTCTGCTCAAATCTGCCACCGCCTCTTTCGGCATTACCGCGCTCAACGAGCTGCAGCAGCTTCACAACAAGAAGTCGATGGTCGAGGACGGACAATTCGCCCTCGAGGTCATGGAGCACATCAATGAGAAGGTCGCCCGGTTCAAGGAAGAGGACGGACATCTGTACGCTCTCTACGGAACTCCCGCCGAAAGCCTCTGCGGACTTCAGGTTCAGCAGTTCAGAAAGAAGTTCGGTATTGTTGAAAACGTGTCCGACAGAGAGTATGTGACAAACAGTTTCCACTGCCATGTTGCCGAGGACATAAGCCCCATCCGCAAGCAGGACCTTGAGAAGCGTTTCTGGGACCTGATGAACGGCGGCAAGATACAGTATGTAAAATATCCTATAGACTATAACAAAAAAGCGATCGAGACGCTTATCCACCGCGCGATGGATATGGGCTTTTATGAGGGCGTGAATCTCTCGCTGGCGTACTGCGACGACTGCGGACATCAGGAGCTTGAAATGGATGTTTGTCCCAAGTGCGGCAGCAAAAACCTGACCAAGATCGACCGCATGAACGGCTATCTGTCGTATTCGAGAGTCAAAGGCGACACAAGATTAAACGACGCAAAAATGGCGGAAATCAGAGACAGGAGAAGTATGTAGGACATGCGTTATCACAATATAACAAAAGATGATATGCTGAACGGCGACGGCCTTCGGGTAGTGCTTTGGGTGGCCGGCTGCGAGCACGACTGCCCCGGTTGTCAGAATCCGGTCACCTGGGACGAAAACGGCGGCCTGCCTTTCGGCGATGTCGAAAAACAGGAGCTTTTCACCGAGCTTGATAAGGACTATATCTCGGGCATCACATACAGCGGCGGCGATCCGCTCCACCACGCGAACCGCGGCGATATAGCGGCGCTTGCCAAAGAGATACGCGAAAAATATCCGAATAAGACGCAATGGCTCTACACCGGATACACATATGAGGAGATCAGCGATCTGCCCGTCATAAAATATTTAGATGTTATCGTTGACGGCAGGTTTATTCAGGAGGCGTTCGATCCGAAGCTTTTCTGGAAAGGCAGCCCGAACCAAAGAGTTATTGACGTAAAAAAAACACGCGAGATCGGCAGCATAGTTCTGCACACGGCATAGAGGTGACAAGATGAAAGGTATAGCTGAATTTAAAAAAGTAAGCATCAAACAGTTCCGAGAGGCCATGAGCGGTCTCGGCATTGATGATAAAAGAATTGATGAAATATACTCCGAGATAAAGCTGCCGCGCCGCGCCACAGCGGGAAGCGCCGGATATGATTTTTTCTCGACGCTCGATTTTGAGCTTGCCCCCGGCGAGACAGCGACGGTTCCCACCGGCATAAGGGCGCGTATCGACGAGGGGTGGGTCCTCTGCCTCTATCCCCGCAGCGGCCTCGGCTTTAAGTTCAGACTGCAGCTTAACAACACGGTCGGCATAATCGACAGCGATTATTATAACTCCGACAACGAGGGGCATATTTTTATCAAAATAACAAATGATACCAATATGAATAAGACCGTTAAGATAGCCCGCGGAGATGGGTTTGTACAGGGAATTTTCACCCCCTACGGCATAACCGTCGACGATGACGCCGACGGCGTCCGCAACGGAGGCTTCGGTAGCACGTCAAAGTTTTAAAAATTATTTTTGAAAAAAATAATTTTTAAAACAAAAAACTATTGACAAATTATTGTTGCTTGTGGTATACTTATCAAGTCGCATGCGAGAGCCGCTGCGATTATAAGTATGGAGAGGTGTCCGAGTGGTTTAAGGAGCTAGTCTTGAAAACTAGTGATGCGAAAGCACCCAGAGTTCGAATCTCTGCCTCTCCGCCACATTAATTTAATATTTATAAATTCGGAGAAGTACTCAAGTAGGCCGAAGAGGCGCCCCTGCTAAGGGTGTAGGTCGTGAAAGCGGCGCGAGAGTTCGAATCTCTCCTTCTCCGCCAGCAAAATCCCCGTTTTGGGATCAAAAACCCCGGAGCAATCAACGCTCCGGGGCATTTTTTATCTACTGTTGGGCTACTATAGCAGAAAAACAGTAACATCTATTCTTTCAAGCATATATCATAATTCTGATATGTACATATTAACTAATCTACATGAAAGGATAGATAAAAATGGTAAAATTAATTTCACAAAATGATTTGCATTCAGAAAACATTCCAGATGAAATTTTTGAATCAGTCTTTGAAACAATCAAAATTCTTGACAGCAACTACGGAACTGACAGAACAGAAGCTGACCTCGGAGGTTATATTCTTATTGTCGAAAACTCGGAGGACGCAATCAAAACATCTGATATATTGAGGGAATCAATCAATACGGCAATTCCCGAAATATCTCAAAAAATATCAAATAATTTTTTCAGGGCGGTATACATATTAAACCCAGATTTTTCTGTAATTGTTTTCTACAACGTTGAAAATGCGCCTGATATAGTAAAAAATGGAGCAAATGAGATATGAAAACTATTGACATTTCTAAGGACAAATTCCCTGTCAATGGTATTTGTACCGCTCCAAATACTATGCTAAAATGCGTATCAGAGGTGGTAAATATGAGTCAATATGACATTAATCTATTCCACAAGGTATACAGGGAAATAAGCGAGGAATTAGGTGTTGAAGCTGCTCTAACACTTCATCAGATGTTCAAAGGAACACAAGTTAATTTTCCTGTAAGATTTTTGGACAGCAAGTGTGTTAAGAAAATGATAATCCAAGAATATAATGGCAGAAATATTAAGGCATTGGCAAAAAAATATGATTATTCAGAAAAAAGTGTAAGACGAATGATCCGTGAATCTACTGAAAAAGAGCATGAAAAAATAAATCAAAAAAGAAAGAAGGATAAAAATGAGTAACAATGTCAAAAATGATGAGTTGTATCAAATAATTAACAACTTAAAAATTTCCGAAGAGGACAAGTCAAAAATCATACAGTATCTGCTAAACCTCAGAAATCAAGTAATTAATATAATGATTACTGGAGCTACCGGTTGCGGTAAAAGTTCAACAATAAACGCATTGTTTGGTACTGAAGTTGCAAAAGTCGGCTGTACTCCTGATCCTGAAACAATGGAAATCGAGAAATACAATCTTAAAAACCTTGTTTTGTGGGACAGTCCCGGACTGGGAGATGGCAAAGAAGCCGACACACGCCATGCTAAAAATATTGTAAAAAAGCTCAATGAGCGTGACTCGAATGGTAACTTGTTGATTGACCTTGTTCTGGTTATTCTCGATGGCAGTTCGAGAGATTTGGGAACTTCATATCAGTTAATAAACGAAGTTATTATTCCAAATCTTGGTACTAAGCAAGAAGCAGAAAAACGTCTGCTCGTGGCTATCAATCAAGCAGATGTTGCAATGAAAGGAAAGCATTGGGATTTTCAAAATAACAGACCGGATGAAACACTTGATAAATTTTTGAATGAAAAGGTTGCTTCTGTAAAGTTGCGAATAAAGGAATCGACCGGGATTTCTGTTGACCCAATTTATTACAGTGCAGGTTACAAAGAAAACGGTGAAGATCAGCAGCCACCGTACAATTTGTCAAAGCTTATGTATTATATTGTAAAAATGTCTCCTAAAGAAAAAAGAATTATTATAGCTGCCAATATGAATGATGATGTTGAAGTATGGAAAGATAATGATAAACTGAAAGATTATAACAGAGAAATTAGAAGCGAATTGATTGAATCTATCGTTGACTGTGCAGAAACCGGAGCGGATGTGGGCAAGGAAATTGGCTCAATCTTTGGAAAAGCCGGTGAGGTAGTCGGAGGAGTCGTGGGCGGCGTTGTAGGCGGCGCAGTTGGTCTTGTAAAGGGTATATTGGGGAGTATATTTGGCTGATAAGGAGTTATAATATGTTATTCATGCCTAATAAATTGCCGTTAGTTGCAAAATGCCATAAATGTGGCAAATTTATTTATTATAAAACTGTAAAGCCTAATGTATGTCCACATTGTGGAGCGAAAATTAAAACAACGGCTATTGACGCCATAGCTTGTTCAATTGAGAGACAGAAAAAATACTAATAAAAGGAAAAATCAAATGAACTACAGTAAATACAGAGAAGGCACCATAGTATCAAAACTTGTACAACTTGGCGTCCACCCTCTTGACGTAATGATAACAGGCGTCACAGGCGCAGGTAAATCAACAACTTTGAATACAGTATTTCAAAAAGATGTCGCGACTGTTGGTGATGGTGTTGACCCAGAAACTATGAGTATTGACGCATATTCTCTGAATGAAGATATAAGATTATGGGATACGCCGGGTTTGGGTGATGGTACATATAACGATTTAGTTCATTCAAAAGGTATCATCAACCTATTGAACAAGACTTATACATATAATGGTGTCAAGTATGGGTTCATAGACTTAGCTCTTGTAATAATAGACGGCTCTAATCGTGACATGGGAACAACATACAGATTAATCAATGATGTTATATTGCCTAACATTCAAAGTGATAGAATACTTGTAGCTATAAATCAAGCTGATTTTGCTATGAAGGGAAGGCATTGGAACAATCTCAATAAAAAGCCCGATTCTGAATTGGAGCAATTTTTGATTGAAAAATCAGTATCTGTTCAAAGTAGGGTAAAACTTTCAACAGGACTGATAATAAAAAGACCTGTATATTATTCAGCATTGCACGGATACAACATTAATAAGTTTCTGGACTTTATAATTGACAATATACCCACAGTAAGACGACCAATATAACAATAAAAATTTGGCATATGGACATCAGTCGTCCATATGCCTTTTTTGTGTTAAAAATGAAAGGATGATTATAATGGCAAATACAAAATCAGAAAACTATGAGGATATTTTAAAATATATCAAAGAAAACGAGGATAAATTGAGGATATTTCTATCGGCAGACGAAAAGATGAAGGAATATAGGTATAAGATATCAGGCAAAAAATCATCGCGAACCATATTCATGTCTGAAAAGCTGCAGTTTCTAATGAATGAATACTGTATCGAAAATGACCTCAAAATTGGCGAGTTTGTGGAGCTTGCGATAATTGAACATCTGAACAGGTGCGGCTGCGGTGACAAACTGCAGAAAATTATTGACAACTCTAAATTGAAAAATATGGGGGAATAGGGGAAATTCACATTTTTCCTGAATCAACCAATGAAAAATACAGAGGGAATTCAAGGGGGATTTTCAATCATCCCCCTCTTCCTTTGATGTGATGAAAGGAGAACAGAAATGACAAGAGGTGCAGCGTATGCAAGATATTCAAGTGAAAATCAAAGAGATGA
>CANRHV010000028.1 GCA_947630505.1 uncultured Monoglobus sp. | reverse complement strand
AAAAAGCAAAAACCTCGTAAAAATAGACATTTAAATCAAATTTATAATAAAATTAGGGGTGTCTGTTTGACACTACCAAAAATAAATCGGAGGAAACATTATGAAAAGAATTTTAAGTTTGGTTTTGGCCCTCGCACTTATGTCAACAATTATCTTCGTGCCGACTGTCACAAATGCAGGAACAGATGGAAATTTAAAATATAATTATTTAACGTATGTAATAGATGGAGATCATATAGAAATAATTAATTGTTCGACGACGGTCACTTCAGTTATCATACCTGATAAAATTAATGATTTGCCGGTTACAAGTATTGGATACGAAGCATTTAACAGTTGTACTGATATGACAAGTATAGAAATTCCAAACACCGTGACGATCATAGATGATTTTGCCTTTGGTAATTGTACCAAATTAACTAAAGTAAATATCCCAAACAGCGTAATAAAAATTGGAAGTAATGCGTTTGCAAATTGCAAAGAATTAACAAGTTTAAATATACCAGAAAGCATAGTAAGTATTAATGATTATGCTTTTTCAAATTGTGATAAATTGTCAACTATTCTCATGCCGGACAATATAACAAATATTGGCACAATGGCATTTTATAATACAGCATACTATAATAATGAGGATAATTGGAATTCTGAAGTTCTTTATATTGGGAATCATTTAATTAAAGCAAAGGAAACAATCAGTAGCTGTATAATACAAAAAGGAACACGATGTATTGCAGATAATGCGTTTTTATTTTGCAACGAATTATCAAGTATTGAAATACCTAAAAGTGTGACTTGTATTGGGGATGAAGCGTTTAGCAAATGTTATAATTTATCAAATATAGATATAGAAAATGGGGTAACATCTATAGGGCGAGAAACTTTTAGCTATTGTGAAAACTTAAAAAGCATAAATATTCCAGATAGTGTAATTAGCATCGACAATTATGCGTTTTATCACTGTCAGAATTTAGCAGATATAATACTACCGAGTAATATTATGAAAATTGGTGATGGTGTATTTTATTACACGGCATATTATAATAACAAAAACAATTGGACAGACGGAGTGCTTTATATAGGTAATAATTTAATCAGGTGTGATCCTGAAAAAATACCGCAAGATATAAAAAAATATACAATTAATGCAGGAACTAACTGTATTGCTGAAAATGCGTTTTCAGCTTGTCATAATCTAACCAGTATAACTATACCGAATAGCGTGACTAGTATTAGCGATGGAGCATTCAGTACTTGCAATTCCTTAACAAGCATAAATATACCAAGCAGTGTGACAAAAATAAACGAATCAGTGTTTTACATGTGCCGAAACTTAAAGGACGTATATATCCCGAACAGCGTAACAAGTATTGGCTATGGGGCATTTTCAAGCTGCCCGAGTTTAACCAATATAACAATTCCCGATAGCGTAACATACATTGGGTCGAGTGCTTTTGAAAGTAGTGGCATAACAAATATAATCGTTCCAAATAGCGTTAAAAGCCTTCAAGGATGTACGTTTAGAGATTGTAAAAGTTTAAAAAGTGTGTCCTTGAGTGATAAGATTACAAATATTGGATGGTCAGAATTTGACGATTGTAAAAATTTAACAGATATAGCCATACCAAATAGTGTAATAAGCATTGATGAATTTGCATTTTATGGTTGTATTTCTTTAGCGAATATAAAATTGTCGGACAACATAAAAAGTATTGGTGATGGTGCATTTTATGGTTGCGTATGTCTCAAGGATATATTTTTGCCTAAGAATATAATTAGCATTGGCAATAGCGCATTCTATTGTGAAAATTTAACAGACGTATATTATAACGGAAATGTATCTGAATGGGAAAATATAATTATAGAATATGGAAATGATTATTTATTAAACGCCACAATCCACTTCAACAGCACCTGGCCGGGCGGAGATATTACACCTTCACCCACGCCTACCAAGGAACCTTCACACGATATGCCGGAGAATATTAACAATGTTACCATAAACGGGCACGGTACGGCTTTCGGGTGGTTCAAGGTTCTTGACAACAACGGAAACCCGTATACTAATATGCCCGTGAGCTACAGAATTGACGGCGGAAAGGCGAGCGACACTATCACCGACGAAAACGGTTATGCCGGCGTTAAAATAGAGAATATCAAAAAGAGCAAGGATTATTCCGTTGAGGTATTCGGAACGGGTATACCGAGCGTCAATGACGTGCTTAGTGTTACCGTCAAGCCGCTTGCGTTCACATCAAGCTATGAGGCTACTGTCACAAACGGGAAAAATATCGGTATCGGCATAGGTGCCGGCGGAAAAATCGGCAATCTTGAGGCCGAAGCGAGAATCGCAGACATTGGTTTTGATGCAACCGAGAAAAAAACTCTTTTGTTGACCCGCGAAAATGTGAATAATAAAACCAAACTTACCGTGACCACATCGGAAAACGCAAGCATCGCGCTCTCGGCAAAAGCGGGGCTTTTCGCGGGCGCCAAGTCAAAAGGCATAGCCGGTTCCGAAATGAGCGCCGGAGACATAAACGGAAAGGCATCATACGGTTCGGGCATAGGCGCTACATTTAAAGACGATGATTTTGATATTCACAACAGCGACGATATATGGGGACTGTCAAAATTTATGCTGAAGACGTTTTTGGAAAGCGGCAGCTCCAATATGGCGGCTCGATATCTTATAAATAAACTCGACGCTCCGGTAGATTCATACACCAGCAGCAGTTCGGCGCTGCTTTCGGCCGGCGCGAAGCTCGGAAACGTAAAAGCCGGTCTCGGCAGCGGAGAAGCAGAAACCGATTTGTTCGCAATTAACGGAAATACCCTGTTCACATATTCGCTCTCTTCCAATAAAAGCGACGTGACGAGTAAAAGCGAAATAAGCGCCAACGCGGGATATAAATGTTTTGATCTCTCATACGGTAAAAAGGTACTCGAAAGACAATCAAAAGACAGTCCGTCGATAAAAGGAGGACTGTTCGGAAAGGGCGAGAGCTTTGTCGATAACTCGGTTAGCCTCAGCGCCAAACATAACACAAAAGGTTTAAGCGAACTTTCTTTTACATCAATAAAAAATCACGAAAAAGAGCTCTCACTGAAAAAAGAGAGTATGACAAGCAAATATACCGTCAGCTATTCGGGAAGCGCGGCGCAGTCCGTGGCGGCAAGCGATGACGGTCTGAAAAAATTTTCTGAAGGTAAAAAGGGATTTTTTGGACTTATCGGAATGAAAAACGCCGCCAACGCAATGATGAAATCGGGAAAAACGGGAACATACAGCACGATCAGCGAATATCAAAAAGGCGTCGAAATAGATATTCCGATAGGCGCTCAATTAATACTTGATTTCGGCATAGATACGGGTCTGTCCGGCGTTGAGGGCTATGAATATGAAAGCGAAAGCGGATTATACGCTAACGACACAATATATCTGCAATCTCAATCGGATATAAAAAAAGACGTTGAAAATAAATTCGTCGGCGTAGAGGACTTGATGGCTCTTATGACCAAGCCGATAACAGATTTTGTCTCATCATGCTGGGACACGGTTTCCGGCTGGCTTGACAGCGGCGTTAAAAAGGGCAAAGCGGCGGTAAAGAAATTCAAAAACGGCGTAAAAAATCTTTGGGTAAGCATAACAAGCCCCAAAGACGAGATCGAGGCCTCGGCAATCGAAGCGATAAACGACGAAACCGCCGATGCCGCAAGCGCGAGCATCGCCACAACTCTCGGAGAGCCTTATATCGTGAGCGCTGAATTGGACGGCGTTGAGGTAAGCGACTTTACCGACAGCCCAATGCTCCTTTCGATCGAATACACTCAGGCGCAGCTGAGCGACGCGGGCGTGACCGACTTGAACGATATCGCGATATACAAATGGGATGCCGACAAATGCGTTTATATCCGCATGGGCGGCGCGCTTAACAGCTCGAACAGCCTTGTCGAGCTTGAAATAACCAAACCCGGACAGTACATACTCGCGGCCGACAATATGCCTCCCGCGGTAAGCGCATTCAAAAGCTCAAACAGCGGAACGGGGCAGGAAATAACCGCTCTAATCAGCGATATGAGCGGCATAGCCGAGTTTGGCTTCTCGATCGACGGCGAGGAAAAGGTAAATATGAGCAATCTTGACGATTACTATGACTCAACAAGCGGCAAGTTCACATATCCGGTGACAGACCTCGCGGAGGGAGATCATACAGCGGCGATTTACGCCGCGGACAGCGCGGGCAATGCCATGACAGCCCCGGTCGAGCTGAGCTTTTCGGTAAACGCGGCGGCGCCCGTGATCGAAAATTTAACACTGCCCTCGGGAACCGTTAAAAATAACGACAGCGTGACGGCTGTTGTTTCGGGCGAAAATATTTCGAGCGTGCTCCTCAACATCAAAGAAACCAATCCTTTAGGAAAAGAGATAACCACATCATACGAGATGACAAATCAAAACGGGGAATACACGGCGCTGATCCAAGGCATAACGCCCGGAAACAAAACAGAGATCTGGGTAACTGCGTACAATACAGACGGAAACGGAGCCGAGAGCGAAAAAACAACAGTATTGGCGGTCTCGGACGGAAGCGGACCCGAAATAATGATAACCGACGCGAGAGACAGCTCGGTGACCGTGACAACCGTGAACGGCGAGAATATCGCAGACGCGAAAGTACTTCTGGCCGCATACGACGAAAACGGCACGCTCAAGCAAGCCGAAATAAAAGAATATTTACCGGAATTGGTATTTGACAATATAGATTTAAATATCGGCGAAATTAAAGCCTACCTGTGGGACAATAATCAGCAGCCTTTATGCGGGGCGGCGCAATTGTATACCGCCTTTTTCGAAACGGCCGATGAACCGAAGGATACTCCGACGCCCGCTCCGACTTTGACGCCCGCTTCTACCGATGCGCCGGCGACGCGGCCTCCGAGAGAGACCGAGCAGCCCGGGGATAATTCACTTAAAATCAGCGTAAGACTTGACAAAACGGAGCTCGCGCCCGGAGAGAGCGCGGTGGTTAGCCTTATCGCGGACAGGGATTTTGAAACCGACTTGTTTATGTTTGACTGGACGCTCGACAACGATTTTGAGTTTTTCGATATTGACGAAAACAATGAGGTTTATTGTTTTCCGGACACATACGACGGGGTCCTCTCGGTGTTTATAGGCAGAACGACAATAAGCGTCAAAGCCGGGGAACCGTTTTACAGCTTCGGGATCAGGGTCAACGAGGACGCGCGAAAAGGGCGGCACAGCTTACCGCTCGTCGAGAGCACCGTTTGGGACACGAATTTTAACAACTTTGATACCGCGGTCGACGACATTGTGATCGACGTAAAATAAAAAATCGGGCGGCGCAGCTTAAGCTGCGCCGTCTGTGTTTTATTTTATGTCGAAGCCGTTTTCGGAGGCGTCCACTGTCGCGGTCTCGCCGGGCTTTATCTTGCCCTCGAGCATCTTTTCGGCGATCATGTCCTCAATGCCGGACTGTATCGCCCTTCTGAGCGGACGCGCGCCGTAGGTCGCGTCGAAGCCGTTTTCGGAGATCTTGTCGATCGCCGCGTCTGTGAACTCGGCCTTGATGCCGTTTTCCTCAAGTCTCGCGGCCAGCGTTCCCAGCATCATGCCCGCGATCTTCTTTATATCGTCGCGGCTGAGCTTGCGGAACACGATGATCTCGTCGATCCTGTTGAGGAACTCGGGCCTGAACGCCTGCTTGAGCTCGCCGAGAACGCTCTCCTTGATCTTGTCGTAATCCTTTTCCTCCTCCGCGCTCTCATCGGCCGCCGAGAATCCCAAAGACTTGGTTCCGCCGGTTATGAGCCGCGCGCCCAGATTCGAGGTCATGATTATGATAGTGTTGCGGAAGTCGACCCGTCTGCCCTGACTGTCGGTCAGTATTCCGTCCTCCAGTATCTGGAGCATGATGTTGAACACGTCGGGGTGCGCCTTTTCGATCTCGTCGAACAGTATTACCGAGTAGGGCTTGGTTCTGACTTTATCTGTCAGCTGGCCGCCCTCGTCGTAGCCGATATATCCCGGGGGCGAGCCGACCAGTCTGGACACCGAGTGCTTTTCCATATACTCTGACATATCAACGCGGATAACCGCGTCCTCGTCGCCGAACATGGCCTCGGCCAGCGCCTTGGAAAGCTCGGTCTTGCCGACGCCCGTGGGGCCCAGGAATATGAACGAGCCTATGGGGCGCTTGGGGTCTTTGAGGCCCACTCTGCCGCGGCGGATGGCCTTTGCGACCGCCGTTACGGCCTCGTCCTGGCCCACAACTCTCTTGTGCAGTATCTCCTCGAGCTTGAGCAGACGCTCGCTCTCGGTCTCCTCCAATGTCTTTACGGGAATACCCGTCCAGAGCGACACGATCTCGGCTATCTCGTTCTCGGTAACGACCGCCTGGTCGCCCGAGCTGCCCTGCGTCCAGTTTTCCTTGGTCTCGCGCAGCTTTTCGCGCAGTTCGCGCTCCTTGTCGCGCAGCTTCGCCGCCTTTTCATATTCCTGAGTGGTGATGGCGGATTCTTTCTCGGTCTTGACCGACTCGATCTGCTCCTCAAGACTGCGCACGTCGGGCGGCGCGGTCATGTTTTTGAGCTTGAGGCGGGACGCCGCCTCGTCAACCAGGTCGATCGACTTGTCGGGCTGGAACCTGTCGGAAATATATCTGGACGACAGCGACACGGCCGCTTCCAGCGCCTTGTCGGATATCTTCACGCGGTGGTGCGCCTCGTACTTGTCGCGTATACCCTTGAGTATCTCCAGAGTTTCCTCCTGAGTGGGCTCGTCCAGCGTGATGGGCTGGAACCTGCGCTCAAGCGCCGCGTCCTTTTCGATGTGCTTTCTGTATTCGCCCAGAGTCGTGGCGCCCACTATCTGTATCTCGCCTCTTGAGAGGGCGGGCTTTAGAATATTCGCCGCGTCTATCGCGCCCTCGGCGGCGCCCGCGCCGATTATCGTGTGGATCTCGTCGATGAACAGAATGACCCTGCCCGACTTGCGAACCTCGTCCATCGCCTTTTTGAGGCGCTCCTCAAATTCGCCGCGATACTTGGCGCCCGCCAGCATTGAGGACATCTCGAGCGTTACGATCCTCTTGTTCCTGAGTATCTCGGGCACCTGTCCCGAGGCGATCTTCTGCGCAAGGCCCTCGGCCACGGCGGTCTTGCCCACGCCGGGCTCGCCGATAAGACAGGGGTTGTTTTTCGAGCGGCGGCTCAGCACCTGGATCACGCGCTCTATCGCGCTGTCTCGGCCGATGACCGGGTCGAGCTTGCCTTCCTTTGCCATCTGCGTCAAGTCCTTGCCGAACTTCATCAGGGTCGGGCAGTCGTCCTTTCCGCCTCTGCCTCTGCCCGGTCTGCCGCCCTGCGAATATCCGCCGTAGGACGGAGAAGGCTCCGCCTCGTCGCTGTCGCTGAGCATACTCAGAATGTCGTTGTAGAGCTTCTGGGGGTTGGCGTTCAGCGTGATCAGTATCTTCGCCGCAATGCTGCTGCTCTCGCGGAGCAGAGCGATCAGCAGGTGCTCGGTTCCCACATAGTTGTGGCCAAGCCTCGCGGCCTCGGCCGCGCTGCGCTCGATCACATACTTTGTACGGGGGGTGAAGCTTGCGGGCAGTTCGCTGAGCGGTCTGCCGATATTGAGTATCTCATGGATAACGCCGTCGACGCTCTCCTCGGTGATGTCGTTTGACTCGAGTATCTTCGCCGCGACGCCCTCGCCCTCTTTTATGAGGCCCAGCAGCATATGCTCTGTTCCCACATAGTTGTGGCCCAGCTCCATGGCGCTCTCGGCCGCCAAATTTATCGCCTTTTGGGCGCTTTCCGTAAATCTGTTTTCATACATAGTGAACACATCCTTTCAAACTGTTTCATATAATCCTTTTTATTTTAAGTAACTTTTGATTATCTCGCCGCGCTTTAGGTCGCGGGAGAACTCGTTTGCCGTGTTGTGATTTTTCACTATATTCGCAGGCAGTATCGAATATGTGATCTCGTTGACCGTCTCGGGCTTCACGCCTTCGATTATTCCCAGAGCTATGCCCAGACGCAGGTCGGACAGACGCTTCATCGCCTCGTCGGTCGTCATCAGCACCGCCCTCTCAAGGGTTCCCAGTGAGCGCATGACCCTGTCCTCCAGACGGAACTTGTCGTTTTTATAAAGCAGATTTCTGAGCTGTCTCTCGTTCGCGACCACCTCGGACACTATTTGTTTCAGTCGGTCGATTATATCCTGCTCGGTCATGCCAAGCGTCAGCTGATTGGATATCTGAAATATGTTGCCGAGACCCTTGCTGCCCTCGCCATATATGCCGCGGACCGTGAGGCCCAGCTGAGACAGCGTGTCCGACAGCTCGCCGAACTTCCCTGTCAGCACATAGCCGGGCAGGTGGACCATGACTGACGCCCTGAGGCCCGTGCCCGCGTTGGTGGGGCAACAGGTCAGATAGCCGAAATCCTTGTCAAACGCGTAGTCCAGCTTTTCCTCGGCGAAGTCGTCTATCAGATCGGCGGCGGCGTAGCACTTGTCTATCTCAAATCCCGCCTCCATGCACTGTATTCTGAGATGGTCCTCCTCGTTTATCATAATGCTGACGCGGCTGTCCGAACTGAGTATCAGTCCGCGCCGCACGCTTCCGTCGATGAGCTGCGGACTTATCAGATGGCACTCCGATATGGCCTGTTTTTCAACATCGCTCATGTTCGCCATGTCGATAAATTTGAGCTTCATGTCCTTGACCTTTTCGGCTCTCTCTCCGTCCTCGCGGTTCGTCAGCGCCGAGACGCATTTTTCGATTATCTCGTCACGGCCCTTTTTGTCCGCGGCGGCGGGGAAGGGCAGGCCTTTTATGTTCCTGGCGAGGCGCACTCTCGACGAGAGCACCACGTCGCCGTCCTTGCCGTAATCATAATACCACATACTATTTCTCCCCCTTTATCGCCTTGATCTCGTCGCGGATCTCCGCCGCTTTTTCAAACTCCTGCTCGCGCACCGCCTTGTCGAGGCTCATTTTGAGCTTGTCGAGCCTGCGCGAGTTTTTGAGCTCGCCGCCGCCCCGCTCGGGGATCTTTCCCACATGCTCGTAGGTCCCGTGTATCTGCTTTAGCGGCCGCAGCAGCCGATCGTGGAACGCGGAGTAGCACTCGCCGCAGCCCAGCTTGCCCTTTGACACAAACTCGTCATAAGTCATGCCGCAAAGCGGACACTTGCTGACCGCCTTGAGTATCTCGGGGCCGGCCGAGCTCTGAGACGGCGCTCCGGCCAGACCGTAGAGAGCCGACGCCAGATTGCCCAGCCCCGCGCTCTCGTAAATCGAGCCGCCGGTTTTAAACAGACTGCCCGCCACCTTATTGGCGCACTCGGGGCAAACCGACATCATGCTCACCTTTCCGTTAATATTAAGATGCATTTCCTCAACGGCCTCATTTTTGCCGCAAATTTGACATTTCATAAAAATCAACCTCCTCTTTCCCAAAAAGCGTTTTCGCTTTTTGGGATCACTATGCCTTTCGGCACCTTTCAAAATCTCTCCGCTCATTAAGCGACGCTTACAAGCGCGTTTTTAAGGATCCGCGCCCGAACTTGATCCTGCTCAGGCTGCTTGAGAGGCAGCGCCTTTTCGCTTATGACGCTCATTATTATCTTTGCCTCTCTCTCGCTGATCAAACCGTAGTCATAACAGTTTTTGACGATCGCCTCCGCGCTGCCCGCGCCTATGCTGTTCCCAACGGAATTTATCACGTGCATCAGCTTGGCTCCGCTGCTGTCGTACGCCACGCGGCTTATGCGGATATAACCTCCGCCGCCCCTGCGGCTCTCCACCAGGTACCCCTTTTCGGGGGAAAACCGAGTGGATATGACGTAGTTGATCTGAGACGGCACGCAGCTGAACCTGTCCGCCAGTTCCTTGCGCCGAAGCTCGATCTCGCCCGCCTCCGCCTGCTTCAGCATGTCGTTGATAAAATCCTCTATAACATTGCTGAGTTTCACTTTTTAATCACTTCCCGACATATTATTATCAAATTTGACTTTGACTTTCTTTGACTTACAACCCTATTATAGCACGATTTTTTTATTTGTCAATAGTTTTTTCAAAAAAAGTCAAAAAATTTTTTATTCGGGAAAATCACGGATTTTCGGCGTTTGTGGGACCTGAGCCGTATTTTTCGGAAACATTGGTCAGAAAATTCAGCAATATCAGTGCGAGGAAATAATAAAGCGCCGACGCGAAAAATCCGGGAGTATACATTGTCTCATATGAAAATTTTGAAAAGACATTCGCCAAGGCGATAATAATTTTAAGGAACGGATAGACCGCGACAAAGCTGAGCATCGCGGAAATATTCGGGCTCGCGCAGTAAACAGCGACGCAGATCAGCCCCGCCACAAACACTACCATCGTGCAGGGGACCACAACGATGTTGCCGAAAAACGACAGCAATGACGCGCGACCGAAATAGTGCAGGATTATCGGCGTTATTCCTATCTGGCACGCCAGTGACACGGCCGCGGAGGTCAAGACCGCGAGGCACGCGCCGTATATGATATTGCCCGCCCTCTCGGACGAAAAGATTTTGCGTTTCCCCAAAATCCGCGCCGCTCCCGAACTGAGCCGCCTGAGCAGCGGATCAAGCGGCGGCATAAACAATATCAGCGCCAGCGTTGCCATGTATGACATCATAAAACTGACGCTCGCGGTCACAAAAGGGTTTATCAGGCACTGGATAAGCGCCGAGGCGAAAAGAGAGGTGGGCAGATCGGGAGTTTTCTCAAACAGCCACGACGCCAGAACGATGCACGTCATAATAACCGCGCGGACGACCGAAGGCGAGAAATCCGCGGCAGCCATATAAAAAATCAAGATCGGCGCGGCGAAAAGCGCTCCGGTCTTTCGCCCGAAAACTCTCAGCATAAAAAACACAAAGCCGCACAGAAAGCCTATATGCAGGCCCGACACCGCCGCGATGTGCATAAAACCCGAGCCCGACATGAGCCCGTAAAACTCATCGGAAAAATCCTCGCGGCTGCCGGTCAATATTCCCTTCATCAGCGCCGCGGCGTCGGCTTCGGGAAATACCGTATCGCAGTAATCAAAAATCTTTTTCCGCACGACAGCGGCGGCGAACAAAAACCTGTCACAGGCCGTCACACGCAGCTCCGTCTCCTCCGCCTCGGCCGCGAACATATTCAAGCAGCTGCCGCAGCTCAGACGGTAGCGGCGGTAATCAAAACCGTCCAGATCATCGGTCGGGATCGTCAGTTTTCCTTTAAGATAAAACCCGTCGCCGCGCTCCGCCTCGGTCCCGAGCGGCATCGACACAAATATTTTGCCGCTTGGCTCAAATTCCGCGTCGTCCGCCGTTATCGACTCGGGTCTGACCTCGGCGGTAAGGGTCTTGCCCGACCTGCTCGGTGTCGGCTCCGATGCAATGCGGCAATAAACCTCGGCGGTCCTGCCGTCTAAAGCTTCGGCGGTTTTCATTTTGGCCTCGTAATATCCCGACGCGGTGGCGAGCCCCAGCAGCAGAGCCGCAAGGTATGCGGCGCACATAGCCGCCGAGCCTAACCGGGGCGTTTTTCTCAGCGCGAAAACAAAGGCGGCGATGAGGCACGCCGCTCCGCCGACCAAAAAACACGCAAAAAAGCGCTGCCCGCCGTTTGCAAGTCCGCCGAACACCGCCAGAGAATCGCCGATTATAAAAAGCGTCACAAAAGCGACCAAATAGCGGTATCTGAAAAACCGCGCCCCGCGCCCAAACATCTCCATCCCGCCTTTACTTTAAAATTATAACACCGCCTTATTCGATCTTTGAGGAATCGTCAAGATTATCCAGCGCATATTTGCAGCACTGCAGCACAAGATAATTAAACGATATATTATTTTTTGCCGCGTACATGCTGAGCTCGTCAAAAAGCTTTTCGGTAAATCTTATCGTCCTTGAAATATTGGCATTTTGAAATTCGTTATCTATTTTAAACATGACCGCACCTCGCTTAATTATTTTCTGTCCTTCAAAGCTTTGGCGGCTGCCATTATCACGCTTAAATCTTTATCGTCCAATGTGTCAAGAACCGCGTCCACCCTGTCTCGCAGTTCCGATTTGTTATCTTGCGCCTCGGGATAAAAATACTTGTCCACCGATAAATTCAGTTCGGTTATAATATCATAAAAAATTTGCAGACTCGGGTGCTGACCGTTGTTTTCGATCGACGCGATATATCTCGGCGAAATATATACCAGATCCGCCAATCCGTTTCTGGACAGACCCCGATCACATCTCGCCGCTTTTATCGCTTTTCCGATCGGTTTAAAATCAAACTTTTTTCTGTTCATAATTATTTCACCCTATTACATTGTACAATTCATATTTTGTTTTATATATGATTAATTAATTCATATACATAATGTAAATATTTCATAACAATCAATTGGCGATATTTTAATATTAGGAATAATTTTAAGACAGAAAATTGGTCTTATTTGGTAGTTTTTCTTGACAATGTTTCGATAAAATGGTAAAATAAATTTTAGGCGAAATTAAATAAAAATTTTTCCAAAAGGAGCTTATGTTTTATGAAAAAAATGAAAAAGTTATTGGCAATTCTGGCCGCTTCCGCTCTCACGGTTATGTCTCTGGCGGGCTGCGGCGGCACCACCGGAGGAACCACAAGCGGCACATCGGGCGACAGCGCCGAATCCAAGGCCGATTCCGCCGAGAGCTACAGCATCGGTCTCATTCAGCTGGTCCAGCACGAGGCTCTCGACAAGGCGACCGAGGGATTTATGGACACTCTTAAGGACAAGCTGGGCGACAAGGTTGAGTTCGATCTTCAGAACGCGGCCGGCGACAGCGCGACATGCGCCACTATCGCCAATCAGCAGGTTTCCTCAAACGTTGACCTGATCTTTGCCAACGCGACTCCCGCGCTTCAGGCAGCGGCGGCCGCCACAGACTCGATCCCGATCGTGGGCACATCCATCACGGACTACGCCACGGCTCTCGATATCGACGACTGGACGGGCACGACCGGCAGAAATATCACGGGCACAGCCGATCTGGCGCCTCTGGAGGAACAGGCGGCTATGTTCAAAGAGCTTTTGCCCGACGCGAAAAACATCGGTCTGCTCTACTGCTCAAACGAGGCCAACTCGAAGTATCAGATCGACATCGTCGCGGCTGAGCTCGCAAAGCTGGGCTACACCACGACCGAGTATCCCTTCGCGGACTCCAATGACATCGCGGCGGTAACCACAACGGCCTGCGGCAGCGCGGACGCGCTCTATATCCCCACAGACAACACGGTTGCGGCCAACGGCGAGATCGTCGCTAACATCGCGGTTCCCGCAAACATTCCGGTTATCGCCGGTGAGGAGGGCATCTGCAGAGCCTGCGGCATCGCCACTCTCTCTATCTCTTACTACAACCTTGGTCAGGCCGCGGGCGAGATGGCTTATGACATACTTGTAAACGGCAAGGATCCCGCCGAGATGGAGATCAGATACGCCGAGGATCTCACAAAGATGTATTCACCCGAGCGCGCCGAGGCGCTGGGAATCACGATCCCCGATGATTACGAGGCTCTGGCCGAGGAAGCCGCCGAATAATCAAAATCAAACCGAATACGGATTTGCAATGGGGCGGAACCGCCTCATTGCAAATTTCTTTGCTAAACACAAACGGAAGGATGATATAAATGCTAAGTATTTTTGCCCCCATGCCGGGCGCGATAGCGCAGGGCATAATCTGGGGCATTATGGCGATGGGCGTTTACATAACGTTCAGGATACTGGATGTCGCCGACCTTACGGTCGACGGCACCATGGCCACGGGCGGCGCGACGCTGGTTGTCTGCGTGACCGGAGGCATGAACGTGTGGCTCGCTCTGCTTATCGCCTTTATCGCGGGCTGTCTGGCGGGTCTGATAACCGGAATTTTCCACACCAAGTTCGGCATACCGGCCATACTCGCGGGTATTCTGACCCAGTTTATTCTGTACTCGGTAAACCTGCGCATCATGTCCCAGAAGGCGAACCTGCCGCTCTCAGTCGAAAAGTATGACCTCATGATCTCTCTGCGCAACATTTCCGGCGCGATACTCACGGGCGCAATATTCGTTGTCGTTATCATCGCGGTCATGTACTGGTTCTTCGGCACCGAACTGGGCCACTCGCTGCGCGCCACGGGCTGCAACCAGAAAATGGCGAGAGCCAACGGAATCAACACCGAGACCAACAAGATAATCGGCCTTGTGCTGTCAAACGGCCTGGTCGCTCTGTCGGGCGCGCTGCTGGCGCAGTATCAGGGCTTCGCCGACATCAACATGGGCCGCGGCGCGATCGTTATCGGCCTTGCGGCGGTCATTATCGGCGAGGTGCTGCTGAGCCGGATATTCAAGAACTTCGCGCTGAAGCTTCTGGCGGCGGTCATCGGCGGCATAATATATTATATGGTTATCACCCTTATTCTCCAAGCGGGTCTTGACGCCAACGACCTGAAGATGCTGTCGGCTCTGGTTGTCGCGGTATTCCTGGGCGTGCCGTATTGGAAACGCAAAATAGCCGAAAGAAAAACGGATAAGGAGGCGGCGCAGGATGCTTAAAGTAACAAATATCCACAAGACGTTCAACAAGGGCACCGTCAACGAGAAACAGGCTTTGCGCGGCGTTGACCTGACACTTAACGAAGGCGACTTCGTGACGATAATCGGCGGCAACGGCGCAGGAAAATCCACGCTGCTCAACAGCATTTGCGGCGTGTTCCGCGTGGACCGCGGCAGCATCGTTATCGACGGAGCAGACGTGACGCGCCTGCCGGAGCACAAGCGCGCCAAGTACCTCGGCCGCGTGTTCCAGGACCCGATGATGGGCACCGCCGCGGACATGTGGATCGAGGAAAACATGTCGATCGCCTACCGCAGAGGAAAATCCCACGGCCTTAAATGGGCGATAACCAACAAGGAGCGCAAGGTATACAAAGAGATGCTGTCCCACCTGGGCCTCGGCCTTGAGTACAGGCTGTCCACCAAGGTCGGACTGCTGTCGGGCGGCCAGCGCCAGGCGCTGACGCTTCTGATGGCGGTAATGCAGAAGCCCAAGCTGCTGCTGCTCGACGAGCACACGGCGGCCCTCGACCCCAAGACCGCGGCGACCGTGCTGGAGCTTTCGGACAAGTTTATCCGCGAGGAAGGCCTGACCGCGATGATGATAACCCACAACATGAAGGACGCCATAACCCACGGCAACAAGCTTATCATGATGCACGAAGGCAGGATAATTTACAGCGCCGAAGGCGACGAGAAAAAGTCGCTCACGGTCGACGACCTGCTAAAAAAATTCGCCGACATCAGCGGCGAGGAATTCGCCAACGACAGAGCTCTCTTGAACTAAACACCCGCCGGTCATTTTGTTTCACCGACGCTTTGGTTTAGTCATATTATACCTCGGGAGGTAATAATATGACTAAAAATAACACATGCTCCGCCGCCCGAGCGGAAGTAAAAGGGAGCGGTGACTGCCCGGACATTCACGGGACCGTGACTTTCAGGCAGATGACAAACGGCGTGCTGGTTACCGCAAAAATATGCGGTCTGCCGACCGATGACGGCTGCGGCATATTCGCGTTTCATATCCACGGCGGAACAAGCTGCTCGGGAGACGCGGCCGACTCGTTTTCCGACGCGGGCGCGCATTACGACCCAAACGAAAGCCCGCACCCGTGCCATGCCGGCGATCTGCCGCCGCTTTTCGGAAACCGGGGATACGCGTACATGTCGGTGCTGACCGACCGATTCACCGTAAAAGAGATCATCGGAAAAGTGATAATTATTCACAGCAAGCCGGACGATTTTAAGACACAACCGTCCGGGAACTCGGGAATAAAAATAGCCTGCGGCAAGATCCGCCGCTAAGCAAAAAAGAAATCCTCGCGGATTTCTTTTTTATTCCTCATCATTATGTTTACCGAAATGTATATGGTGCTTATGCTTTTTCGGGGGCGGTTCTTCTTCGCGGGGCGGACTGGGGATACCGGCCTTGGCTTCGCGGTATTCCATAAAGTCGATGATTATGCTGCGCCCAAGCGCGGCGATGGGCACCGCCAAAAAAATTCCGATGGTTCCGCAGAGACCGCCGCCCACAAACACCGCGAAGATGACCCACAGCGGCTTGACCTGCAGCGAGCCCGCGAACAGCTTTGGCTGAATAAGGTTGGCGTCGAGCTGCTGAACGACTATCATTGAAACAACCGCCACGATCGCCAGAGTCAGCGAGCCTGTGAACACGGTGATAACGCCTATGGCAGCGGTGGCTATGATCGCGCCGAAATAGGGTATCAGGTTGAACACGCCAAGCATAAGACCCAGCAGCGGCGCGTATTTGACGCCCTCGACCGTCATAACCAAAAAACCGAGCACGAAGATTATCACCGCGTCGACCAACATGCAATAGATATACTTGTTGGCAAACTCGTTTATGCGGCGAAGATATTTTACCACAAACGAGCGGGTCTTTTCTTTGAAT
Source organism: uncultured Monoglobus sp. (assembly GCA_947630505.1). Classification (GTDB taxonomy): domain Bacteria; phylum Bacillota; class Clostridia; order Monoglobales; family Monoglobaceae; genus Monoglobus. The sequence goes on along the minus strand of CANRHV010000028.1, from coordinate 18,796 downwards.
ATGTCCCGCGACAGGCGCGACAGTCCGCGTTTTAAGTTCGCGCGGTCAAGCAGCATGTAGATCGAGACGATAAGGCCCATAAACACGTGCACAACGCCCGAGCCGAAATTTATGACGCCCTGGGCGTAGCGGTTCATGTTTGCGAGGTCCAAAAACTTTAAAAGCTGCTGTACCGAGAAATACTCATTCTCGAAAAGCTGCGACAGCGTGTTCTCGCCGAGCGTGACGCCCAGATCGAGGGAGTTGAACCAATTGACGAACTCATCTATAAGCTCGGGCAGGTTGTTATAGAAATCGATCAGGTTCGACACGATAGCGGGCACGATCGCCACAAGCACCAGAACGATAAGCAGGATAAAAGCCGCGTAGATCGTCACTACCGCGATGGGGCGGCGGTGCTCCTTGAGCCATTTGTTTCCGCGCTTTTCCAAAAATTTTTCAATAAAGCGGCAGGGCGCCATAAGTATGTACGCTATGACAAAGCCGATTATAAACGGCCTAACCAAAGTCACCAAACCGCCCAGCCACTTAAAGATCGTGCCGATATTGTCAAAGGTCTTGTATACCGCGATGACCGCCACCGCGAACACAAACAGTCCCAAATATTTAGATACGTCTTTCCATTTCATAATATGATTCCCCCCTCAGCCGCCTTCGGCGACAGCTCCCCCGAGGGTGAGCCGATATAAGTTTAATCATTATTCTTATGTTACCATATTTTATCAAATAAGTAAATACCGAATTTTTAAAATCCGGCGGGAAAACCTCGCTTTTTTCGACAATTTTGCCCGAAATTCAATTCCGCTCAAACGCGGCAAAAAAATTTTCAAAATTTTTGTAATTTTTTTATAAAAACATTTGAAATTAATTTAATCTTATGTTATACTCATAAAGAGGTATGGTGCGCCTCGGTTTTTGCTGTGTCCGATAGCGCAAAATACCTGTAAAATTCACAAAAAATAACAATATATTATAATCCCCAAAGGAGGACAAAAACAATGGCTAAATTTAAGACCATGGATGGTAACTGCGCTGCCGCTCACGTTGCGTACGCGTTCACGGAAGTTGCGGCTATCTATCCTATCACGCCTTCCTCGCCGATGGCCGAGTACGTTGACGAGTGGAGCGCGCAGGGCCAAAAGAACATTTTTGGCGAAACGGTAGAGTTGGTTGAGATGCAGTCCGAGGCGGGCGCGGCTGGCGCCGTTCACGGTTCGCTTCAGGCGGGCGCTCTGACCACAACATTCACAGCGTCGCAGGGTCTGCTTCTTATGATCCCGAACATGTACAAGATCGCCGGCGAGCTTCTGCCGACGGTATTCCATGTAAGCGCGAGAGCTATCGCGGCTCACGCTCTTAACATCTTCGGCGACCATCAGGACGTTATGGCCTGCCGTCAGACAGGTTTCGCAATGCTGGCTTCGGGCAGCGTTCAGGAAGTTATGGACCTGGGCGGCGTTGCTCATCTGGCAGCGATCAAGGGCAGAGTTCCCTTCCTGCATTTCTTCGACGGTTTCAGAACCTCTCACGAGATCCAGAAGATCGAGGTTATGGACTATGAGGACCTCAAGAAGTTGGTTGATTGGGACGCTGTAAAGGCGTTCAAGGACAACGCTCTTAATCCCGAGCATCCCGTGCTCAGAGGTACCGCCCAGAACGGCGATATCTACTTCCAAGGCAGAGAGGCCTCGAACAAGTTCTATGACGATATTCCCGATATCGTTAACGAGTACATGCAGGAGATCTCCAAGATCACAGGCAGAGAATACAAGCCCTTCAACTACTACGGCGCGCCCGACGCGACCAAGGTTATCATCGCTATGGGCAGCGTTTGCCAGGCGGCTGAGGAGACCGTTGACTATCTGACAGCCAAGGGCGAGAAGGTCGGCGTTCTGAACGTTCACCTTTACAGACCTTTCTCGGCCAAGTATTTCTTCGACGCTATCCCCGAGACGGTTGAGAAGATCGCGGTTCTCGACAGAACAAAGGAGCCCGGCTCACTGGGCGAGCCTCTGTTCCTCGACATCTGCAACGTTTACAAAGACTGCAAGAACGCTCCCAAGATCGTCGGCGGACGCTATGGTCTGGGTTCAAAGGACACCACGCCCACACAGCTCGTTGCGGTATTTGACAATCTGGACGCAGACGAGCCCAAGACAAACTTCACGATCGGTATCGTGGACGACGTTACAGGCCTGTCGCTGCCTCTCGGCGAGACAGTTAACTGCGCGCCCGAAGGCACCACGCGCTGCAAGTTCTGGGGCTTCGGAAGCGACGGTACTGTCGGCGCCAACAAGGACGCCATCAAGATCATCGGCGACAACACCGATCTCTATGCTCAGGCGTACTTTGATTACGACTCCAAGAAGTCGGGCGGTGTAACAATGTCTCACTTGAGATTCGGCAAAAAGCCCATCAAGTCCACATATCTGCTTGACGAGGCCGATTACATAGCCTGCCACAAGCCCGCGTATGTTCATCAGTATGACATACTCGAGGGTCTCCGCGAGGGCGGAACATTCCTGCTTAACTGCGTATGGTCGGACGAGGAGCTCGACAAGAACCTGCCCGCCAACGTTAAGAAGTATATCGCCGAGAAGAACATCAACTTCTACACGATCAACGCCGTTGACGTTGCTGTAAAAGTAGGCCTCGGCCCCACAAGAATAAACATGGTTACTCAGAGCGCGTTCTTCAAGCTCTCGAACGTTATCCCGTTTGACGAGGCTGTCGGCTACATCAAGGCCGCCATCAAGCACACTTACGGCAGAAAGGGCGACGAGATCGTTAAGATGAACTGCGACGCGGTTGACGGCGCTATCGACGCTCTGCACAAGGTCGACGTTCCCGCTTCCTGGAAAGACGCCACGGACGCTCCCGCGGCCGACACCGGCAGACCCGAGTTCGTTACAAAGGTCGTTGATCCGGTTAACGCTCAGCGCGGCAACAAGCTGCCCGTAAGCACATTCGCGGGCCGCGAGGACGGCACATTCGAGACAGGCACATCACGCTACGAGAAGCGCGGCGTTGCCGTTCTGGTTCCCGAGTGGGATGTTACAAAGTGCATCCAGTGTAACCAGTGCTCGGCCGTATGTCCCCACGCCGCTATCCGTCCCGTTCTGCTCACAGACGAGGAAGCGGCCGCGGCTCCGGAAGGATTCGCCACAAAGCCCGCTATGGGTCCCGAGCTCAAGGGTCTCAAGTTCAGAATGCAGGTATCTCCGCTTGACTGCTTAGGCTGCGGAGTATGCGCAAACGTTTGCCCGGAGAAGGTACACGCTCTCGACATGAAGCCTATCGACGACGTTCTGGCCAAGGGCGAAGCCGCCAACTGGGATTACGGAATGTCCGTTCCCAACAAGGCGAACCTGGTTGACAAGACAAAGAGCATCAAGAACTCTCAGTTCGCAATGCCTTATCTCGAGTTCTCGGGCGCATGCGCAGGCTGCGGCGAGACACCCTATATCAAGCTGATCACTCAGCTGTTCGGCGACAGAATGATTGTTGCCAACGCTACCGGATGTACTTCTATCTGGGGCGGCTCGGCTCCCTCGATGCCTTACTGCAAGGACGAGAACGGCAGAGGTCCCGCATGGGCCAACTCGCTGTTTGAGGACAACGCGGAGTACGGTCTCGGTATGGTTGTTGCCAACAAGAAGATCAGAGAGACTCTGGCAAACAGAATGAACGAGGCTATGGACGCTGTTGATCCCAAGCTGGCCGACGCCTTCAAGGCATGGATCGCCGGCAAGGACGACACCGAGGCTTCAAAGGCCGCCGCTAAGGATATCGAAGCGCTGATAAAAGACGCCGACATGTCCAATCCCGCGATCAAGGATATCGCTGACAGAACCGACTTCCTGGTTAAGCGTTCGCAGTGGGTATTCGGCGGAGACGGTTGGGCTTACGACATCGGTTACGGCGGACTTGACCACGTTATCGCTGCCGATATGGACATCAACCTGTTCGTTGTTGACACAGAGGTTTACTCCAACACCGGCGGTCAGGCTTCAAAGGCCACACCCACAGCCGCTATCGCCCAGTTCGCGGCTTCCGGTAAGAGAGTTAAGAAAAAGGATCTCGGCATGATCGCCACGACCTACGGCTATGTATACGTTGCTCAGATAGCTCTGGGCGCCAACATGCAGCAGGCTCTGACGGCTATCAAAGAGGCCGAGGCTTATCCCGGACCGTCACTGGTAATCGCCTACGCTCCGTGTATCAACCACGGTATCAAGGCCCGCGGCGGCATGGGCAACTCGATTGCCGAGGAGAAGAAGGCAGTAGACGCCGGTTACTGGCATCTGTGGAGATACAATCCGCAGGCTCCCGAGGGCACAAATCCGTTCACGCTCGACTCCAAGCCGCCTCAGGGCAGCATCCAGGAGTTCATGAAGGGCGAGAACAGATACCTGCAGCTCCTCAGAGCTTTCCCGGACGAGGCTCCCGGACTGTTCGACAAGGCCGAAAAAGACCTTACCGACAGATACAAGACCTATCTCAGAAAGGCCGCGGAGGATTACTCCGAATAATTCCAAAAACTCAGGGCTGCCTTCGGGCAGCCCTTTTTGTTAACTGTAATATTTTTGGTTTTTGCTTTTCGGCTTATCGGGGAGCGTCATTTTAAGTTTCCCACGATCAATCAACGGTCTTATCGTCATTTTCATAAGATACGCTATCGTAATCATTCCTTTAAACCGCCGTTCAAGCTCGGCGCGGCTCCTGGGTTTTTTGCAAAATTCAAGGACTTCCGGCTCATAGGGGACTCGTGTTTCGGGCTCATCCGTTTCGGCCTCGATCCTGTTATACAAAGTCGCCCTGAAAACGCCGCGGTCATTTTCAAAAAACGGCTCGGGCAGCTTAAAATCCTTCATCGCGTTCCTGATGGTCGGTATGCCGCTGAATCTGTTCTCGGTCTGCTCCATGACCTCCATAGCGTTGGCGATCGCGGGATTTCTGGTATCGGCGGACATCTCGCCCAGTCTGTCGAGAGTCATTCTTCCGTACAGTCCGCCCGGATTTTCAATCATAAACCTGTCGCTGTACATTTCTATAACGATCGGTGAATTTTCGGTGTGAACACTGTAATCCCTGTGTATCAGCGCGTTTAAGATAAGCTCCCTGAGCGCGACAACGGGATACTCGGTCCTGTCGGCCCGCTTACCCGTGTTCGGGTCAATGATAGTCCGCGTTTTCATGTTCCTGCGCACAAAGCTCACAGCCGCGTCAAGCATTTGCGGAATGTTTCCCTCAAGCCTCGCGTTGTCAATGAAGCGCTCACCGACCGGGCCCGACGCGCTTTTTTGAATTCCCGGCACAACCACCGCGGTAATCGAAAGCTGCGGAAAAAACGCCTGCGGATAGTCGCAAAACAACATTATCGCCGCCAGCGTCGGCTTACCCGATACCTCGAGGCTCTGGAGCCGCATCAGCTTTTTTTCGGGAAGCTCGGCCAGATTGGGCTTTTTCTCTCTTAAGATCGTCATATATCTATCAAACGACTCGGACTCAAGATCTTCTTCCTCCGCGTTAAAATCGGTGCGAAGCTCATCGCGGATCGATCTTTTAAACGCCTCATAGCTGTAAACCTCATACTCGCTCATTTTGCGGTCGCCGTCGCCGACTCTGATATACGAGCCTTTCATGCGTCCCACTCCGCCGTAAAAGCACGGCTTGTCAAAATTATCTATCTCCTGTATCTCGGCGCACACGACAAGCTTGTCGCCAAACCTCGCCGTAGTGCAGAGGGGCCGCACCTGCGGGACCATCTGAAGGCTCTGCTCCATTATCTTCTTTTGCAGATCATCGGCGCTGTACACTCCGCAAATCTCATAATTTTCGTCGATCCCGAAAACAATTTTTCCTCCGCCGCTTTGATTGGAAAAAGAGGATAATGTGTCAATAATTTTCGGACAGCCTTCTTTTGCAGCCTTTACCTCAATATAATTATTCTCGCATTTTTGCTTTAATATCTCGGCGACCAGATCCTTTAACTCGTTTTCAACCATCGGATCACCCCCTAATTTCTTTAATTATACATATTTTAGACGAAAAAGTCAAGAATTATTCTTCTGATTTTCTTCTAATTTTATAATTTTTCTTCTAATTTCACCTAATTTTCATCTAAATTCTTCTAGTTTTTTCTAAATTCTTCTAAAATATAATCTTTCACTTAATTTAAAAATTATTGTGTTTTAAAATTAGAACAATCGTATGCCCGGATGCGCATTGGATATTGACTAAATAACAAAAACGCGGTATAATATACACATATTATTTTCGCAAAAGAGGGATGTTTATGAAAATCAAAAAACTGAGCTTTGTTGTTTGGCTGGTCGCTTTATGCGTGGCGCTTTCGGCTGTTTATATGCCGGCATTTGCCGCGGACGCGGCGGTCTATTACACATCGGAGCCGACGGTCTCGGGAAACACCGTTTCGGCAAAGGTCATGAACACAAGCGGTTCCGACGTTATGTTCATCGCCGCGGCATACAGCGGCAATTCTCTTATTGACGCCAATGTTGAGTCCGTGCCGAGCGGAGGAGAAACAGCCGTTTCGGCAACATTAGGCGGCGCGTCAAACGGCGTTAAATGCTATCTCTGGTCGGATAACTCGATCGCTCCCTACGGCGAGCCCGTGGCGGCAGTGTTTGAAAAGCTGCCCGCTTTCCCGGGAGCCGAGGGCGGCGGAATGTGGACGACGGGCGCCAGAGGCGGAGACAAGCCCGAAGTTTACCACGTATACAAGCTGACCGACGACGGCAGCTACGGAACTCTGCGCGACGCGGTATCACAGCCGAACAGAATTATCGTGTTCGATGTCGCGGGAAACATTGAGCTTTCCGACACGCTGACGATCAAGGCTGACAATCTGACGATCCTGGGCCAGACCGCTCCCGGAATGGGCGTGTGCGTTAAAAACTGCAACACAACGATCACCGGAAACAACGTTATTCTGCGCTACATGCGTTTCAGAATGGGCGACGAAAAGACCATGGAAGAGGACACGATCGGAAGCCGCGGCAGGCACAATATAATCGTTGACCACTGCTCGTTCAGCTGGAGCGTCGACGAGTGCGCCTCGTTCTATGAGGTTACCGACTTTACCATGCAGTGGTGCATAGTTGCCGAGAGCCTCAAGCACTCGGTCCATGCCAAGGAAGCCCACGGCTACGCGGGAATCTGGGGCGGCACAAACGCCAGTTTCCACCACAATCTGCTGGCGCATCATGACAGCAGAAACCCGAGGATCGCCGAGGGCCCGTTTGTGGGTAAGTCCGATTATGACATGAGCGCGCAGACAAGCCTGACCGACCTTCGAAACAACGTTATCTATAACTGGGGCGGCAACTCGGCATACGGCGGACAGGGCGCCGCGGCAGCTAACATAATAAACAGCTACTATAAATACGGCCCGTCAACGTCAAGCGGCGTGAGAAGCAGGATATTCCAGACCACCTCAACGGGCAACAATATAACGTCTCCGTGGAGCACGGACATATATGTTGACGGAAACTATGTTGACGGAAACGCCGAGGTCACCGCGGACAACTCAAAGGGAGTTGACGAGGACAGCTCGGCATCCAAAAAATACGTTTGGACAAAAAATAACATAACCGACGAAGCGAAGGCGGTACACTTCAAGTACGAAAACGACTATCCTGTCACGACCCAGACCGCAGAGGATGCCTATCAATCGGTACTCGAAAGCGCGGGCGCCAGCATCGCGCGCGATTCCGCGGATCTGCGAGTTATAGACGACACCAAGAACCGCACGGGCATAAAAATAGTCAAGGATTATGATGATGACGGCGTTACAAAGACCGACACTACCTACGGCATAATCAACTCGCCGTCCGACGTTGGCGGCTATCCCGTTCTCACCGGAACCAAATCAAAGGACAGCGACGGCGACGGAATGCCCAACGAGTGGGAAGACAAAAACGGCCTTGACAAGAACAGCGCGGATGACGGCCTCGCGTTATCGGCAAGCGGCTATACCAATCTCGAGGTATACGCCAACGCGCTGGCCGACAAAAGCTACACCCCCGACCCCGCTTATGACCCGAACGCGCAGGACTTTGACCCGTCGGCAAACGAGCCCGAGCCCACATCCGGACCCTCGACACAGCCGACGCTTGAGCTTGTGAACGAATGGAAAGCGGCAAGCGGCGATGAGACCAAGTCAGCGGGATATGAATTTATGCCCGGTCTCTCGGCCACGACAACCTTGGAACGCACAATGCCCGACACTAAAATTTACGCGGACGGCTTTACTCACAATTTTGCCATAACCTGCAAAAGCACCAACAGCAAATGGGAAGACGGCAAAGCTTCGGGCTGCGCCATGAAATACACCGCTACCGAAAGCGGCAGATTTACGCTCTACGCTTACGGAGTTGAACCCAAAGCGCCCGATAAACCTCCCGCGGTATTCTACGCTGTAAAAGAAGGCGTTGCCGATCCCTCGACCGATAATCTCTACGCGGATATTATTGACGAAACGGGAAAGCGCGAAATGTGCTCCATAGACGTTGAGGCGGGCGTCACGTATTACTTCTATATCAGCGGATCAAAAACCAGATATCAAGCGGCAAAATTTGAAAGGTATGTAACGCCGTCTGAGCCGAAATACGAAACGTTCAGCGAGTGGACCGCTAAAAGCGGCGAGGAAAAAGAGCCCGCCGGATATGAATATATGCCCGGTCTCACCTCAATGATAACTTTGGAAAGAACGATGTCGGATTCTAAAACTTTTTCTGACGGCTTTAGCGGAAGCTTCGCTCTGACCAGCAAGACAAACGGAAAATGGGAAAACGGAGCCGCCACGGGCTGCGCGCTGAAATTCGCGGCTCCCGAGGACGGTCGGATCACGATACACGCCTACGGCGTTGACCCCAAACCGGCAAACCAAAACCCCTCGGTATTCTACGCGCTCCTTGAGGGAACGCAAGACCCGGCGACAGATAATCTGTATTCCGACATCATAGATGAAACCGGCAAAAAAGAGCTTTGCCAAATAAACGTGAACGCCGGATCGGTATATTATTTCCTGATCCCCGGCTCCAAGGCCCGATTCATACATGCCAAGTTTGAAAAACTTGTAAAATAAAAATTTATTCCCCCGACCCGTTGGTCGGGGGAATTTTTTATATTTTTTTAGATTCTCTCCCTGTTTTGACAAATTTCTTTATGTTACTTTATTATAATATTTTTGTAAAACAAATGAAAAATAAGGCGCGAGCCTTGAAGTTACGGAGGTATTGTAATGAGAAACACAAAACTTGTGCCCGTGAACACGGCGCTTGAGGTCGTTCCCGCGAAACGGCGCAAAAAAATCGACATACGGCTTTGGGACATACCGCTCAGAATGTTGGGAATATTTCTGGCGGGCGCCGTGCCCGTCAGCGGTCTGGCGCCATTCGGGCTGTCTTTTCTGACCATCGACCGCAAATTTTCGCTGAAAAGCGTGCTGAATCTGCTGCTTGTCTGCGCGGGATACATATTGATGCTGGACTTATACCGCGCCGCGGCCTGCGTTTCCGCCTGCGTTTTGTTTGAAACGACGCTTTTTGTGCTAAAGCGCAATGACAATTTGTCGGTCTACTTTATAGGCGCGGCCGCGGGAATATCCATGTTCCTTTGCGAGACCGCGATGCTGTTTCTTGTCGGGTTCACCGTGGCGGGGCTGATCCTGATTTTTTGCGACGTTATGCTGATGCTGGTCGGCGTTCTGGTGTTCGACCGCTGCCGAGGCGTCCTGCTGAACAGCGGCTTCACGAGCCGCGGCCTGCTGCTCGACGAGAAGATCTGTCTATGCGTTGTGGCGGGTATCGTTCTGCTCAGCACAAGATATCTTACTGTATTTAACATTTTCAATCTTTCAAACTTTCTCGCGTGCCTGTTTCTGGGGATAATCGCGCTTACCGGGAAAAACATCACCCGCTGCGCCGTGAGCGGGATTTTCGCCGGGATAATATTGGGCCTCTCAGGCGGCTTTCCCGACTACACGGCCATGTTTGCGCTGTGCGGCCTGGCTCTGGGGGTCGCTGCGCGGTTCGGCAAAAAAATTATATGCCTCGCGCTGTGTCTGTTCGGGGGCGCGGCGCTCCTGTATCTGGGTATTCCCGTGGGATACGAGCATCTGCCGAATATATACGAAATAATTTCGGCGGCGGTTTTGATCTACCTGACGCCGCGCCGAGTGATAATGTCGGCCGAAAGGATAATCGACTTCGACATGCGCAAGGAGGACGAGACAAGACGGTTCAGAGAATACGTAAAAGAAAAGCTCAGCTGCATATCGGAATCTTTTATGGACATATCCTCAACCTTTGACGAGATCTCCGACGGACCGGACAACACCGACATGACCGAGATCGCGCTGATGTTCGACACAGCCGCCGACCGCATATGCAAAAACTGCGAGCGCGCGGGATTCTGCTGGGAAAAGGATTTTTCCTCCACCTATGCCGCCATGTTTAAGTTCCTGGAGATCATGGAGCGCAAAGGCGGACTTCAGCGCGGAGACGTGCCAAAGTCGTTCTCAGACAAATGCGTGCATCTGCTGCCGCTGATCTCGGAGATCAACCGCCTGTTTGAAATATACAAAATAAACACCACATGGAAGCACAAGCTTCAGGAAAGCCGCGAGCTGAACTCTCAGCAGTTTAAGGGAATATCCGAGATAATAAAAAACGCCTCGGATGAAATTTGCGGCGAAAGCGTCTTTGACATAGACGCGGCGGACGAGCTCAAGCTCAAGCTTTCGGACATGGATGTTGATGCCGAGCGAGTAGACGTTGTGTGCGGCAAGAACCAAAAATACACGGTCGAGATTTGGGTCACGGGCTGCGCCGATTTTTCGGCCTGCCGTAGCAAGATCAAATCGGCCATAAAGCAGGTTTTGGGGATCTCGGTCTCGACCCCGTATAACCTGTGCGAAAACAAAAAAGAAAACAAATGCAAAATAAGGTTCTGTCAGCTCGAGGGCTTCGAGCCTCTTGTCGGCATTGCGTCGCTCGGAGCGGGCGCGGAATGCGGCGACAGACATTTTACCGATTATCTGAGCGGAGGCAAGCTGGCCGTTACCATCAGCGACGGAATGGGCACGGGACACGGCGCCGCCCTTGAAAGCGGGGCTATCGTAAGCCTCTTGAGCAGCTTTCTGGACGCGGGCTTTGACAAAAAGATAGCGGTCAAGCTTGTGAACTCAATAATGGTAATGAAATCGGCCCGCGACGTTTTCGCCACGATAGACATGTGCATAATCGACCTGTACACAGGCCAGATCGAGTTTATCAAAAACGGCGCCGAGCCCAGCTATATCAAGCACCCGAGCTACACCGAGACCGTCAGAGCCGCCTCGCTGCCTATCGGGATCGTGCCGATCGGCGACATTGAGGCCTTTGCGAGAACGCTCGAAAACGGCTCAATCGTCGTCATGACAAGCGACGGCGTGACTTCCCCGCCGGACAACCCCTGGATAAAAGAAATGGTCGAGCATATCGACATCGAAATGTCGCCCGGAGAGTTGGCTCAGCTCATACTCGACGAGGCTATGCGCCGCGGCAAAGACAATAACACGCAAAACGACGATATGACAGTGGTGTGCGTAAAGCTGGAGCCGAGCGCCGCGGCCTAACTCAGGCTTACCCTGAGCCCCCGCTTTATCGAGAGGATCAGCCGCGATATCTCCCTGACGCTTTGGCGGCGCAGAATATCGCCGCAATGGTTCAGACTGAGACTGTCGTAGACCACCGGCACCACGTCGCGACTCACGCCGCTTTTTGACAAAAATTCGCAGGCGAGAGTCGAAAGCTCGGCGCACACCGGAAATCTGTCCGCAAGCGAATCGAGAGCGGCCGCCGCGTACGCGGTCTGCTCCGCGGCGGCTCTCGGATTTTCCTCCGCGGGGCCCGTGATCGAGCCGTCCGTCCTTGCGCATTGCAGCAGCGCGGCGACCGCGGCGAAAATGATTTTTTCGGCCTGCGCGGCGGTGATAAAACCGGTATCCGAAAGCTCTCCGCTCTCGGGCAGCGCGGGACCCTCGCGCCACAGAGAAACTGTGACCGCTCTTTCCCCGCCCTGATCCCCGTATTCTATCACGCAGCTGTTTTCGGGGCACAGCGTTTCGGTCTCAAACGCCAGCGCGGCGGCCTGCTTTTTGAGCTTTATGACCGATTCGGCGCTCAGTTCACCAAGGCCCCGCGCCCCTATCATTCCGTACATCGCGTCTATGGTCCGCGCGGCGAACGCGCGGGCCATCTCTTTGTTGTTCACCTCAATAAACTCGTCTATCGCTATTTCCCGCTCGCTTCCTCCGTTCTCCGCGTAAAATCTGTCGGGAAACGCGGTCTCGGAACCGAGGGTTATGATAAGGGGATATTGACCGCGGTAGATCTGCGGCACCATATAAAATGTTCCCGGAGCGTATTCGCGTATTGCGAGAGCCTTTTCGGCCGCCAAATCCTCTATGCCCGAGCGTATGATATACATGCAGTAAAAACCGCCGCCGGGCTTTTTGCTTATATACCCGATGTTTCTTTTTTCGGGTGCGGACACGCGCAGCCTGAAATCACCGCCCGCCTTCGGCTCCGAAAACAAGACCGTTCCGCTTTGTCCGTTCCACACCACGGGCGTCAGACTTTGCGCGCCTGCGGACGGCGCGCCGTACCCGCCGCTCAAAAACGCGGTCACGGAAAAACGCGGCCGCGCCTCTATGTCGACGGTTTTTTGGCCGTCTCGGTTTTCGGTGTAAAGCGGCAGATCGATATAATACTCATCGGCCGCGCGATCATGTTCCATTATCGCCGCGGAGCAAACGCTCACCGAAAATTCTTCCCCACGGGCGGGCAGACCGCCGATAGACAATTCATAGAGCCGCAGCCCTTTTTGAGTTACCGACGCGCCCGATCTCGCGGCGGCTCGGTTCAACTCGCTTTTTACCCTGAATTTTCCGCCGCTTATCTCAAAGGCGGATATGACCGAGTGTTTCGGCAGGCTGAATAATATCCGCGCGGTAAAAAAGTCCTCGCCGCGAGCCCTAAGCGCGAACTCGTGCTTAAGGCTCACAACGGGACCGAATTCCGTTTTCAGATGTATATTAACTTTTTTGATCTCAAGTATGTCTTTCATGATCTAAAATCAAACTTCGCCGTTTTCGCTCTCGTCCAAAAACAGCTCCTTGGTGTAGGGCAGGGTCAGTATCCAGTCGCAGTATTCGCGCCACTCACTGAGTTTATGGTTCCTACGGGCGAAGTACATATTGATCAGATTCTCGTAATTCATCGTAACCGTGCGCTTCTGGTTATACGACGAGGGCAGCAGCTGGATAATATCGTCCCAGTCGGCCTTGTCCTTGGTCTCGACAAAATGCTTGCGCTTGAGCTCCAGGAACTCCATATAGGCGGTGAACGCCTCCATGGCCGACTTGCTCAGCTTCTCACACGAAAAGTCGGTATGCTCAAAGGGCTTGGCGTGAATTTTGTGCATGGTGCTGGTCGAATTCGCCACGGTGCCTACCTTGTAGGTGTCAAATTCCTTCCACCAGTAAAGCGGCGCGGTGATATCCACGCTCACGATTATCTGGCGAATGAACTTGCGGTCGTCGCTGCCCGCTCTGCACAAACGCTTCGCAAGGTCAAGATCGTTGGGGCCGATCACGTATCTGCCCTTATTGTCGTACTTGCTGTCGCTCCTCGCCCAGCTGTTCATGGGGTTGCGCGCCCCGCGGAGCGCTCCCTCAAAATTCATCACTCTGGCTTTTTCTATCAAAATCATAACTCAGCCTCCGAATTGATTTTATATGCCTCTATATATCAAGATTAATTACCGACGTGCCGTAGTCCTCTATGAATTGGCGGCGCGGCTCCACCTTGTCGCCCATGAGGATAGTGAACGTCTCGTCGGCTTGACGCGCGTCGTCGAGATCAACGCGCAGCATGATGCGGGTCTCGGGGTTCATCGTGGTCTCCCAAAGCTGCTCGGGGTTCATCTCGCCCAGACCCTTGTAGCGCTGGATTGTGGGCGCTCTGCCCTCGCCCATTTCTGAAAGTATCTTTTGGAGCTCGTCGTCCGAATAGGCATATCGGTCGGTTTTGCCCTTGCTGATCTTATAAAGGGGCGGCTGCGCTATATACACATGCCCGTCCTCGATCAGCGGACGCATATACCTGAAAAAGAACGTCAGCAGCAGCGTTCTGATATGGGCGCCGTCCACATCGGCATCGGCCATGATAACGACCTTGCCGTATCTCAGCTTTTCGAGATCGAACTCATCGCCCAGTCCCGCGCCGAGCGCTGTTATAACGGGCGTCAGCTTGTCGTTTCCGTATATCTTGTCTATCCTCGCCTTTTCAACGTTGAGCATCTTGCCCCAGAGCGGAAGTATCGCCTGGAACCGTCTGTCTCTGCCCTGCTTCGCCGAGCCTCCGGCCGAGTCTCCCTCGACGATATATATCTCGGTGTAAGTATTGTCTCGGTCGGAGCAGTCGGCCAGCTTGCCGGGCAGCGAGCTGCTCTCAAGCGCCGACTTGCGGCGGGTGTTCTCTCTGGCGCGCTTTGCCGCTTCACGGGCGCGGGAGGCTGTCAGCGCCTTGTCAACGATCGTCTTGGCGACCGACGGGTTTTCGTCAAAAAACTCGGTCAGCTTCTCGTTTATCATTTTCTCAACGACGTTTCTGATCTCGCTGTTGCCCAGCTTGGTCTTGGTCTGTCCCTCGAACTGCGCCTCGGTGACCTTTACGCTGATTATGCACGCGAGACCCTCGCGGGTGTCCTCGCCCTTCAGGTTGGCGTCGCTCTCCTTGAGCATACCGTTTTTTCGGGCGTAGTCGTTTATTACCTTGGTGAGCGCCGACTTAAAGCCGGTCTCGTGGGTTCCTCCCTCGGTGGTGTTGATGTTGTTGGCGAAGCTGATTATCATCTCGCTGTAGCCGTCGTTATACTGCATGGCGACCTCAGCCTCGCAGGTCTCGCGCACCGCGTTGACATAAATTACATCTTGATGTATGGGCTCCTTATTGCGGTTCAAAAACTCCACAAACTCGCGGATTCCACCGTCGTATCTCAGCTTTATCTCTTTTTTGTCCTCGGGGGCGTCCTCGCGCTTGTCGCGCAGGATTATCGTTATGCCCGCGTTGAGAAAAGCCTGCTCGCGGAGCCTGCGGCGCAGGATGTCATAGTCATAAACCAGATCCTCAAAAACCTCGGGATCGGGCTTAAAGTGGACCTTTGTTCCTGTCTCGGTCGTGTCGCCGACCACCTTGAGCTTTCCGCAGCTGTTTCCGCGCTCGTATTTCTGATAGTGAACGTGCTCGCCGTCCCTTATCCAGACCTCGAGATACTCCGACAGCGCGTTAACGACCGACGCGCCGACGCCGTGGAGACCGCCCGACACCTTGTATCCGCCGCCGCCGAACTTTCCGCCCGCGTGCAGCTGGGTGAACACCACCTCGACCGCCGGTATTCCCATTTTGGGATGGATTCCCGTGGGTATTCCGCGGCCGTTGTCGATAACGGTTATCGAGTTATCGGGCTCGATCTCGACCAGTATCTCGGTGCAGAAACCCGCCAGAGCCTCGTCGATCGAGTTGTCGACTATCTCGTAAACCAAATGATGAAGTCCTCTCGAGGTGGTTGAGCCGATATACATTCCCGGCCTCTTTCTGACCGCCTCAAGGCCCTCAAGCACCTGTATCTGATTCTCGTCGTATGATTCCTCTATCGGAACGCTTGTGATATGTTGTTCTTCCTGCATAACTTGTTTGCCTTTCTGCCCAAAATATTTATCTGAACCGTCCTTCCGCCCGGGCAAGGCGGAGACGATGGGGTTTGCGTCCGTTTAAAACTGTTAAAACTTAAAGTTCGGCAGAGCGTAGGCCGAATAGTCGTTTATCCTTTCGGCTCTTCCCGCCAGCGCTCTTGATGAGATATTGGTTATATACACCTTGTTGACATGGTCCTGCCTCACAAGCACCACCGACTTGGGCACGTCCTCGGCCACGGTTATCACCGAGCCGTTGTTCTGCGCTCTGCGCAAAAATTCTCTGGAATTTTTGGCGATCGTCAGGTTGTCCATATCCAGTATCGCGATAATATCGTCGGTGTCGACCGCGGTGTTTTTTCCCAGATGAAGGTACATATAACCATTCCCTTCCTGTTTGTTGATTTATTTTTTACGACTGCCGCTCCGCGGAGCCGTTTTTCACATATATTTTGTTGATCTCTCCGCCGCCTTCCATGCTCTCGGAAAACTCCTCAAGATCGGTGCAGGTTATTATTATCTGCATATCGTCTATGCTTTTAAGCACAAACCTGCGGCGGTTTTTGTCAAGCTCGCTCATGATATCGTCAAGCAGCAATACGGGCGTTTCGCTTATCTCGTCTTTGATAAGCCGAACCTCCGCCAGTTTCTGTACCAGCACGATCGTTTTCTGCTGCCCCTGCGAGGCGAACGAGCGCGCGTCCTTGCCGTTTATCTCATACGCTATATCCTCGCGGTGGGGGCTGACCACCGTCTCGCGGTACTCCGCCTCTCTCGCCGCGGCGGCTTTGAGCTTTTCCCGCAGGGCGGTCTCGATCTCATCGCGGCCGTATTTTTTATCAAGCCCAATCTTGCCCGCGCATGACATATATTTTATGGTCAATTCCTCGCTTCCGCCTGATATCTCCTTCTGGATCTCCGCCGCGAGCTTTTCAAGCCTGCTCAAAAACTCTATTCGGTAACCGATTATTTCGGTCGAGTAGGCGACCAGCTTCTCGTTCATGATCTCAAGCAGCGTGGCGTTCGGCTCGGGCATTCTGAGAAGAGCGTTTTTGCTGTCGACCACCTTGCGCAGATTCGACAGCGCCGAAAAATAGTTCGGCCTGAGCTGGCTTATCAGCATGTCGAGGTTGCGCCGTCTGCCCCGCGGGCCTTCTTTCACCAATCCCATAAGCTCGGGTCCGAAATAAACGACGTTGAACTTGCCCAAAAGCTCGCTGTTTTTGCGAACGGGTATCTCGTTGTAGGTTATGCTCTTGCGGCGGCCGCGACTCAGCTCTATCTCAAAAACGCTGTCTCGGTCGTAGGCGTTAAAGTCAAGCCCGATCCCGGCACGGCTCTCGCCATGGCGTATCAACTCTCCGTCCTTGCCCGTTCGGTTCGAGCGCCCCAACGAGAATATATGCACCGCCTCTAAAATATTTGTCTTGCCCTGAGCGTTGTCGCCGTATATCACGTTTATTCCCGCTCCGAATTCTATCTCCTGCTTTTCGTAGTTGCGGAAGTTTTCAAGCCTCAGTTTATTCGCTCTCATCCGCCGCGCTTAGTAGGAGCTTCTCAGTCTGATGGGCAGGATCATATACATATAATCGTCGCCCTCTTTAGGCGTTATTATCAGCGGGTTAACGCTCTTGTTGAACCGCATAACTATCTCATCGTCGGGCACCACGCCGAACACGTCCTGCAAATACCTGTTGTAGAATCCGATCTCAAGCATCGTGTCGGGCGGCGTCTCGACCGCTATGTTGTCGTCTACCGAGCCCGCGGCCGTGGCGCACGAAATATTGATGTTGCCGTCTGTTATGGTGAATTTGATGGGCCCCTTTATAACGTCGTTTATAATGATAAGCGACGCTCTGCGCACCGAATCGGCAATCATCGCGGTCGAGCACTCGAGCTCAAGCTCAAACGACGTCGGGATTATTCTCTCGTAGTTGGTGTACGCGCCCTCGATCAGCCGCGTCACCATGCGGCAGTTGTCGATAATAAACATGGCATGGCCGGGCGCGGCTATGACCTTTATCTCGCCCTCGGAATCGCCTATTATTCTCGCCAGCTCGGTCAGCGACTTTTCGGGTATGATCATTTCCTTAGGCTCAAACTCGCCCTCAAGGCTAACGCTGCGCTTCGCTATCCTGAAGCCGTCCAGCGCGACCATCGAAATCCCGTGGCTCATTATTTTAAGCTGCGCTCCGGTCCTGGTGGGGTCGCTGTCGGTCTTGGCCGCCGCGAACGCCGTGGTCTCTATCATATTTTTGAGCACCGCCGCGGGCAGGCTCACCGAATATTCCTCGTCCACTCTGGGCAGATCGGGAAAATCGTCTGCCGGGATGCCTGGTATCTCGATTTTGGCGTTGCCCGCCTTTATCAGCGTCAGATTATTGTCATCGGTCTCGACCGAAACCGAGGGGCTGCCCGAAGCCGCCACGATCCTCGCGAGAAGCTTGGCGTTTAAAACGACCTCGCCGGGCTCGCGCACGTCCGCCTCTATGACCGACTCTATCGCGATCTCAAGGTCGTTGCCCGTGACGGTAAGTCGTCCGCTCTCCTCGGCCTTTATATAAATTCCCTCAAGCACCGCCATGCTGGAACGGGTCGAAACCGCTCTTGAGGCGTCGGTTATCACCGCGTTTAACGCGTCTCTGCTGCAAATAAATTTCATAAAAACTTTCCTTTCGCACTCCGATTTTTCTGTTGTTTCGGGTAAATATTCCACTTCTTTAATTATACCATAACGGTTTTTTTAACGCAACAATTTTTTAAAATTTTTCAAAGTTTTTTCGCCCTGAAAAGTGCCGAAAATACGCCGTTTTTTCGGGATTATTTAGTCACAATTTCCCCGCCTTTTTCGGCGCGTAAAAACGCACTTCGAACATGGCGAAGATATGCTCCCCTTTCAATTAATTTCAAAAAAATATTGACCTTTAAGAAAATAGTGGTATAATAAAAAAAGAATAGAGATGAGCAAAACGCAAAAAATATAGGAATAAGGAAAAGAAATAACGAACAAAAAAGCAAAAAAATAAGTAA
>CANRHV010000027.1 GCA_947630505.1 uncultured Monoglobus sp. | reverse complement strand
GCGACGCCCGGAACGACAACGGAGCCCACGGCGACGCCCGGAACGACAACGGAGCCCACGGCGACGCCCGGAACGACAACGGAGCCCACGGCGACGCCCGGAACGACGGCGGAACCCACGGCTACACCCGGAACGACAACAGGGCCCACGGCAACGCCCGGAACGACAACAGGGCCCACGGCAACGCCGGGAACGACAACCGAGCCCGAGCAGTCATCCGAACCTTTGGAAACGCTTGTTCCCACGCTTGAGCCCGGCGCGCCGGTAAGATACGCCGAGAAGCCTGTCCTCAACAAAGAGAACATCAGCGCTTCGGTTGTAAACAACTCCGGCGGCGAGGTATGGTTCATAGCGGCGGCTTACAGAGACGAGGTTCTGATCGACTTTAAAGTTGTGACAGTTCCCGTCGGAACAAATCCCGTAACCGCGAAGTTTGACGCCGACTACTCGGCCGACAGCAGCGTTGACGTGATGTTCTATCTGTGGGACGCGAAAACGCTGAAACCGTACGCGGACCCGATACCGGGAAAGTAAGATAAAATTTAACCCCTCCCGACCTAATTCGGGAGGGGTTTTGTGTTGTTATTTTTATTTTAATCCGTTTAAAAATTCGGCTATGCACTCGGCGGCGAGGGTTATCGAGTATTTGGCCTCGCTCAGGCTGTTGCCGCTCGAGCCCGTCTCGATTATCAGGCTGCCCTTTGTGGTGTGGCCGTTGAATCGGTTTTTGCGAAGATTCACATATCGCATCAGATCGGGATATTTTTCGTCTATCTTATTCTGAAGTTTCAGGGCGAATTTCAGGTTCTCGCGCCAGTCGGGATTATATAGACCGTTCTCGTCGGTTCCGACCACAAACATCAGCTGCGCCGCCTTTTTGCCGTTTATCTCGGTGACGACCTTCGCCATCTCATTGCCGCGCACGATCGAGTCGCGGTGAATGTCCAGCACAACGCGGATGCTCGGGTATTCGGCCAGATAATTCTCGGTGCTCTCGAGGGCGTCGGCGTATGAGCCGTTGAAGGATGGATAGTCGTGCAGCGCTGTGTCGTGCAGGGTCTCGATACCGCGCTCGTTTAAAACTCTCGTCGCCTCGTCGCCCACGGCCACAACGTTTTCCGAGGTGTTCATGCTGCGGTCGCTCTCGTCCCGGGCGTACTCGACCGCGCCCTCCGCGGCGTAGGCCTCGGTGGCGTGGGTGTGCACGATCAGCACCTTCGGCCCCTCGCCGCTCATGTCAAAGCTCAGGGGTTCCTCAAGCAGACCGTTTATGTCAACCGCGTATGAGGTCTCGTTGCCGATCCTGATTTGATAGTCGTCGTATCTCGCGTTCTGCGCCGCGTTTATCTCGGTTATGTCCGAGCGCTCGCCCTCGTCGGGCGGCGGATCGGGCGCGGGCGTGTCGGTGGGCGGCGTGGTCGGCAAAAGCTCCTCGCCGCGCGTTATTATGCCGTAGCTGTTCACTATCTCGGCGCCGCGGACCTCGGCCGCGACTGCTCCCGATGGTGTGAACGGGTCAAATCCCAGAATATAACCCGCGATTTTTTTGAGACTTTCCGCGGCGTTTCTTTTGCCTGTATCTGTTTTGTCCCCATCGTTGTTGTCGGTTCCGCTCTCGACCGCTGCTGCGGGCTCGGCGGAAGAGGAAGGGGCGGGCGGCGTCTCGAGCGAGACCTCGGATTTGCCGCCGTTCCAAAAGGCCGAAATAATTATTCCGGTTATTATACCCGCCGCCGAAATAAACAAAAGCGCTTTCATAATTTTTTTGCCGTCAATGATAACGGCGCGGTAACGCCGTTTTTTTTGTCTATGGTTTTTCTCGAGCATTTTTTCTCCTCCGCGAATAGATTGTGTCAATAAAATATATTCGCGCAAAATTTGGATTATGCCCAAAGAAATTTCTTGCGCGTATTTGACAATCAAAAGCTTATGTGTTATAATTTCTTTGATTATTTGCTTGAAAGGAGTTTTACAATGAAAAGCAAAAATTTTAAAACGCTGGCTCTGAATCAGCTCAGAGGGCACTGGGGCGCGGTTATCGCCGCTCTGATCGTGCCGTCTCTGGCGGTGGCGGCTCTGTCGCTTCTCACCAATCTTCCGCTTCAAATTTACAGCATATTTACGCGCTCTTCGCAATTCTACAGCGACTCCTACGGAGCGTATTATCACATGTCGTCGACCGTTCCGACGCTTCTCTCGATCCCCGCGTTTCTGGGCGAGATAGCGGTTTTTGTGTTATCCGCGGCTCTGCTGTACGGAGTTTCACGCTACCTGCTTAAATTCGTCCGCGGCGCGCAGCCGGTGATAGGTGAGATCTTCGGCGGTTTCACGAGCGGCGCGGAAAAATTCGGCCGCGCGGTGCTGCTGCAGCTGCTTATCTCGATCTTCACGGCCTTGTGGTCGCTGCTCTTTATTATTCCGGGAATAATCGCGGGCTACAGATATTCAATGGCTTTTTATATCCTGGCCGATAACGACAATATTTCGGCTCTTGACGCGCTGAACGCCAGCAAGGAAATGATGCGCGGACATAAATGGGAGCTCTTTAAGCTGCATCTGAGCTTTATCGGATGGATACTTTTATGCATAATCACCGGCGGTATCGGCTTCATTTTCCTGAGCCCGTACATGAGCACCGCTCAGGCAAACTTTTACGAGTATTTGCGAGGAATACGCTCGGCGGGAGCCGAGTACATAAGCCCGCAGCAAACATTTTAAACAAAATGATCACCGGGATTATTATGAAAGCAAGCTTATCAAAGATTTTGAGAAGGATCAGCGCTGCCGCCATATGTGCCGCGGCCGCGCTGAATTTTGCCGCCGTTTCGGCGGATGTGACGCCGCAGCCGTCACCGTCCGTGTCGGCGGAGGTAACGCCGGATGTGTCGCCGCAGCCTTCGGCGGATGTGACATCGAGGCCCTCGGCGGACACAACCAAGGACGCCTCGACCGATACGATAGGCGAAAATATGAGCCGCATGGAAAAAATATGTAACGCTCCGGATTTCAGGCTGTACCGCGAGGCGCCCGCCGAAAACCGTTATTTCAGAGGCGGCAAGTTCGAGCCGGGCAGCGGCATATATCACGGCACGCCGTTTGACGTGCCCTATGACAGTTTTAGCAACGCGCTCGACACCGAGTATATTTGGTTCGACCAAAGTCTGACAAACGCCTCGGGATACGAGCGGGCGGATATAGCGCCGTATAGCGAGCGCACAGGAAAACTGCACCTTTACAACTGGAACTGCGCCTTTAAAGATAAGGAAATGGACCCCGAGGATTACTCGAATTACATAATGAACACGATCGACAACATGTCGATATCGGGCGACGACGTTCTGCTCGTGTTCG
The DNA here is from genome assembly GCA_947630505.1 of uncultured Monoglobus sp. Classification (GTDB taxonomy): domain Bacteria; phylum Bacillota; class Clostridia; order Monoglobales; family Monoglobaceae; genus Monoglobus. Next base: position 32,169 of record CANRHV010000027.1, on the reverse strand, counting down.
CCAAGGAGTTTAATATCAACGACAACTTCACGCATCCCGAGAATTTTAAAGAGCTGTTCCGCTATGTGGCGGACTACGCCCACACCAAGGACAATATCGCGGTCGTGTGGCCGCCCAACAACGTGGGCTCGGTCAACATCAAACTGATCGACTACTATCCCGGTGACGAGTACGTTGACTGGATAGGTATGAGCCTCTATGTTATGCCGTATTTTCAGGGCGATCCGCTGCAGACGAATTACGCAAACAGCGTGTCTTTTGTTGCGGGCGACTACAGCAACGCGGTGATAGGCGCCAAGGCGCTGATCGATTATATGGACGGATACGGCGTGAAAAAGCCGTACGTCATAACCGAGGGCAGCGTGGGCTTCGGCGAGACTCCGGGCAGGCCCGAATACAAAGACGGCAAAGAGTTTGTCGACTGGGCGCAGCAGCAGCTCAAGAGATATTATTACGAGCTGCCGCGCGTGTTCCCCGAGATAAAGATATATATTAACTTCAACCGCAATGTGGACAGCGACTACTATAAATATCGTCTCGTGAATGTGCTTGAGCTGTCACAGGCCGTGAAGCAGGCGGTGAGCAAGCCGCCGTTCCTGCTTGAGTATCCGTCATACTCCCCGATCGAGTATGTCGATATCAGCGGCGAGCGCGAAATTGACATAGCGGGCGGCGAATCGCTGAATATCTCGGCGTACGCCTACGAGCCGAAGGCGCTGTATCTGATGACGCGTTACCTGATCGACGGCGAAAATGTTTTCGAGAGCTGTTATCCGCCCTACTCGTTCACGTTGAGCGGCGAGAATTTAAGCCGCGGAAAGCACAAGCTGACGGCGCAGAAGCTGTCGGGCGGCGTCGTGCTTGACAGCAAGGAGTTTGACGTGACATACGCGCAAACCGTCAGGGTCGTTTTGGACGGCGAGGAAATGGAATTCGAAAAACCGCCCGTTATCGAAAACGACCGCACGCTGGTCCCGATGCGCGCCATATTTGAGGCGCTGGGCTGCGATGTGCTGTGGGATGACGCCGATAAAACGGTCACGGCTCTAAAGAGCGGCGATTCGGTGACCCTTGAGATAGGCAGCGACGTTATGACAAAAAATGGAAAAGAAATAATTCTGGACGCTCCGGCAAAGTTGATCGACGATGTGACATTCGTGCCGCTGCGCGCGGTTTCGGAAGCTCTCGACCGCGCGGTATCGTGGGACGAAGCGACCGGAACGGTGACGATAGAGTAAGAGGATGAAGAGATTTAGAAAGGACATCATTATGGACATTAATTTATCGCAATACTTTAAAAGCGTGATCGATGCGGACAAGTGCGCGGTGGTTATCTGCGACCTGAGCCACACGATAATTTATATGAACCCCGCCGCATGCGAGCGGTACTCAAAGCGCGGAGGATCGGCGCTTGTCGGGCAAAGCCTGATGGACTGCCACAGCCCGAAGTCGCGGGAGTCGATCGAAAAGGTCGTCGCGTGGTTCAAAAAAAGCAAAGATAACAACATTGTATTCACGTTTCACAACACAAAAGAAAACAAGGACGTTTACATGGTAGCCCTGCACGATGATTCGGGAGAGCTTATCGGATACTACGAAAAACACGAGTACCGAACTCCCGAAACCGCCGAGCCCTATGACATGGCATAAATAAATCCCTCCCGCCCGCGGGAGGGGTTTTCTATTCGCTATGTCTACACATCCACAGTGAAAACAATACTGTTATAAATTTTTGTTTTTTTCTTATATATATATATTTGAAAAAAAGTGTGGAAGTGTGGACTTTTTTTCAAAACCAACGTTTTCACGGGCTTTGCGGTGTCCACACTTTATCAAAATCAGTGTGGATTTTGTGTGGACATTGTAGACTTTTATTTATCGTTATATAAGATATAGCATATATTACTTTTGTTCTGTGGTATGTGGTATAACAAATTACTTATCGCTACGTTGACCCCTCTCAGTCTGCGGACAAGCCGCAGCCAGCTCTCCCCAAGGGGCGAGCCTAATATAAATCGCCCGCCCTAATCGCTATTCGCTAATCACTAATCGCTACGTTAGCTAATCGCTATGTTGGCCGCGTAGTATCTGCCTTTGAGCGCCATAAGCTCGGCGTGGGTGCCGCTTTCGCAGATCTCGCCGTTGTGTATTACGATTATATTGTCCGCGTCGCGGATCGTGGACAGGCGGTGAGCTATGGTGATGCCCGTGCGGTTTTCCATAAGGTTGAGCAGCGCCCGCTGAATGTCCTTCTCGGTCTTGGTGTCTACCGAGCCGGTCGCCTCGTCAAGCACCAGTACCGGGCTGCTGTGAAGCAGAGCGCGGGCGATCGCGATCAGCTGCCGCTGACCCATGCTCAGACTGTCGCGGCTGCCCGAGACCATAGTGTCATAACCGTTTGGCAGACGGCGGATGAATCCGTCGGCTCTCGCCAGACGCGCGGCCTCTATCACCTGCTCGCGCGAGGCTTCGGGGCGGGAATATTTGATATTGTCGAGTATCGTCCCGGTAAACAGGCAGGTGTCCTGCAGGACCACCGAGAAGCATTTTTCCAGGCTCTCGCGCTTGATGTCGCGGATATTCACGCCGTCGAGCAGTATCTCCCCGCTGTCCGCGTCGTAAAATCGCGTCAGCAGATTTATGATAGTGGTCTTGCCCGAGCCCGTCTCGCCCACAAGCGCCGCGTTCTCTCCGGGCCTAACCTTGAATGAGATGTTTTTAAGTACCGGTCTTCCGGGAATATACGAAAAGCACACGTTTTTAAATTCGATCTCGCCCCTCATGTCGTCCATGCTCACGGCATTTTCGCTGTCGGGCGTTTCCTCGTTCTCGTCAAGAATCTCGAAAACGCGCTCCGCGCCCGCCAGAGCCGATTGGATGTTGTTAAACAGACCCGCGATCGAATTGAGAGGCGTGGCGAACTGCTTTGAGTATGTCATAAAGCTGACCGCCGTACCGATAAGCAGCCCGTGCTTGGCGCACAGGATACCGCCCACAGTGGCTGTGATAGCGAAGGTCAGATTGTTGATTATGTTCATCAGCGGCATCATATATCCCGCCCAGGTCTGCGCCGCGGTGCCGCTCGCCCTGAGCTCCTCGTTTATCTCCTTGAATTCCTCAAGCTTGGCATCCTCTTTTGAGAAGGTCTTTATCATTTTAAGGCCGTATATGCTTTCCTCTATAACTCCGCCCAGCTCGCCCAAAGCGCGCTGCTGCCTGTAAAAATTGCTGCGGCTCCTTGAGGCTATGACTTTTGTCAGCAGAAATACCATCGGCACGCACACAAGCACCGTCAGCGTCAGCGTGACGCTGAGCGACAGCATAACAACAAGCGAGCCGATGAGCGTCAGAGCCGCCGACGCCAGCTGTGTGGCGGACTGGGCGATCGTGCCGCTTATCGTGTCGGTGTCGTTGGTGAGACGGCTCATGGTGTCGCCCCTCTGGGTCGTGTCAAAAAATCCGAGCGGCAGTTTCTGGAGCTTGGCAAACAGCTCGGAGCGCAGCGCCGAGACCAGTTTCTGCGAAACCTTGAGGATAGTAACAGAGCTTATTGTGTTTATGACCCAGTTCGTTATGTAAAGACCGACGATTATCGCGGTCATGGTGTAGAGCATACCAAGATCAACCCGCATGAGCTCGGGCACAAACGCGTTGAAGGCTTTGCCCACATACAGCGGGATCAGCACCGATATGCCCGACGACATCAGCGTGAGAACTACCGCCGCGATAACCGACTTTTTGAATTTCATATAAACGGACATAAGACGGATCAGCGTTCCTTTTTGGTTCTTGGCGCGCTCGTTGTTCGAGAAACGCGCCACACCGCCCACCTTCGGGCCGCCCATGCGCGGCATTTCCGCCCGTTTGCGTTGATTCGCGTCGGCCATGCTACACCACCTCCACCGTCTGAGAATCGTATATGTCCCGATATATCGGGCATGTTTCAAGCAGGTCTTCGTGCTTGCCAAGACCCGCGAGGGCGCCCTCGTTGAGCACCAGAATTTTATCGGCGTCCATAGCGGCCGAGCATCGCTGCGTGATAAGCATAACAGTGCGTTCGCCGCCGGATATGTTTTGCTTGACCTTTTTTTCGGTTATCGGGTCAAGCGCGCTTGTGGCGTCGTCCAATATAAGTATCGGCGCGTCTTTCATCAGCGCGCGGGCGATCGAGATCCGCTGTTTTTGCCCGCCCGAGACATTGACGCCGCCGCTGCCCAAAAGACTGTCGGCGCCTTTTTTCATGTTAAACACAAAGTTCGCCTCCGCGGCTTTCAGGGCGGCGGTTGTGCGCTCGTCGGACGCGCTCGGGTCGGCCCAGTTCACGTTGTCGCGCACTGTGCCCGAAAAAAGAGTCGCCTTTTGCGGCACCGGCGCGATAGCGCCGCGCAGATCGGAAATTTTTATGTCCCTGATGTCGATGCCGTCAACCAGAATTTCGCCGTCCGTCACGTCATAAAGCCGCATCAAAAGCCATGCGATCGTTGATTTACCCGAGCCGGTGGGGCCGATTATTGCGATCCTCTCGCCCGGCTCGACCTTAAACGACAAATTTTTCAGCGACGGCAAACCGCTGGAACCGGGATACGAAAACGTCACGTTTTTAAACTCGACTCCGCCCTTGATTTTTGGCGACGTGCCTATATCCTCAAAATCATCGGCGCTGCTCAGCACCTCGCTGACCCTCTCGAACGAGGCGCGCGTTCTGACAAACGTGTTGAATATGTTTGTTATCATCATAAGGGATGACAATATCTGCGTCATATACACGATAAACGCCGAGATCTGGCCGGGCTGCGTCAGTCCGAGGCCGAACAGTCTGCTGCCCAGCAGCAGCGCCGCTCCCGTGGCGAAGCCTACCGCCAGAGTCAGGATAGGCGATATAAGCGTTATAACGATTTGGGCGCGCACGCCTTTTTTGTATAGGTCGGTATTTTTGATTTCAAAACGCTCGGTCTCCTCATCGTATGTGCCGAAGGCCTTAACCAGCCGAACGCCCATCAGATATTCCTCGGCCGCGGTGTTCAGCGCGTCCATTGATTTTTGCAGCTTTCGGAACGCGGGATGCGACAGTCTCATGCTTATAAACAGCAAAACGCCCACGACCGCCACCAGCGAATAGACGATCACACTCATGCGGAGATTCAGCATCGAGGCGAGGACTATGCTGCCCAGGCAGGTCAGGGGCGCTTTGAAAAATATCCGCATGGTGCCGTTGGCGAACTGCGTCAGCTGCGTCACGTCGCCCGTCATGCGGATAATAAGAGAGCCGCTTTCCAAACGGTCGCAGCTCTCCTGTCTTAAACTCAATATTTTTTTAAAAAGGTCATAGCGCAGCTCGGCGCCGAAGCTCTGAGATGTGCGGCTTGCCAAAATGTTTCTGGACGCGGCGAAAACAGCGCCAAGCGCCGTTATCAAAATCATGCGCAAACCCCAGAAGTATACCGCCGAAACCGAACCGCCGCCTATGCCCTCGTTGATAATGTGCGACATCAGCGTCGGACCCATAAGGTCGCAAAGGGCCTCAAGCGCCACGCATATGACCGCGGCGAAAAATCCCCATTTATACTTTCCGAAATAGTGCGCGTACAGCTTCAAACAAGCGCCTCCAATCTCAGGAGTTCTTTTAATTCTCCGGAATCAATCCTCTTGTCATCTTCGCGTCAAGTATTCTCATAACGCTCTCGTCGATCCTCTCAACCGAGATCGCGCCGTTTTGCACCGCCGTGCCGATAGCGTAGTGCGCCTCGTTTATATCAGACGGCATGAGCAGAATGTCAACTCCGGCTTGGACCGCCGACACGCAGGCGTCGGTGGTGGTGTATATATTGTTTATCGCGCCCATGTTCAGCGCGTCCGTGGTAACAACTCCGCTGAATCCGATATCGTTTCTCAGTATTGAGATCATCATCGACGAGAGAGACGCCGGAATATCGTTTCCGGTTATTCCGGGAACCGAGATATGTCCGACCATGGCAAAGTCAACATCGGCCCGCGCCGCTGCCGCAAAGGGCATAAACTCGGCGGAACTGAACTGCTCAAGCGTTCTGTTTGTCTTTACAAATCCGTTGTGAGTATCGGCGCTTGACGAGCCCATGCCGGGGAAGTGCTTAACGCAGGCGCTTGTTCCCGCGTCCTGCATAGCGGTTATCTCGCTCGCGACCATCGAGGCCACGAGATTCGGATCTGAGCCGAACGAGCGGCTGCCCAGCGCGGAGTTGCTGATTATGTTCACATCCGCCACCGGGGCAAAGTCCACGTTAAAGCCGAAATCCTTAAGATTCGCGCCGAGAATGTTTCCAACTTCAGCCGCGGCGGCGGTGTCTCCGGTGTTTCCGATATCGCGCATCGAGGATATCGCGGGGAATCCGATATTTGCCTTTCCCAGACGCGAAACGCTTCCGCCCTCCTCGTCAACGCAGATAAACAGCGGCGTTTTGGCGAAGCTCTGAGTATTCGCTATCATCTGCTTTATCTGATCCGCGCCCTCAATATTTTGCGCGAAATAGATCAGGCCGCCCACAGGATAGGTCTCAAGGGCGCTTTTGGTAGCGTCGCCCGCGGATGTGGCACGCTCGACGCCGGTTATGCTCTCGGGAGTCACGATCATCATTTGATATATTTTTTCGTCAAGCGTCATTGCCGAAACTCTGTTTTTGAGGTTATCAAGCCGCGCGTGCGTGCCGATATACGCCGATTTTGTGGAATTTTCCCACTCGACGTCATAGCTGTACGCCTCGGACACGGCGCGCAGAGGGATCAAAGTTCTGTCGCCGCTCGCGCTGAGCACGGGAGCCGCGTCCAAAGCGACGCTTTTGTTATTAACATACATCGTTCCGCTGCCGATAGTCAGGCTGACCGAAACGCCGTCCTTAACGCCTATAGCTGTTCTTGTGCCCGAATCCCAGCTGACATTGGCTCCCAAAGCTTCAAAAATAGCGCGCATCGGAACCATGATCCTGCCCCCGAGCACGATAGGCTCGGCGTCAAAAGCGAGCTTTTGGTCGTTGACATACACCGTCACTTTGTTGTTGTCCTCCGCGTAAGCCGAGAGAGCGGGCGCGGTAAATGCCGCGCAAAATATCAAAAGTCCGATCAAAAATTTCTTCATATAAAAACCTCTTTCCACAGGCAAAATTTCAGTATCATATTTTATTGTACACCATTTAAAACCATAAGTCAAATAATTTTACCCCATAATAGAGCAAAATTTAATAATAAAATCCAAAAAAATTTTATTCAGTTTTTCAAAATTAACCCTTGACAAATCAATAATAATATACTATAATATAAAAGTTCCTGCGCGGAGCAATTAACTTATGGACCTTTAGCTCAGTTGGTTAGAGCAACCGGCTCATAACCGGTCGGCCCGGGGTTCGAGTCCCTGAAGGTCCACCAGTCTAAAGCTCCCGAAATGCCCGATTTTGCGGCGTTTCGGGGGTTTTGCTTTTTCCGAAAATCCGTTTTGGTCGTTATTTGGTCGTTATTTAATGATCAATTATGAATTACTTTTTTCTGTATTTTTGATTTCGGCTGTTTGGCTTATTCGGGATAGTCATTTCTATCAGACCGGATTCAAGGGCGGGGCGCAGATAGTTTTTTCTGAATGTGGGGCGGTGGGAGAGGTTAAGGCGTTCCATCAGCTGAACCGCGGACAGTTCTTTGTTTCCCAAGCAGTCAAGCAGCGCTTTAACTTGGTCGCTTACTTGGTCGGTATCTTGGTCGGTTTTGTTAAGACTTAGTAAAGCGTCACGGATGACTTTCATCATCATTTCAACAAAGTCGGCGCAATCGGCGCTCTTGTCCGAGGCCGCCAAAGCGTTGTAGTAATCCTTTTGGCGCTCCTTGATAAGCTCCTCGATCGGGAGCCACTCAAATATCTTGTTCCATCGGCTGAGCAGCAGAGTGTGCCACATCCTGCCAATTCGGCCGTTGCCGTCGGAAAACGGATGTATGAACTCAAATTCATAATGGAATATACAGCTTTTTATCAGTATGTGTATCTCGGTCTCCGCGTACCACCTAAAAAGGTTCGAAATCAGCTGCGGCACAAGGTCCGCGGGAGGCGCGGCGTGAACAAGCTTGTCGCCGTCAAATATTCCCACGTCGCCTGTTCGGAAACAGCCGCTTTCGCTCACAAGCCCGTTCATCATTATGCCGTGCGCCCTGAGCAGATCCTCGATTTTGAAAGGATCAAATTCGCGTATTACTTCATAAGCGTCATAGGCGTTTTGAACCTCGCGGATCTCCCGAGGCTCGCCAAGAACACGCTTGCCGTTTATCACGGCGGTGACCTGATCAAGCGACAGCGTGTTGTGCTCTATAGCCAATGACGAGTGGATCGTTTTTATTCTGTTGTCGCGGCGCAGTCTCGGGCTGATATTGTCTTTGCTCGTAACGCCTATCTGGCCGACTAACTCGCTGATCTCGGCAAGCATATTTATTATATTTTCATTAATGGTGAACGGAGGTTTGTATTCCATTTCTCGCTCCTTAAATATTGATTTGCCTAATAATATTATATCATAAGAGCAAAAATAAATCAATACTCAAGGGAAATAACGCTGTGTTTTGCGCCTAAGTTTTATATCAGATCCATTATTATAAAAAACAACTCGTATTCATTATCGGAGCGCGTAACCTTTGAAACGCTTTTATAATTATCAAGGGCTTTCATGATGTTATCTGTGCCGATGCCGTGGTTTTTCTCATCTTTTTTGGTCGTGACTTTGGGCTTATCGCTTTCATTTGCGCATGAATTTGTAATTTTGCATATTAATTTGTCTCTGTCATATTGCATATAAACGTTAATATATCTGTTTTCTTTTACTTTATCGCAGGCCTCTATAGCGTTATCCAAGGCGTTTCCGAATATAATACACTCGTCCTCGTGGGACATAGGCAGATCTTTCGGAATACATATTTTTAGGTTAAATTCAATATTTTTTTCTTTGGCCGCGGTTTTCTTTAACGTCAGTATCGCGTCAAGGACCGTGTTCCCCGTGTCAATATATGAGTCGCTTTTTGAAATGCCGCCGATAAGCCTCTCGATATATTTCAGGCAGTTTTCGTTTTCGTCTTTTTCAATATACGCCTTTATCGCGTGCAGGTGATTATCAAGGTCGTGCCGGATTTTCTTTACCTGGCCCTGCGTCATCATTATATTGTCATAATGCTTTAACTGCTCTTTTAGCTGCACCTCAAGCATTTTATTTTTTGATATTTCATAGCTTTGCTTTGCCAGATGCTCATATAAATACAGGGCGAATATCGTGCTGAACAGGAGCCCGAACGAACAGATTATCGCAAGATTATTCATGGGAGTGTCTTTTAGCTCATACGACATTTTAAAAAGCAAAAACACCGCGACTATCGAATTGGCAAACAAGCAGAAAAACAGCGGCCAGTAAGAAGTTCCTATATCAAATTCATGCCCTTTCAGTTTTACCCTCAATATAGTAAATCCGGCCAGCGCGGCAAGCTTTGAAACCATTATTCCCAAAACGCGGTATTCGGGTATTTGGACAGCTTCCTCGGCCGTTATGTTAAAGATCCATGTGATAAAAAACATTACAATTATTTCGATCACGCCGATAAACAGAATACTGGTGATCGACGCGATAAGCTTCAGCGCCGCGGAACCTTTATACATCAGAGATACGATAAATACCGAAAGCGCCATCGCGAACGCGTTAAGCAAATTAAAGCTGAAAACGGCATTGCTCAGCAGCAGCAACCCCGACAAAATTCCGACTCCTATGACATATACCCATTTCGGAAAAATACTTCGTTCCTCGAATAATGTTTCCAAAAAAATAAATATCATAAAAGCCTCAAATATTACGGTCAATATATCGGCAAAATAATATATGTTCATACATAAGGTTCCTTTTCGGTAAAATTTGTAAATTCGGTTATGATTTTTTAGGCTTATCGGAATTTTTCATCGCGGCTATATAATTTTAAAATATTATATCATAAGCGCGAAAACAAATCAATACCCCGAAAATGACAGCCGAGTGGCACTATCTGTTAACCGGCTTTGTCCGCCAAGCCCCCGAATAGAATGCCGTTCACGCCGCTATAGATGACTTTTATGTCAAAGCGTTGAATTTAAGAGCAAAAAATGTTAAACTTATTTTATATATGCTATAAAATAAGTTTCAAATCGGCAATTTATTGTTGAAATATCACAATTTTTGTGATACGATTAAAGTAAATAAAATTTCGGAACGGTTTGTCCGCCGGTGCATGGGCGGCAGCGCTTTTCGAAGATGTGATATTAAAAGCGTAACCGTATAAATCCAAAACGAAGGAGATGAATATGAAATGTTGAATTTATTCAGAGAACAAGCCATGAAGCACGGCGACAGGATCGCCTTGTCGGAACCGTCAACGGGCAGGACGGACACCTACGGGCAGCTTGACGAAAACGCGCGCCGCATTACTGCTAAGCTTAAAGAGCAGGGTATTCGGCGCGGCGACGCCGTGATGATAACCGCCGCTAGGGGCATCGGATTTATAGAGGCCATGTTCGGCATACTTATGGCGGGAGGCGCCTATGTGCCGCTTTCCGACCATTATCCAGCGGACCGCAAGGCGTACATACAAAGTGACTGCGGCGCGAAGATCGTCATCGACGACGATTTTATAAACGATGCGTACCGCTTTGAGCCCGTATCGGAAATATGCGGCGTAAAGCCCGATGATACCGCGCTTATAATTTATACCTCGGGCTCAACCGGAAAACCCAAAGGAGTTATCCACGATCATGAGTCGATAAAAAACGAGGTCATGCTTTACAGCGGCATTTTGGAGCTTAAAGATGATGATATATACGGAATCAATGTCGCGTTCTATTTTATTCTATCGGTGGGTGATATTTTCACGGGCCTCGCGAACGGCATTACCGAAATAATAATTCCCGATGAATTAAAAGGCGACCCCGAAAGCCTTGCCGATTTTATCGACGAGCACAAAATAACCTCAGCCGTTATAATGCCGAAGGTATTGCGCTACTTCACCCGAAAGGGCGACAGCCTGCGCACCGTTGTGAGCTGCGGCGAGCGTTTGTCGCAGATAGCGCCGGACGGCTATCGGCTTTTGAACTGCTACGGCATGACGGAGCTCACGGGAGAGTGCCTCACATTCGTTGTGGACAAAGCCTATGACAACACTCCCATAGGAAAGCCGAGCGGCAATGTGAGCGCTTATGTGCTTGACGAAAACGGGAATCTTGCCGACGAGGGCGAGATCTGCATCGCGGGTCATATGGCAAAAGGATATTTGCACCGCCCCGAAGAGACCGCCAGAGCCTTTACTCCGAATCCGTTTAAAAACATCGACGGCCACGACGTGCTTATTCACACGGGCGATCTCGGCAAACGCCTGCCCGACGGAAACATTCTGTATCTCAACCGCAAGGACTGGATGCTGAAAATAAACGGCCAGCGCGTTGAGCCGGGCGAGATAGAATCCGCCATACGCGAGATAGACGGCATAAGCGACACGGCGGTAAAGGATTTTATGGACGCGACCGGGCAGATATTCCTCGCGGCGTATTACATATCAAGCGGCGAAAAGGACGAAAAAGAGATGAAAAAAGCCCTTTCATCTAAGCTGCCCCAATATATGGTGCCGGAGTTTTTTGTGCGCCTTGAAAAGCTGCCCGTGAACGCGAACGGCAAGCTTGACCGCATGGCACTGCCCAAACCCGAGATCGATTTAAGGCGCGCCGAATACAAAGCTCCCGAAAACGACAGGCAAAGGCTTATCGCGCAGGCGTTTGAGGAAATTCTCGGCATTGAAAATATAGGAATTAACGACGAGTTTTTCGCGCTCGGCGGCGATTCAATAAAAGTGCTAATGCTTCAAAAGGCGTTGAGAGAAAAAGGAATAGAAATATCCGCGAGCTCGGTTTTCACTTCGCAGACCCCGAAGCTGCTTTCGGAGACCGTCGGAGACGGCTCGGAGTTATCGTCATATAAAGGCGAGGAGGCCGATTCGTATCCGCTCACAAGGGCGCAGATGAGCATTTACCTTGATTGTCAGGACGAAAAGGGAACCGCGTACAACAACGTGTTCTCGCTTTTGCTGCCGAGCGATATGGCGGACGAAACGCGTCTTAAAAACGCCGTTGAAACGGTGCTGAGCGATTATCCGATACTCGGCGCGTCGGTTAAAATAATAGACGGCGTTCCGTCGCTCGCGCCCTCGGGCAGGAAAATAACGGCGGAAATAAAACAGACTGAGGTCACCGACAAAAACACGCTTGCCAAAAGCGTCGATCTGCCTTTTGATCTGGAAAACGACCTTCTCACGCGCGCGGTTATTTTCAAAACGCCCGCGGGACTGTGTCTTGTGCTTGTTATGCACCATATTATCTGCGACGGTACCTCGGCCTCGATCATAATAGGCAATATTGCCGCGGTATTCGGCGGCGAACCGCCCGCCAAAGAGGAAATGAGCAACCTGACCCTCGCGCAGTACGAGGCGGCGCATCCCGAAATTACTCAAGTCGACAACGAAGTATACAGAAAAATGCTCGATAATATCGAGGGCGACACCGAGCTTTACAACGACGACGATCCCGAGCTTGTCGAATTTACGGGCAAACTCGGCGTGTATAACACCACGCTTTTTACCCAAAGACAGGAGCTGTCGGGCAGGCTTATCGCGTCTTTAAGCGAACATCAGCTTACCGAAAGCACGCTGTTTATGAGCGCTTACGCGTATATGCTGAAACTTTTCTGTAATCAGCAAAACGTGATTTTCTTCACAGGCGAAAACGGCAGACACGACCCCGTTTTGCAGAACACCGTCGGCATGATGGTGCACAATCTGCCTGTGCTCGCGCATATTGACGAAAACGCGGACTGCGCGGATTTTATGGCGGATATGCAAAGATCCTTCCATGAGCTTGTCGCCCATGACGGCGCGGATATCCCGCAGCTTTGCGGCGAGTACGGCATACGCCCCGACTGTTTCTTTGTATATCAGGGCGATATGCTCTCCGGCGTGAATGTGGACGGCAGGTACATCCCTATGGAAATGCACGTTTCGGAGGATGTGATGACGTCGCTCACGCTTCATGTGCTCAAGCAGAACAGCGGAGACTATCGGCTCAGATTTGAATACGCCGCCGAAAAGCTGTCGGCTGAGACCGTAAAGCGCATGGCGGAAGTATACACAATGATAGCGGCGGGCCTTTGCGGCGGCGGTAAGCTCAAAGATATCCGCCTTGTAACCGATGAAAATATCGCCGAAATTGAGCGCTTTAACCAAACGGAAACGGATTATCCCGCTGCTAATATCGTGTCAATGTTCAGGGAGCAGGCGGCAAAATATCCCGACAGACGCGCGGTGCGCTTTAAAGATGAAATACTTACCTATTCGCAGGTCGATGATATTTCGGAGCGCATAGCGAACAAAATACGCTCGCTCGGCATCGGCGGCGGCGACGTTGTTTCGATACTTATACCGAGATGCGCCTATATGGTAACAGCCTCTTTGGGTGCGCTTAAATCGGGCGCCGCTTATCAGCCGCTCGATCCCGCGCATCCCGCCGACCGCCTGGAGTTTATGATGTCGGACGCGGACGCGAAGCTGCTTATAGCCGACGAGGAGCTGCTTTCAAAAGCGCCCGAATACAAAGGCGCGATATTGCTCACAAAGGATATACCCGATCTTCCCGACCTCGGCAGAATAGAAAAAGACCCCGAGCCGAACGATCTGTTCACTCTGCTTTACACGTCGGGATCAACGGGCGTGCCCAAGGGCGTAATGCTTGAGCACGGCAATATCGCCAATTTCTGCCGCTGGTACAGAGACTTCTATAAAATGGACGAGCATTCCCGCGCCGCGGCTTACGCCAGCTATGGGTTTGACGCGAATATGATGGATATGTATCCCGCGCTGACAGCGGGCGCCTGCGTCTGCATTGTTGAAGAGGAAATAAGACTTGATCTTATAGAGCTTGAAAAATGGTTTGACAGGCTCGGTATAACCCATTCATTTATGACGACGCAGATAGGACGGCAGTTCTATTCCATGGCCTCTCCCGAAAAGCTGAAATATCTCTCGGTCGGCGGAGAAAAGCTTGTGCCCGTCCGTCCGAAGGACACGGACACGCGTTTCTATAACTGCTACGGCCCGACGGAGTGCACAATATTTACCACGGTCATGCCGGTTAAGCGGCTTTATGAAAGAGTGCCTATCGGCAAGGCTATCGCGAATTATAAATGCTATGTTGTGGATGAGAATCTCCGCAGACTGCCGCCTCTTGTTCCGGGCGAGCTGCTTATCGCGGGCCGCGGCGTCGCGAGAGGCTATCTGAACAGAGACGACCTGACCGAAAAAGCCTTTATTCGCAACCCGTTCAGCGACGACGAGGACTACAAAAGAGCGTATCGCTCCGGAGACGTGGTTCGACTTTTGCCAAACGGAGAAATAGATTTTATCGGAAGAAACGACGGACAGGTCAAGGTGCGCGGTTTCCGCATCGAATTGACCGAGGTCGAGGGAGTTATACGAGAATTTGACGGCGTGACGGACGCCACCGTTCAGGCTTTTGAGGACGAGGAAACGGGCGAAAAATATATCGCGGCATATATTGTCGGCGACGGCGAAATTAATATTTCGGCTCTGAATGATTTTATAAGAGAGCGCAAGCCGTCATATATGGTCCCGTCCGTAACCATGCAGATACCGTCGATCCCTCTGAACCAGAACCAAAAGGTCAATAAGCGTGAGCTGCCGAAACCCGTGAGAAAACAGAATGAAATTATACCGCCGCAAAACGAAACGCAGCAAAAAATATTCGATCTTACAGCGGAGGCGCTCGGCTATGCCGATTTCGGCATCACTACCGATATTTATGACGCGGGTCTTTCATCAATCGGCGCCGTAAGACTGAATGTGCTGCTTTCAAAAGCCTTCGACGCGCCCGTAAAGACCTCCGACCTCAAAGAAAACAACACCGTTCAAAAACTCGAACGGTTTTTTGCCAATGCCGAAAAGTCCGAAGTTTTTGAGATACAATCCGACTATCCGCTCACAAAAACGCAGGAGGGAATTTTCGTCGAGGCGATAGCTCACCCCGAAACCACCATATATAATATTCCCGTGCTGCTCAAGCTCGGCGGCGGCATTGACGAAGACAGACTTAAAACCGCCGTTATCCGGGCGATCAACGCGCACCCGTATATTAAAACGAGATTGTTTATGGACGACGACGGCAATATCAGACAGCGCAGATCAGACGGCGACCTTTCATTTGACGAGAGCTCGATAGAAACCGTTGCCGCCGATGATATAGAAAGCATAAAACCGCGGCTCGCCAAGCCTTATAATCTGCTCGGTGGAAGATTGTTCAGCGCGAAACTGATAAAGGCTGACGGCTTGTATTTGTTCCTCGAAACGCACCATATCATAAGCGACGGCGCCTCTCTAAGCATTATTCTGAGAGATATCTCGAGGGCTTATGACGGCGAGGGGCTCGCCGCGGAATCATATTCGAGCTTCGAAGCCGCGCTTTCGGAGGAAAAGGCGAGAGCCTCCGAGGAGTATGTAAAAGCGAAGGACTATTACGCCTCGCTGCTCGGCGGCTGCGACGCCGACTGTCTGCCAAAGCCCGACAAAAACGAGAGCGAAACCAAAGCGGGCTTTATGACCTTGCGTTCCTCGCTTTCGCCGAAAGAGGTAGAGGCGTACTGCCAAAAGCACAAAGTTACTCCGAACGGCTTTTTCAACGCGGTGTTCGGCTTTGTTCTCGGAAGATATAATAACGCCGACGACGCGGTATTCACAACGATATACAACGGCAGGAGCGATTCCCGAACGGAAAATTCTCTGGGAATGTTTGTAAAGACGCTGCCCGTATACTGCGATATCGACGGCCAAAGGACCGTTTTGGAGCTTGTTAAGGAAACAGGCTCGCAGCTGCTTGACAGCATGGAAAATGACGTTTATTCCTTCGCGGAAATTTCAAGAGAATACGGCGTCAGCGCGGACATAATGGTCGCGTATCAGGACAGCGGCATTTCCGAGCATGTTATCGGCGGTGAAAAATGCGCTGTAACGACCCTGAGCCTTGACGCCGCGAAATCAAAGCTCTCGGTGGATATAACCATCAAAGACGGCGCATATGAATACGCGGCCGAATATTACGCCAATCTCTACAGCGACGGATTTATAAAGACCTTTATGAGCTCAATGGACGCCGCGGCGGCTTCGTTTATCGCAAGCACATATATCGGCGAGGTGTCAATGCTGTCAAGCGAGGACGCCGAGGCAATTAAAAGCTTTAACGACACCGATTATCCGATCGAGCTTGTGAGCGTGAACAGGTTGTTTGAATCGCAGGCGGCGGCGCATCCCGAGCGAATCGCTGTTATTTCGGGCGGCGAGAGCCTGACATACGGCGAGTTAAACGCGCGTGCCAACAGGATAGCCCACACGCTTATTGAAAAGGGAGTGCGGCTCGACGAGCCCGTGGGCATGCTGCTGCCGAGAGACGTCAACATTCCCGCCGCGGAGTACGGAATAATGAAAGCCGGCGGCGCTTTCCTGCCCATGCTGCCCGATTATCCCGACGACAGAGTGGATTTCTGTCTCAGAGATTCTCACGCGCGTTTTGTCATAACAACGGACGAGCTGAAACAGGAGAGGGCGGAGCTTTTCGGCGGCAAGCCCTACGCCGCGCTTGCCTTGAGCGAGCTTTTGCAAAATGAAAACGCTTCTGATCCCGAAACAGATATCCCCGAAAACTCACTCGCCTACTGCATATACACCTCGGGCTCAACGGGAACACCCAAGGGCGTTATGATAGAGCACGGCAGCCTCTGTAATTTTGTGAACGCGAACCCGAAAAACAAAGAGACGTTTGAATATGTAAACGGCGGAAAAACCGCGCTCTCTGTTGCGGCGGTATCGTTTGATTTTTCCGTAATGGAAATCCACATTTCGCTTTGCAACGGCATGACGGTGTGCATAGCCACGGACGAGGAGATACACGATCCGCTCGCTCTCGCGAAAATTATAGAGGAAAACAATGTGGAAGTGATGTGCGGCACGCCGTCTTTCATGACTAATATCGCGGAAATACCTCAGGCGGCAAAGGCCTTGTCGCGCATAAAGATGTATGATCTCGGAGCGGAAGCGTTCACGCCCTCGCTTTACGGATTACTGCGCAAAGCGAGTCCCGACGCCGTGATAGTCAACGGCTACGGCCCCACCGAAACCACTGTCAGCTGCATAGCAAAGGTGATGACCTCCGGAGAAAACATTACCATAGGCAACCCGGCGGCGAACGTCAAAGCCTATATTATCGACAAACACAGACATATCCTGCCCGCGGGCGCGAAAGGCGAGCTGGCAATAGGCGGTCTCGGCGTAGGGAGAGGATATGTCGGTCTTGAGAAAAAGACCGCCGAGGCGTTCATCCGGCTTGAAAACGGACGCGTGTACCGCAGCGGCGACATAGCGAGATACCTGTCAAACGGAGAGATAGAATTTTTCGGAAGAGCGGATAATCAGGTAAAGCTGAGAGGGCTCCGCGTTGAGCTTGACGAAATAATGAACGTTATGTGCGGCTATCCCGATGTTACAAACGCCGTTGTTATCGTAAAGGGCGAGGGTCAGCAGCAATATCTGTGCGGATATTTCACCGCCTCAAAACAGATAGAAAAGCAGGCGCTTACCGAGCACCTCAAAAAATCCCTCGCGCATTATATGGTGCCGTCGGTGCTTATACAGCTTGATAAGCTGCCGATGACAAAAAACGGAAAGATAGACAAAAAGGCGCTGCCCGAACCCGAAGCGGCGCAGCAGAGATCGGCCGGAAGAAAAGCCGCAAACGACACGGAACAGATATTCTGCGATATGTTCGCTGCTGTGCTCGGCCTTGACACGGTATATGCCGACGACGATTTCTTTGAACTCGGAGGCACTTCGCTGCTTGCCTCAAAGATAGCCGTGCGCTGCATGACGCAGAATATTCCCGTCGTCTATAAGGATATTTTCGACAACACAACGCCAGAGAAGCTGGCGGCGTTTGTGAACGCTTCGGAAACACCTGTCGCGGAGACAAAAACCGCGGCCGAAATAAATACAAACGAGGAACAAGAGCCGCTTTATGACGTACTGAAATACAACACGGCGCGGCACGTCGGAGAAATTAATTACACGGACATAGGAAACGTTCTGGTGACGGGCGTCACGGGATTTTTGGGCGCGCACGTGCTTAAACAGCTTATCGACAGCGGCGCAAAAAAGATATTCTGCCTCGCGCGCAACAACGGCAAGCTGACAGCCGAGGAACGCGTTAAAATGATGCTTATGTTTTATTTCGACGACACCTACGACGAGTTGTTCGAAAGCGGCATCACCGTTATAGACAGCGACATTACATCAAGCGATCTCACGGACAAGCTGCGCGGATACGATTTTGACACCGTGATAAACTGCGCCGCCTGCGTAAAGCATTTCACAAACAGTGACATACTCGAAAAAGTCAATGTTGAGGGTGTCGAAAATCTCATATCGGCCTGCCTCGAGCTTGACAAGAGCCTAGTTCAGATATCGACGGTAAGCGTGGGCGGCGAGAGCATAAACGGCAGTATTCCCGAGTATGTGAAACTTTCTGAAAGCATGCTTGAATTCGGGCAGAATCTTGACAACAAGTATATAAACACCAAGCACAGAGCCGAAAAGGCGGTGCTTACTGCGGTCGGGGACAAAGGGCTCAAAGGAAAGGTAATACGCGTCGGCAATTTGATGAGCCGCGAAAATGACGGGGAGTTCCAGGCCAATTTCAGGACCAACAACTTTATGAACACGCTGCGCGCTTACGCGGCGCTCGGCTGTTTCCCGATATCGGAGCTCGATACGGAAGTTGAATTTTCGCCGATAGATTGTGTGGCGGCGGCTATATTAAAGCTGGCCGGCACACCGGATAAGTTTACGGTGTTCCACGCGTATAACTCGCATTTTGTACATATGGACAACGTTATTGAGGGAATGCGCGAAAACAGCATAATTATTAAAAACGTGTCGGACGAGGAATTCGAAAAGCGGTTTAACGAGATGTTGTCAAGCGACGAAAAAAGCATGGAGGTTTCGGCGCTTATATCATACAAGGAAAACGACGCGGAACACAGAATGATTGAAAGCGTCAACAGGTTTACCGTAAAGGCGCTGTACAAGCTGGGATTCTCGTGGCCGCTCATAAACGAGAACTACATAAGCAGAGCGATAAACGCTCTTGTTACCCTCGGCTTTTTTGACAATGCGGCCGACATAAAATAATGGGGTGTTACTTTGCAAAGAAATGATTATCTTATAAGAAAAAAGCTGTACAGTTATCTGCTCCCGAGCGTTATGGTAACGGCGGCTCTGCAGCTCGGCTCCCTCGTGGATTCGATAATAGTGGGCAACCTCATGGGAAGCTACGCCGTGTCTGCGCTTAATATAGCCATGCCCCTGCTTCTGTTCCTGCAGCTGCCGGCTATATTGCTGGGAATGGGCGGCTCCGTGACCGCCGCGGTTTATCTCGGCAAAAGAGACACGGACTCGGCTTCGGATGTGCTATCGGTTTCGATGTTGGCGACGATAATTCTAACGCTGATATTCTCTGTGGCCGAGCTTGCTTCCGCGCCCTTTTTCGCCGCCAAGCTCACGGCGGCTCAAGGCGGCGACATGTATAATATGGTAAAGACCGTGCTGTACGTAAACGGCATAGGCCTGTGGCCCGTTTGCGCGGTTTTGGCAATATCATATTTTATGAATGTGGATAATAATCCGAACATATCGGCGGCGCTTCATATAACCGCGAATGTTATAAACCTTACGCTCGACTATATTCTTGTCAAATACACGCCCTACGGCGTGGGCGCGTCGACAGCCTCTACAATAATAGGCTATATTATAAGCGGCGCGATATTTGTCCCGATATACCTGAGATCAAAAAGAAGAATGCTTAAATTCAAAAAAATAAGCATACTAAAAAAATCGGCGCTTTTTCTTGAATCGGCCAAAAACGGACTGCCGAATATGGCAATGTTCGCGCTGACGGCGGCAAGCCTTGTCATAATGAACACAAGCACGCTTTACATACTCGGCCAGGATATGATGACGGTTTACTCGATAACAAACGACACGAATTTTATCGTTCAGCTGTGTCTCAACGGCATTGTTGAGGTGATACCGACTATCGCGGGCGTGCTGTACGGCGAGAAGGATTATTACGGCATAAGGCGGCTGCTGCTGCGCATATTAAAAGTGACAGGCGGTGTTTTCGCGGTGCTTATTGGCGTGTTCCTTGCCGCTCCTCAGCTCATTTCCGAATTGTACGGCTTCAGCATACCCGAGCTTGAGCCGCTGTATCTGCAGTGCCTGCGGATATTCAGCCTGAGTTTCGCGTTTTACGCTGTAAACTCGATTATCCAAAACTATTACAGAACAATAGGCCGGGCGGGTATCGCGACGCTTGATACCCTGCTTGAAATGTTCGTTATAAAAATACCGCTCGCGCTGGGCGCGATGATACTGTTCGGCGTAAGAGGAATATTCGCCTCAATGATAGTCAGCGAGATCGCGGCTATACTTATCGTTACGGTCACAAGATCAGTTTTGCAGAAAAAGGGCAAAGTGCCGCAGAGAGGTTTTGCCGCCATACCCGACAAGGGAGGCGATGTTTTCTATGACGTTACCGTCACGGGCACGGCTGATGACGCGGTCGGAATATCCGAAAAGCTTATTGAATATTGCTTGAGCCAAGGGATAGACAAGAACAAGGCCAACACCGTGGGTATCGCGGCCGAGGAGCTGACCGTCAATATCGGAAAATACGGCTATAAAAATATAAAAAGAAGTTATATAGATATATGTTTGGTAAAAGACGAGGATTTGCTGATCCTGCGTCTGCGCGACGACGGAATTCCTTTTGATCCTCTCGAATACAAGCGCGATGAGGCCGATAAATATAACTTGGGCGGAATTGAGCTCATAAAACGCATGGCGGACAAAATGGAATACACAAGGGTCCTGAATATGAACAACACCATTGTGGAGATCCGATTATAGAAATATTTTAAAAATTTTTCAAAAAATTTCAAAATTTCTCTTGCAATCGTGAAATTGATGTGATATAATCTTAGTCTGTGCGAAACCGCACAAAAATTTAAATACACACGCCCTGTGATTTTTTCGGTAGTGCCGCGTTCCCATGTCGGTTCCGAAAAAAGCCGATCGGGGCGGAGGTATAACTTTACGGAGGTGTAAAATCATGGGAGTAGTTCAGATGAAGCAGTTACTGGAGGCAGGCGTTCACTTCGGACACCAGACCCGCCGCTGGAACCCCAAAATGGCTGAGTACATTTTCACGGAGAGAAACGGCATCTATATCATTGACCTTCAGAAAACTGTAAAGAAAATTGAGGAAGCGTATTACTTTACGCGCGACGTCGCGGCCGAGGGCGGCACGGTTCTGTTTGTGGGAACCAAGAAGCAGGCTCAGGAAGCGATAAAGGAAGAGGCCGAGAGAACGGGCATGTTCTACGTTAACGCCAGATGGCTGGGCGGAATGCTCACAAACTTCAAGACCATCAAGCAGAGGATCGGCAGACTGTATCAGCTCGAGAAGATGACAGAGGACGGCACAATGGACCTTCTGCCCAAGAAAGAGGTCATCAAGCTCAATCTTGAAAAAGAGAGACTTGAGAAGTTCATGGGCGGCATCAAGGAGATGAAGGCTCTTCCGTCGGCGCTGTTCGTTGTTGACCCCAGGAAAGAGAAGAACGCCATCGCCGAGGCCCACAAGCTGGGTATCCCCGTTATCGCGATCGTTGACACAAACTGCGACCCCGAGGAGGCCGATTATCCCATCCCCGGAAACGACGACGCTATCCGCGCGGTAAAGCTCATCGTAACCACGATCGGAAACGCGATCTTAGAGGGCAAGCAGGGCGAGCAGCTTGAGGACAATTCCGAGAAAAAAGAGGACGACGTAAACCTCGACATGCTCGACGAGTAATATAAATGATATTTTAACACAAAACACGAAAGGAAGATATATAAAATGGCATTTACTGCAAAAGACGTAAAAGAGCTCAGAGAGATGACCGGCTGCGGCATGATGGACTGCAAAAAGGCGCTGGTCGAGACCGACGGCGACAAGGACGCTGCAGTTGAGTATCTGAGAGAAAAGGGCCTCTCAAAGGCCGCTAAGAAGGCGGGCAGAATAGCCGCCGAGGGTATCGTTCTGTCGCACATCGACGGCGGCGTCGGCGTTGTTGTTGAAGTAAACTCCGAGACCGACTTCGTTGCCAAGAACGATGATTTCAGAAGCTTTGTACTGGACGTCGCGAAGACGATCGCGGCCGAGGATCCCGCGGATGTTGAGGATTTAAAGACCAAGACGATCGCGGGCGGCAGTCAGAATGTTGGCGACGCTCTGACAGAAAAGATCGCCAAGATCGGCGAGAACATGAACATCAGACGCTTTGAGAGAATTTCGACCGACGGCGTGGTTGTTGACTATATCCACGCGGGCGGAAAGATCGGCGTTATGGTTGAGGCTCAGGCTCCCGCCTGCGAGCAGGTTACCGAGTGTCTCAAAAACGTGGCTATGCAGATCGCGGCGCTCAGCCCCAAGTATCTGTCGAGCGACGACGTTCCCGAGGACTACAAGGAGCACGAGAAAGAAATCCTTATAGCTCAGGCCAAGAACGACCCCAAGAACGCGAACAAGCCCGAGAACATCATAGAGAAGATGATAACGGGCCGTCTTGCCAAGGAGCTCAAAGAGGTCTGCCTGCTCGAGCAGCCTTATGTTAAGGCTGTGAACAAGGAGAGCGTTGCCGATTACGTAAAGCAGGTCGGCAAGGAGATCGGAGCCGACGTCAAGATTACAAAGTTTGTACGCTTTGAGACCGGCGAGGGCATCGAGAAAAAGCAGGATGACTTCGCGGCGGAAGTTGCCTCAATGATAAAATAATCAAAACCGAACAAACGGCGCGCAGCAACCCTGCGCGCCTTTTTGTATGCCCGCCATACGATTTTTTTTGTAAAATTTCAAAATATTGCTTGTATTTTATTGAAATATATGTTATATTTAATTTGCCACGTAATTTCATATGTTTATTTTTGCAACGGTTTGCGCTTTCGAAAAAAGCGCACGCTTTGGTTGTCATAACTGTTGTAAAATAAACATGACGTGAATGCGTGGCAGCATAAAATCAAGGCTGCGTTTTTTATGCGCGGTCGTGATTTGCGGCCGCGCATTTTTATAAAATATATTCCGGAGGTAAATTATTATGAAAAGATTGTTGAGTTTGATTTTGTCGCTTGCTTTGGCGGTCTCGATGTTTTCGGGGATAACCGTTTTCGCGCGAGAACTGCCCGCGGCGGACGAGCTTACGGCGCGCGAGGCCGAGGAGGAACAGCTCCGCGCCGAGGAAGAGGCTCGCATGGCCGAAGTTGAGCAGCGCAGAGCGGAAGAGGAGCAGCTCCGCGCCGAGGATGAGAAGCGGCGCGAGGAAGAGAAGAACCGCAGGGACGAGAGACTGCGCGCGATGGGGATTGATCCGGACGAAAAACTCGACCCCGACAATCTGCCCACCCGACCTCCGATCCCGGGCGAGGGCGAAGTCACCGCGGCCGATTCGGGCTACAGCGAGGTGGTCTACATATCGACCCCCGAGGAGCTTATGGCGATAGACGGCCACGACGGCGGCTACTACGAGCTTCAAAACGACATAGATATAACCGGCATTGAGTGGAAGCCTCTGACGCTCTACAACGCCACATTTAACGGAAATAATCACGCGATAAACGGCCTGACCATAACCAAAGAGCCGGAGTATTGTATTGATCCTTTTAGCTCTTCAAAAGTTGCATCTATTGGCCTATTTACCTCATTTGATCCGCAACATGAATTTGAAACAGGTAAGCTGTTAAATAATTATTATATGGATCTGAATCTGACGAATATCAATATTAATTTAACAAAAACTCACGATGGTATGCTTGAGATTTTAGGCCTGGGAGGATATGAATCTTTTGCGGATTCATGCAAAACAAGCGGCGCGATAAACTTTGTGGATTTATCACAGGAAAGTTTATATAACTCTTCTACTCTTAGATGTATCACAAACGGATATAATTGTGAAAACAGTATTGACATAAATATGCATGACGGAGTTGTTTTTAATTCTATAAATGCAGGAGTTTATGTATTTCAGAATTGTGTTAATTGCACTAATTACGGTAATATAACCTTTACGGCAGCTCAGTCTTCTGAACAAATAACCGATTATTGCTTCGAAAATATTATGCTTGATTGTTCAAATTGTGTCAGCTTTACGGGAATAAACGGCTGCGGTGTAGATGCAATGTATGAGTGTTCTGATTGTACAATTTATGGAGATGTAACAGGCAGAAACTATACTGTTGGAATTGGGGATGGGTGTGAAAGCTGTATAGCTTACGGCGATATAATATCCGAAAACGGCCAAGCAACCGGAATACGTTACGGCAACAACAATTATATTGAGGGTAATATAACATCCGAAAATGATCATGTTGAAGGGATATCCGGCGGCAGCGGCAATTATATGAAGGGCGACATAACATCTAAAAACAGCAAAGTCTCTACTTTCGGAATATACGGTGGTATCGACAACTATATTGAGGGCAATATAACATCCAAAAACGGCACGGCTTATGGAATATGGAACGGCAGCGAACATTGTATTTATGGCAATATAACCGGAGTTAGTGCAACAGGAATAGAAAGCGGCAGCAACTGCAATATTCAAGGCAGCGTAACCGCCACAAACGGTAGTGCTAATGGAATATCCCACGTTTGTACAGGAAGCGCAATATATGGTGATATAACAGGAAACGTAGCAGGTGGAATAAGCTACAATTGCACAGATTGCTATATTGATGGTAATATAATAGGAAAGGGAGCAGGTGGAATAAGCAGCAATTGCACAGATTGTGCGGTATACGGCGATATAACTGCCACAAACGGAAATGCTTACGGAATAGACGACAGCGCCAACTGCAATATTCAAGGCAGCGTAACAGCCACAAACGGAAATGCTTACGGAATAGAGTACGGTACCAACTGTTACATAAGCGGAATAGTGCAGGAAAACCCCGGCGACGGCACACCAACATTGACCGCAAGCGCGTCTTCGCCGTTTATGG
The DNA here is from genome assembly GCA_947630505.1 of uncultured Monoglobus sp. Classification (GTDB taxonomy): domain Bacteria; phylum Bacillota; class Clostridia; order Monoglobales; family Monoglobaceae; genus Monoglobus. Next base: position 6,960 of record CANRHV010000027.1, on the reverse strand, counting down.
GATATTTTAAGTGCAGCTATGACAGCTCAAGCATGATCTCAACCAAGGATATAAGCGGCCGGACCCATTGCTATGGATATTACAGCGACAACACGCCTTATGTGCGCGGTTCATATTGGTGTGAAAATGACGTATATTACATATACCCGCTTGAGGGCGGAGGCGGAGGCTCCGACCCGGACGCTACCATACCTCCGGTTCCGACTCCGGAGCCACAGGCCACTAGGGAGCCTTCGGCGTACTCGCTTCGTGTGACGGACGAGGTCAGCGGCGACCCGGTAAGCGGCGCCACGGTATATATAGACGGCGCTTCCTACGAAACCGACGACAGCGGAGTGGTGCAGTTCAAAAACTCGAACAGGACGGCCGGCATCAGGATTGACTACGGCGGCGCGCCGATATATACCGACGCGGGATTTTTCCTTATGCCAAATCAAATGAGCGAGATAAAGGTCAAGGCGTTTGACGTTGACCCCGAGGACCTTTTCGCGGGAAACAGCGAGGACACGAGACTGCAAGGCCCCGCGGTTAAAATAAACAACAAGCCGGTGTACATGCTCGACGTGCCGTTTAACTTTGATTTGAATTTGTTTAACGTTGTAAAGACGGCGTACAACGCCGAGGACAGGACGTTTCAGGTGCTTATCGGCGGCAGCGGCGATCTCGGAAACGTACCCGAGGACGCCGACAGCGAGGAGTGGCAAGACACCTTTGAAGCGTACAGAGAAGTGTTTGCGGAGCTGGCGGCCGGCAAGGAGGGAGACGCGTTTTTCAAGCAGAAGAACGGGCCCAAAACACCGGGCAAGCTGGGCGTTGAGGGCTCGGTGAGCGTGTGCGGATTTATGGAGATCTCGCTCGACGACGAAAGCATGAGGGTGCTCAGCGGCGGTATCACGGTGATACTGGACGGAAGCGTGTCAAACAGCTATCCGCTGCCGCCCGTGCCCGCGGTGTATATCTCATACGGAGTATCGGGCTCTTTGCAATCGGGGCTCAAGTGGGAAATTATGAGAGAATCGCCGATAAAGCCCGAATTCAATATGAGCGGACAGGTAGATCTCAGCATAACGCCGTCGGTCGGCGTGGGACTGGGAGTAAGAAAGCTGCTGTCGCTTGAGGTAGGCATAGAGGGCGAGGGAGCGGCGAGCCTCAAGGCCCCGATCACCAAGCTGGAGGAATGTCTGACGGTCACGCTGACCGCGAGGTTTTACGCGCTGTACACGCTGCTCGGCAAAGAGTTCAGACAGTCGCAGAAGCTGACCGGAGCGCAGATATATCCGTATTTTGAGGCTGCCGAGGCCGCGACTGTAGATATCGAGCCCGAGAATATGACGACCGTCCAAAGAGACTATCTTGAAACAGCGGACGCGGCCGCGGGGCCGGACACGGTCAAGAGCAATCTCTATCCCTACAGCCAGGTGAGACTTGTTGATTTAAGCGACGGACGGACAATGATGGTATGGCTCGACGACGACACCTCAAGGGCGCTCGCCGACAAGACCGCGCTGTATTACAGTATTCTTGAAAACGGAACATGGAGCGAGCCGAAAATAATCGACAATGACGGAACTGCCGACTTTGAGTTTGACATAGAGGCTGCGTCAAACGGCGCGGCGATAGTATGGCAGAGCGCGAATCGGAAACTCAGCGAAAGCGAGGATGTTTACCAAATCGCCAAAACGGTCGATATAAAATACGCCGAGTTTGACGGAACAGCGTGGAGCGAGCCGAAAAGCATCACAAGCGGAGATAAATACGAATACAGCCCGAGGATAGAGGCGGACTACTCTTCCGCATATATATGCTACACCGAAAACGATAAGGACAGCCCGATGCCCGGAGCCGACGAGACAAGCGAGAGCGTGTATCTGACAAGCGTTTATTACGGAGAGATAGGCGAAACGAACGCGGTACTCGAAAACCTGCCGTTGGTGTGCGACAGCGCAGTGTATAACGGAAACGCGTATATTATCGCCGACAAGGACGGCGATATGACGACTTCTGAAAACATACTGTACCGCAATGGTGAAGCTTTGTATGACAACAACACCGAACTGAGCGGCCTGCACAAAGCAAGCGGCGGTCTCGCATTCACCGAAAACGGAAAGCTGAAAAGGATAAGCGATTCAATAACCGATATAACCGACACAAAGGCCGAGGGTTCGGTGATGTATCTGGGCAACGCGGCGGTGTTCGAGGCGCAGGACGGATTTAACTCAAATCTGTACGCGTCATATTATGAAAACGGCAATTGGACAAATCCGGTCAAGATAACCGACTATAGCGCGAAGATACGCTCGTGGGACGCGAGGCTCGATCAAAACGGCGAGATACAGACAGCTGCGGTACTGGCTGACACCGACGAGAACGGCTCGACCACAAGCGCGAGACTTGTATACACTCACACCGAGCCCGAGGAGGACATAGCGGTAAACGCGATATATGCCAACGGCGCGGTAACGCCCGGAAAGAGCGCGAGATTTAACCTTGACATAACAAACAACACCAAGACCGACCTGAGCAGCCTCAACATAAGGCTTGAGGGCGAGAAGTCGGGAGTTATCTTCGAGGGCGCGCAGAGCGTGAATATTCCCGCGGGCGAAAGCGGCGAGGCGAGCGTCTCGGTAAGGCTGCCCGAGGGGTTTGAAAAGCAGAACATAACCGCGGCGGTCACGGGCGAAGGTCTCAGCGAGAAAAACACGGCGAACAACGCGGCGTCAAACGAGTTCGGCGCGGCGAACCTGACGGTTGAGATAAAGGATTATAGGGTGTTCAGCGACGGAACAGCGGAGGCGTATGTGACAAACGAGGGCTGCGAGAGCGCGGGCGGAGCCAAAATAACCGTGACCGGAGAAAACGGAGAGATAATAATTGACGAGGAGATAGGCGAGATAGCGGGCGGCGAGACCAAAAAGATAACGATAAACTTAGACCCGAAGTATTACACATTCGTTGACGGAAAGGGAAGCTCGGTTATCAAGGCGGAGGTAAGCTGCGGCACGGCCGAAAAGACGCAAAACGACAACAGCGGCGGCTGCGTGATAAAGCCGCAGACCGCGCAGATTCTGAGAAGTGAGACCAAAAGTTTGGCGCTCAAGCCCGGCGCGTCATTCAAGCCGAATATAACGGCGTATCCCGAGAGCGTGACCGAGTTCCCGATTTACGCTTCATCCGATAATGAGGACGTCGCCTCGGTCTCGGACGACGGAACGATAACCGCGAAAAATTACGGCGAGGCGGTGATCACATACATGACGCCCGGAGCGGCTATGTCGGCAAAGGTGCGCGTATATGTGCGCGAGAGCTCGGCGCCGACCATCACAAACGCGGAGTATACGCAGTATGGCGGAAACAGCGGAGAGCTGAGAGTCAGCGTTGACACATCGGGCTGCCTGTCCGAGGGCGAGACCGAGACGCTGATGATCGCGGCCTACGGCGAGGACGGAACTCTGGCGGGATTTACGACGCTTGATGTCACCGGAGCCGCGCCGACCGAGGACGGAACAACGCCCGAGGGCGCGATAAGTGAGGCGTATTTGCCGATAAATGGCGCGAAACCGAAAAAAGTAAAAGTCATGATCTGGAACTCAACGAAAAATATAATGCCGGTGTCCGACCCCGCGGAGAAGGAGTTATAGAAAAAACAACGTAGTGATTAGCGATTAGTGAATAGCGATTAGGGCAGGCGGATGATATAAGGCTCGCCTCTTGGGGAGAGCTGTCTGCGGCTTGTCCGCAGACTGAGAGGGGTTTGTTTTCCAAATCACATTGTTAACCCCTCTCCGTCTTTCCGCCGTTGGCGGAAATCCACCTCTCCCCAAGGGGCGAGGCAAAATGGGCGGATAATATCCGCCCTATTTTCTTTTGGGAAAAATAAACAAAATTTATAAAACATGTTGAAAAACCGCGGCGGTTGGTGTATTATTGTATGTGCTAAAGGAGTGTGACTATGAGGAAGTATAAGGGCGCGGTGTTCTTTGATTTTGACGGTACGCTGGTCGACGAGAGGGAGGATCTTTTCGAGCCGACCGACGCCACAAAAAATTCGATCGAGCGTCTGAAACAGAACGGATACATGACCTGCCTCGCCACGGGCAGAGCCAGGTGCTACGTGCCGAAGATCAGCTTTGACTTCGACTGCTATGTGACGTCAAACGGAGCCTGCGCCGTGGTCGATAATGAGTTTGTTATAGACGACAAGATATCGACCGCCGATCTGCTGGAGCTTAAAGACTATTTCGATGAGAACGGATACGGCTTTGTGACCGAGAATGACGAGAAATGCTATTTCGGGTTAAGGCACAACGAGGGCTTCATCAGAATGATGAACAACTTCAACCTGGACATGAGCTGCTTTTACGAGTTCCCCGACGACCCAGAGATAGTGTCGGCCAACAAGCTGATGTTTACATACGAGGGTGATGAGAGCTATAAAAAGCTGCTCGAAAAATTCGGCGATAAATATAACATAACCCGCCACCGCTCGAATCCCTCCGGCGACCTGGTGAAAAAATACATCACAAAGGCGTACGGTATCAACGCCGTTATAAAGGCGTACGGCCTAGATATCCGCGACACCTACGCGTTCGGAGACGGCGAAAATGATTACGACATGCTGACGGCGGTCGGCAATCCGGTGATAATGGAGCGCCACGCCAAAAGGCTTGACAAGATCGGCGGATATGTTACCGAGTCGGTGGTGCACGAGGGCGTGACCCGCGGACTTGAGCATTTCGGCTTGATTTAGTATAAATAACTGTTTTAAACATACAATAATACAAATATTATTTTGAGGTGATATGTATGTTCAAAACGTTTAACTTAAAGAAATTCCTTGTATGTCTGCTGATACCGTTCGGAGCCGCGTTTCTTTCGTGGCTGCTGACAAAGAACCAAATGGATATATACTCGGAGATCAAAAATCCGCCGCTGTCGCCGCCGTCGTATCTTTTCGGCATCGTGTGGAGCGTGCTGTACTTTTTGATGGGCGTTTCGCTGTATCTCGTGAGAATGTCGAGCGCGCCGCAGCAGCTGAAGTCGCTGGGTTATATGATCTTCGGTCTGCAGCTCGCGTTTAACTTTGCGTGGACTATAATATTTTTCGACTTCCGCGCGTTTAATTTCGCGGTCGTGTGGCTGATAATGCTGATCGCGCTCATCGCGGCGAATATATTCGTGTTCTTTAAAATATCAAAGCCGGCGGCGTATCTGCTGGTGCCATACCTGCTATGGAGCTTGTTCGCGCTGTATCTCACGGCGGGAATCGCGATCCTGAATTAAGAGATAAATATACAAATTAATATAAAAACACAAAGGAGAAAACTATGAATGCAATACTCTCGGTTATGGGAATAGACCAAAAAGGAATAATCGCCAAGGTCAGCGGTTTTCTGTACGAGAACGATATAAATATTCTGGATATCAACCAGACGATCGTTCGGAATATTTTCACCATGGTAATGATGGTCGACCTGAGCGCATCAAAGCTGGAGTTCGGAGAGATCGCCGACAGGCTCAACAAAATGGGCGACGAGGTTGGCGTCGAGATCAGAATACAGCACGAGGATATTTTTAAGTCGATGCACAGAATTTAATTTGCGTATTTCGAAAGGAAACAGTTATGATTAATATAAACACAAAAGAAATTACCGAGACCATAAAAATGATCCGCGACCAGCATCTGGATATCAGGACCATAACCATGGGAATATCCCTGCTTGACTGCGCGGACGAAAATCCCGAGGCGGCCTGCCGAAAGATATACGACAAGATCACAAAGACCGCCGAGAACCTGGTTCCCGTCGGAGAGGAGATCGGCAGACGGTACGGTATCCCGATCATAAACAAGAGGATCTCGGTAACGCCCGTATCCCTTGTGACCGCGGCGAGCAGAACCGACGACTACATACCCTTCGCAAAAACCCTTGACAGAGCCGCGAAAACGCTGGGCATCAACTTTATCGGCGGATATTCGGCGCTGGTATACAAGGGCTATACCGAGTCGGACAGAAAGCTGATCGCCTCTATCCCCGAGGCGCTGTCGACCACCGACTACGTCTGCTCGTCGGTCGGCGTCGCCACCACCAAGGCAGGCATAAATATGGACGCGGTCAAAGAGATGGGCGAGATAATCAAAAAGATGTCCGACATGTCAAAGGACAACGACTCGCTGGGCTGCGCCAAATTTGTGGTGTTCGCCAACCCGGTCGAGGACAACCCATTCATGGCGGGTGCGTTCCACGGAGTGGGCGAGGGCAGCTCGGTCATAAACGTTGGCGTTAGCGGCCCGGGCGTTGTGAAACGCGCGCTCGAACAGGTGCGCGGCGAGGACTTCGGCGCCGTGGCCGAGACGATAAAAAACACCGCGTTCAAGATCACCCGAATGGGCCAGCTGGTTGCGAAAGAGGCGTCAAAGATGCTTGGCGTTCCCTATGGTATCGTCGATCTGTCCCTTGCGCCCACGCCTGAGATAGGCGACAGCGTGGCATATATATTGGAAGAAATGGGTCTTGAAAAATGCGGCTGTCACGGCACTACGGCGGCTCTCGCGCTGCTTAACGACGCGGTAAAAAAAGGCGGCGTTATGGCGTCGAGCTACGTCGGTGGCCTGAGCGGAGCATTTATCCCGGTCAGCGAGGACGCGGGCATGATAAGTGCGGCAAGGAGCGGAGCGCTCACACTCGACAAGCTCGAGGCAATGACCTGCGTGTGCTCGGTCGGACTTGATATGATAGCCATTCCCGGTGATACGCCGGCCTCGACCATATCGGCTATAATTGCCGACGAAATGGCAATCGGAGTTATAAACCAGAAAACGACCGCAGTGAGAATAATCCCCGCCGCGGGCAAGAAGGTGGGCGACAAGCTGGAGTTCGGCGGCCTTCTGGGAGAGGCCCCGGTCATGCGGGTGCATCACCACAGCGCGGAGGACTTTATCAACAGAGGAGGAAGGATCCCCGC
>CANRHV010000026.1 GCA_947630505.1 uncultured Monoglobus sp. | reverse complement strand
TCTTTGCGGGCATCTCTCATCATTGCTTTTTGTATCTGCTCATCATCGTACAGTGAAAACATTATATCATGCACCTCGCTTTCGTGGTTTGACAGGTATTCTTTCAGGATGTTCCTGTCTTTGCATATTTTTATTGTTTCGTCTATCGCTTTTTTTGTCCTGCCGTGGGCCTTTACCCGGTCGTTTAAGATATGCGTGAACATCACGTATTGGTTGATTATGTCACCCTCGCGGCTTTCGGTGATTACTTTTACCCTCACGTCCAAAGCCGTTTTGTCTCCGCCGAAATATTCCTCGCTCAGGCTTATCTCTTTTTCTTCTACCTTTTTGTCGCCCGTGTAGATGACGTAAAGCTCCGGCTTCGGTATCTCAAGCTTTTTTGAGCTGTAGATGTTAAGCTCCTCTTTTTCGATATAGTCCTGATATGTCTGCACAAGGTACATAAGACCCCTGATTATTATATTAACCGTCCAGGTGGACTGCGCCTCGACCAGCACTATCAGCCTTTTGTCCATCATAAAGCCCAGGTCGTTATACAGGCTGTCGGTGAGTATGTTTTTGAGAGTGATGATCTCGATCATATCCTCGGTCACATAGTCGGCCTCGGGGTGCAGGGCTTTGTAGAGCTCCACTATATATTTTGTATCCTGAAACAAACTGGTAAACACGCTGTCTTTAACGTTGCGCTTTAGTATCTTTTTGTTGTCAGTCACGGCAACCACTTCCTATGTTTTTGATATTTATATTATATCCTATTTTTGCGAAACAGTCAATATATTTATTTAATTCGAGCGGCTCGCGAAAAATTAAAACACATCTAAATCATCAGGGGCGCTCGAACTTTTAAGCTCCATGCTTGACAAAACTCCCGCTTTAGGCTTATAATCAAGACAACATAACAGCGCGTCTGTTTTAAAATGTTTTCGGCAAATCGCGACACGGTTTTGCTTCGTCGAAACAACAATATTAATGATACTATAGTTTAAAGAAAGGAAAACAAAATGCAAAAATCAAGAATTTTGAACGATAAGTTTTTTCGAGATAATCCGTTGAATGATGAGATAACATACCCCGACATGCTTATCACAAAATATTTTTCTGTGTCGGTCCAAGAGTTGGCGGAAGAAATAGATAAAACCTCACTCCCTTTTTTCTCCGATGAGCGGCTCAAAAAAATTGATCAAGAAACCGATTTGATTGAAAACACCGCGACCGCGGAGGAATTGATCCGATTGATGCGTAAAAATCTTGATATTGTATCTCATAAAGCTATATACCAAAAAGCCTTAGCGATGCAGGACGATTTTATGCCTCTCGCGATCGAGCGGTATATGCGAAGCAGGCAGGATACCTTTTTGGAATTGTGCGCATGTGTTTTTATCGACGCGGAAACAAAATATCTCAACCGACTTTACGAGTCTTATCACGACATCAAAAGTCCTTATGCGCAAGCGCTGCTCTGCGTGGTTTTCGGAATGAATGACATGACCGAAACAACGCAGCTGTTATTGGATGAATATCACAGATTCCAAAAATACTACCCCGACGAGGATTACTATTGCTGCCCGCTGCATTCGCTGCATTTGTTTCGATAAAATAAAAACTTGAAAAAATTTAAAGGCATATCACTTAATGATTCGTGATATGCCTTTTGTTTTAATATCTTGTTACAATCACCGTCAGGTTGTATTTTTCGTTCCAGACGACTGTGCCCATGTGCCACAGCTCGTCGATCGAGATCGCGCCGCGGCCGTTGATGTCAAAGGTATTCTGCGCGTAGACGCCCGGGTCGTTCGGGCCGTTTTTGAGCAACACCTTGGCGGCCTCCCAGTCGCTGATCTCAAGCTTCTCGTTCTCTCCGTAGGTATACTGCTCGCCGTAGTTGGGACCGGCTGTCAGGTCTTTGTCGGTGTTGTTGACGACCGTCGCCGTGTCGGTGGCGAGATCATAGGAAACGTCAAAGCCGTAGTCCTTAAGGTCATCAAGCATTACGACCGCGCAGTCCCGGTATCCGTTCTGCTCGTTTCCGTAGTGGATAAACGTCGGAATCTCCCAATCGTTTATGAAGCAGCGGAGATCGGTGGCGACTATATAATCCTTGGGCTTGTCGGTCTTTTCGGTGTAAGACGGCGCCTGCTGTCCGCCGCCGGCCGCTCTCTGCGCCAGAACATCCCAGGAGTAGTCCATCATCTTTATCGTGTCCACATATCTCATATTGGTTGAGCTTGAGCCCATAACCACCGAGATCAGACGCTTGCCGTCTCTTGACGCCGTTCCGGTGAAGCAGCAGCCCGCCGCCGAAGTCGTTCCGGTCTTGAGGCCGTCGGCTCCGAAATATTCGTAGGCGCCGCCGGGCAGCATCTTGTTTGTGGGATAGTATCTTGTGCCTCTGAAATTGATCGAGGTCAGCGACGAGTAGTTGAGTATATCAGGATAGTCGGTTATCAGCCTGTTGGCGACCGTCGCCATTCCTCGGGGCGATATTCTGTTTTTGCTCGAAACGCCGGTGCAGTCAACGAAATAGCCGTTGACGCCCCAGTTCGCGATAAGCGCGTTCATCTCGTTCACAAGTCCCGCCTCGCTGCCGCATATGTAGTCGCCCACGGCCATGACCGCGGCGTTGGCCGAAACCACGCATATCGCGCCCAAAAGCTCATCGAGCGTGTAGCTCTCGCCCGCTGTCAGGTACACGTTCGAATATCCCGGATCGCGGGAATACGCGGCCAGCGCGCTGCCCACGGGGATCAGCGTGTCCTTGCTGAGGCTGCCGTTTGCAATGTGGCTGTATATAACATAGAGCGCCACAAGCTTTGTCATGCTTGCGGGAACGACCGCCGTGTCGGCGTTGTACTCATAGAGCGCCTCGCCCGTCGATTGGTCGAGGACTATTCCGCCCTTGGCGGATATGCTCACGGCGTAGGCCGAAAACGAGCCGCAGAGCAACGCCGCGGTGACAGCGAACACCGTTATCAGTTTAAACAGACGCGAGGCTTTGCGTCCGCCGGTTTTATTATCCAATGTTACAAACACTCCTTATGCTGTATCAAATTGTAATAATTATGTAACACAATTGTAACATAACTCTAATCAGTATACAGCATTTTCCTTAATTTGTCAAGCCGCCGCGGAACAATTTACAATATTCGGCAGCGCGCGACAAAATTTCCGCGCCCGAAAACCGCGTGTTTACGGCGTTTTCCGAATTTATTAAATATTTGTAAACAATTCTGCCGATCTCGGTTTACTCAAGAGGCTCAAAGCCCAGCTTGTCAAGCCTCAGGTCGGTATCCGTGCCGCTCATGCGGCCGTTTACGCACGACAGTATCACCGCGTCGCGGCGGCCGCGCGGATCGAGAGCCTTATGCCCCGCCAGCCTCAGCAGCTCCTGCGCCTCATCGACATCAAGCTCAAGCCCCAATATAACGCGGATAAGCTTATCGCGGCTCGGGCGCCGAAGTCCGCTGAATATCTGGTCGGCGTAATCCGTGAGACCGCCCTTTTGTTTGACGTCTTTTCTTGATTTGTCTTTTTCGTAAAGCAGGTCTGCCAGGCGGTATTTCAGATCGGAGAGCATATTATCTTTGTTCTCGCTCAAATATTTTCTGAGTTCTCCGGTGTTTTTTGTTTCCTTTATCTCGCCGAGCAAACTTTCGGTAGATTTTGATTTTGATCCCATATCGGTCACCCCTTGCGCAAATATTAATTATATGATAACATATATTTTGAACAATTGCAACGGATGTGATTTTTTTGGAAGGATACACAATACTTGAGACCATAGCCGAGACCGAAAACTCAAAAATCGACCTGGCTTATGACATAGAAAAACGGCGGCTGTGCGTGATAAAGAAAATCAAAAACGGGAGCGCTGACGCGTACCTGCCCTTGATCGGCATAAAGCACCCTAATTTATGCCGCGTGTACCGCGTGCTCCCCAACGAAAACGCCGTTGTCACAGAATATGTCGAGGGCAGAGTCTTAAGCGCCGAGCGGCCGATGCCCGAGAGCGAGGTCAGGATGATAGGCATAAGCCTGTTTTCCGCCCTTAATGAGCTTCACAAAAACAACATAATACATAAGGATATAAAGCCCTCGAACATTATGCTGACAAACGACGGGACCGTGAAGATCATCGATTACGGAATATCGAGAACTTTTAAGCCCGGCATGACATCCGACACGGTAAATTTCGGCACTCGCGGCTACGCGCCACCCGAGCAATTCGGCTTTGCTCAGACTGATTTCCGCAGCGATATTTACGCCGCCGGAGTTGTTATGCACGATCTGGCTACGGGCGGAAAAACCATAGACAGGCTGAGCGAATACAGCGGCAGCCTTAAACCCGTGATACAAAAATGTGTGAGCCTCGACCCGGCAATGCGCTATTCCTCGGCCGAGGATGCAAAACGAGCGCTCGAGGGAAACAGCGCTGAAAGCGCCGTCCCGCCGCGGAAACACAAAAACGTCGCCATTATTGCCTTGGCAGTCGCGGCGGCTGTTACGCTCTTCGCGTGCAGGGCGGCGATATTCGGATTTTTGAGTACACGCGACGGCGTGGACGATAACTTAAGCTCCACAGCCGACAAAACATCGGACGCCGACGGCATGGACGCCGCCGCAAGCGCCGTGCAGATCGACACTTCGGGGTACACCGACGACACCTATCCGATAGGCGCGTCGTCGCTCAGAGCGGAGCCGTATGTTTACTACTCTGAACGCTGTCTTGAGATTTTTGTGAAAGTAAAGAAAAACAGCTTTGATATCGAAAAAGCCAAAATAACGCTTTTCTTTGAGCTGCTGGATGACGGCGGCGTCGCGCTCGGCACCGAAACGATAAGCTACACTCTTGTTTGCGGAGGCTTTGACGTTATAAACAAACCGTTCACCTCCGCGAAATACAAAGACGGCGCGTTCTATGTAAGCGGCGGAAAACTGGCGAAAATCAAACTGACATCCATTCTTGAAGAACCCGCTCAATATTAATTTAAAATTTTTTCACAATCGTGCACGCTGCACGCAAATATTATAATAGGCCATGCTATAATACCATTACGGCATGGCTTTTGTAATGGAATAATTCAAGGAATTACAGATTTGATAACCATGCAAAAATATGGTAAATTTTTGATAACACAAAAACGGGGAGGGCTGAGGTTTTGAACGGCGAACCTATCGAAAAAGACGGTCTTAACGATGTGTATAAAGAGTTGTGCGACTGCGTCGGCTTTGAAAACATGCTGAAAATATACAAACGCATGAAGGGCTGTCAGATCACCTTTCCCAGGCGACTCTTTTCAGGCGGGTACGTGAAGGAGCAGGTCTCGAAAAAATACAACGGCCATAACGTAAAACAGCTGGCCCGCGAATACGAGTACTCCGAAAAATGGATCCGCCAAATGCTGAAGGACGGCAAAAATAAAAATTAAATATAAAATTAAATATATTAAAACGGAGGTATTTAAAATGTATTGTTCAAAATGCGGAAAAGAAGGCGGCCCCGGACCCATGTGCCAAAACTGCGGCGCTCCGCTTGCGTCCGGGCAAAGCGGCTATTCGGGCGCGCAGGCAAAAAAGCCGGGCGGAACCGCGTCCATGGTGCTCGGCATCATTTCGATCGTGACCTGCTGGTTCCCTCTGGCATCGATCATCATGAGCATAGTCGGCCTGGTGCTCGGGATCGTAGGCAAGGTTAAAGGGGCAGGTGGCAAGGCTATCGCGGGAATAGTGATGTCCGCCTGCGCCATACCGCTCGCGATCATCATGGCGGCTATCGGTTTAACGGTTTAGATCAATCAACGGAAAGGAGAAACACATATGAAATACATAGGAAAACTTTTAGGAGTATTTTTAATATCCGCGGCGCTTGTTGTTTCTGCGGCAGGCTGCTCGGGAGGCTCTCAGCAAGCGCAAACCGAAACGGAGCAGCAGGGAGCTGAAAATCAAACCGGCTCAAGCGAAAAAAGCGAGAAAAAAAGCTCAAAAAATCAATATAAGAACATAAACGCCGACACCTCGCCGATAGGTGTTTCGGACACCGGTTTTGTGATTAAAGGAAACACCGTCCGCTTCAAAGGCAATATCCATAAAAACGCCGGCGATGACAGTGACGTAAAAATAACTTTTGAGGTTTTTGACGGTGAAGGAAAATATCTCGGACAGGAAGTAGTCACGTCATCAAGGATTCTCGCCGAGGGCGATGTCGACGTGTTTGACACTTATACGGATGAATTGGAAAACAGAACCGAGGAAGAGATCAATTCATGGAAAGCTTCGGTCATCGAAATAGAGGAAACATCACAGGAGGATAAAGAAGCCGAGCAAGAATTGAATGCTCTTAAAAATCAAATAGATTACGCGATTTACGCAAAAGAATATAATAAAGCCGAAATTTTATTGGACGAGGCTCTCGAAAAATATCCCGACAATAAGGATATCAAACTTCTCCAAGCCGAGCTCGACGACGCCAGAGGAGAAACTAAAGAAAGTGAATCACCTTCTGCCAAGTAATCACACCTCCGCGGGAACAAATCCCGCGGAGGTTTCTTTTATTCAAATTCAAGCGCAAATTTTTATCCAAATTTAACAATTTATTGTTGATTTTAAGCGCCCGATATGTTATAATTAATGATAACGATTATTTGTACGGCAATATCGAAATTATCAGAAAGGCGGAGGAAACTTATGTATTTAAACAGACTTGACGAGAAACAGAAGGAATTGTTTCTTGACCTGTGCATACACGCGGCGATGACAAACGAGGAATTCGACCGCGCGGAAAGAGAGATCATCAACGGTTATTGCAGAGAAATGGGGATCGAAAAGCCGAGATACGCGCCACAAAAGGGCTTTGACGAGGTTTGCGGCGAGCTTTACGAAAGCTGCTCCGAAAACGAGATCAAGATCGTTATTCTCGAGACCGCGGCGCTCATGCTGTCGGACAACGTTTACGACGAGAGCGAGCAGCGCTTTATGCGCACCGTCGCTAGAAAGCTCAGACTGGGCCGCGAGGATTACGACAACATTCTGGATCTCGTGAAGCAGCTGGCGGACGTGCGCGCGAAGATCGACCGCTATTTTTCAAGATAAAACGGCACACACCAAAAGCGGCGATAAACACACCGCGCCACAAGCCATAAGGAGGAATTACCATGATAGCAATCGGCAGCGACCACGGCGGAGTTGTGCTTAAAGAATCAATAAAAGAATTTTTGAAACAAAACGGCTATGAGTTTAAGGACTTCGGCACCAAGCCCGGAGAGCCGATGGATTACCCCGACATAGCGGAGACCGTGGCGAACAGCATTGTGTCGGGAGAGTGCGAAAAGGGAATACTGGTCTGCGGCACCGGCATCGGCGTCTCGATCGCGGCTAATAAAGTAAAGGGCATCAGAGCCGCCCACGTCACCGACGTGTTTTCGGCCAAAATGGCGAAGGAGCACAACGACGCCCACATAATCTGTCTGGGCGAGCGCATCACCGGCCCGGGCCTGGCGCTTGAGATCGTCAAGGCTTATCTCGAGGCCGAGCACCTGGGCGGCAGACACGGCCGCCGCGTGGACAAGATCACGGCCATCGAAAACAGACAAAAATAATCGCGCATAAAATTCCTATGTCCCGAATATATCAAGATCGGGAGTGATTTTTATGCGCGAAAAAACCTTGACCGATTTTTTAAAAACCGCGCTTATTCCGGCGCACCGCGTGATGTATGTCTGGGGCGGAGGCTGGGAAGGCAGCGGCGACCTCGGCAGGCTCGGCCTTAACCCGAAATGGGAAAGATTTTACCGAGACTGCGGCGAAGATTACGACTTTAAAAAGCACAAGTACGAAAAAGAAAAAGGCCTTGACTGCAGCGGCTACGTCGGCTGGGTCATGTGCAATTTTTGGGGCGGAGGAAAATATGTCGCTCTCGCCGACAGCCAGGCCGCGCTTTTCGCCGAGCTCGGCCTCGGCGAATATATTAAAAATCCGTCCGTATTCTCAGCGGGCGACATAGTGTCCGGAAACGGCCACGTTTATATCGCGGTTTCGGAATGCGGCGACAAAAGCCTGATATTGCTCCATTCCAGCCCACCGGGCGTTCAGCTTTGCGCGGCGTCGGGCTTGGGTGAAAAAAGCGAAGCGGCGGCGCTTGTTAAAAAATGCATGTATGGGTATTATATTGATTGGCACAAAAAATTCGGACTCTGTGTCCGCGGCGGCGAATACACAAAAAACGTGTCGTCGTTTCGCTTTTTCGGCGCCGCCGCTCCCGACCGCGACGGCCTTCGTCAAAAACCGCCCAAGCAAATCCTGAAAATCCTATTCGGAGATGATTAAAATGACCGACAAAGTATACTCGCCTCAACAAATAGAATCAATACTGAGGCCCGTGTTTAAAAATCATAACATTAAAAAAGCTGTTTTATTCGGCTCCTATGCCAAAGGCGAAGCGCGCAAAAACAGCGATGTTGATATTCTGGTCGACAGCGGTCTGAATGGGCTGTCGTTTTTCGGTTTACTCGAGGATGTTTCAGTGTCCCTTGATAAAAATATTGATATGATCGACACGACTCAGATCGTGAAAAATTCCGAAATTGATATGGAAATCTCCAAAAACGGGGTGCAGATCTATGGATAACAAAGATAAAAGAATTCTGAACAAAATTATTGAGCATATAACATCTGTTATTGATTACTGCGCCGGCTGTGAAAATCTCAAAGATTTTCAAAACGATCCCATGCGCGTGGAAGCTTGCGTTTTTAATCTAATGCAAATAGGCGAGCTTGCGAAAAACTCGTTATCGGATGACGCAAAAAACAAAATCACAGCCATACCGTGGAAACAAATTTACGGTATGCGAAACAGGATTGTTCACGGTTATTCCGGCGTTGATATGAAAATCGTGTGGGATACGATCAATGACGATTTGCCGAAGCTCAGGCAACAATTAATTAAAATCTTGTAAAAACAGGGGCGGAGATCCGCCCCTTATTTCATCAGTATTGTTAAAAGCTCATCGGTATTATCCGCGATATAGTCCGCGCCGGCGGCCTCCAGCTCCCCCTCGAGCGCGTATCCGTAGCGCACGCCGCAGGAGGCGATCCCGCACTTTTTGGCGCCGAGTATGTCGTTCTCGCGGTCGCCCACCATTATTATTTTTTCTCTCGGGCAGCCCGATTTTTCTATAGCGTATTCTATGACCTCGCTTTTGGCGTTCCGCGTGCCGTCGAGCTCCGAGCCGCAAAGCAGCCTGAAAAACGGCCGCAGGCGAAATTTTGTCATTATCCGCTCGGCGTACACCCGCGGCTTCGAGGTCGCGAGAACAGGAACGCGGCCGCCGTTTACCAAAGTTTGGAGCAGGTCATATATCCCGCCGTACGCCTTGTTTTCAAAAATGCCGATGTCCGAGAACCGCTCGCGGTATTTGACGAGCGCCAGCTCCGCCCTCTCGCGGCTGAGGCCGCAAAATTTTTGGAACGAGTCCACAAGCGGCGGGCCGAGAAATTTTTGCAGCGTTTTTTCGTCGGGCAGCGGTTCTCCGAGACAGTCGAGCGCGTATTTTATCGAGTTTATTATCCCGTCTTTCGAGTCGGTCAGCGTGCCGTCCAGATCAAAAAATATGTATTTGTATCTCACTTTTACTCGTGGTTCACGTTGTCTTTTACCACAACGTCATGGGCGCCGCCCTCAATGATCGAGACGCTGCTCACCAGCGTCAGTTTGGCCTTGCTCTGGAACTCGGGAATACTGAGCGCGCCGCAGTTGCACATGGTCGAGCGCACCTTGCTGAGCGTAGTCACCATATTGTCGTGCAGGGAGCCGGCGTAGGGAACGTAGCAGTCAACGCCCTCGACGAACGACAGCTTTTTGTCGCCGCCCAGGTCGTAACGCTGCCAGTTTCTGGCTCTGGCGCTGCCCTCGCCCCAATATTCCTTCATATAGCTGCCGTTTACCATAACTTTGTTTGTGGGGCTCTCGTCGAATCTGGCGAAATACCTGCCCAGCATGCAGAAGTCGCAGCCCATAGCCAGCGCCAGAGTGATGTGGTGGTCAAGAACTATGCCGCCGTCGGAGCAGATGGGGACATAAACCCCGGTCTCCTTGAAATACTCATCGCGCGCCTCGGCCACCTCTATAACGGCTGTGGCCTGTCCGCGGCCTATACCCTTGGTCTCGCGGGTGATGCAGATACTGCCGCCGCCTATGCCGACCTTGACGAAATCGGCGCCCGCCTCGGCCAGGAACCTGAAGCCGTCTCGGTCTACCACGTTGCCCGCGCCGACCTTGACGCTGTCGCCGTAGGTTTTTCTGATATAATCTATCGTCAGCTTCTGCCACTCGGTGTAGCCCTCGCTGGAGTCTATGCACAGCACGTCGGCGCCCGCCTCGACCAGAGCAGGAACGCGCTCCTCGTAGTCGCGGGTGTTGATTCCCGCGCCCACCACATAGCGCTTGTGCGGGTCGAGCAGCTCGTGGGGATTCTCTTTGTGCTGCTCGTAGTCCTTTCTGAAAACGAACGCCACAAGTCTGCCGCTGTCGTTCACGATTGGCAGCGAGTTGAGCTTGTGCTCCCAAAGAATATCGTTTGCCTTTTTGAGCGTTGTGCCCTCGGGCGCGGTTATGAGCTTGTCAAGGGGCGTCATAAAGTTTTTGACCTTCTCGTCGGGCGACATGCGCGTCACCCTGTAGTCTCTGCCGGTGACGATGCCGACCAGACGTCCGTTTTTGGTGCCGTCCTCGGTAACGGCGATCGTGTCGTGGCCCCTTTCCTCCTTGAGCGCGACCACGTCGGCCATGGTCTTGTCGGGCGCTATATTGGAGTCGGACTCAACGAAGCCCGCTTTGTAGGCCTTTACCTTGCGGATCATCTCCGCCTGCTTTTCGATCGGCTGTGAGCCGAAAATAAATGATATGCCGCCTTCTTTGGCGAGACCTATCGCCATGTCCACGCCGGACACCGACTGCATTATGGCGGAGACCAGCGGAGTGTTCATCGAAAGGGCGGGCTCCTCCTCTCCCTTGCGATACTTTACCAAAGGAGTTCTGAGAGACACGTTGGCGGGGATGCAGTTTGAGTCGGAATACCCCGGAACGAGCAGGTATTCGCTGAAAGTGTGTGACGGTTCTTTGTAGTAGTACGCCATAAGTTTTCCTCCTTTTAAAATTTTGTTTTAAACCGCTTCGAAAGCGGCAATAATATCCGTAAATTATATTCGGCGAAAAGCGCGAGCGCCGCCGCCGACAAACTCTATTAATTAACTTATAATTTTAACATAAGTCAGTCAAAATGTCAAAGAATTATTGCGGGCGGCGTATAAAATATTTATATCGCGGCAAGATGTCGTTTTGTGTATATTCACAACATAATTTTGGGGCGGATTTTACCGTATAATATATATAGTTTTAGTGGGAAAATGACGGAAATTTTGTTATGTTTTACAAAATTTTTAAAAATATAAAAATAATTGTAGCATTTTGTCGCGCGTTGTAGTAAAATATTAGAGTATTATTTAAAATGGATTAATGCACAATATAATCATTCTTTATAAACCGAGCACAAAACATATCTTAAAGATATGAACCGCATTGCGGACGAGCCTGTCGGCGAGTTTGAAATACAATTTTAGAAAAACAATAAAAAATTTATTATAAAATAATCAGGAGGACTAAACATGAATAAGCAAGAGTTACTTTCAGCTATTTCCGAAAAGTCGGGATTGACAAAAAAAGATTCCGAAGCAGCATTGGCCGCTTTTATCGAGACAGTTCAGGAATCTTTGAAGAAGGGCGATAAGGTTCAGCTTATCGGCTTTGGCAGCTTCGAAGTAAGAGAGAGAGCCGCAAGATCCGGCAAGAACCCCCTCACGGGCGAGCCTATGGATATTCCCGCGGCGAAGGTTCCCGCGTTCAAGGCGGGCCGCGCTCTCAAGGACCTGGTAAATAATAAATAAGCATTTCTTGCTTGCGCAGCTTCTTCGGGGGGCTGCGTTTTTTATTGCTTTGTTTTATGCTTTCTCTTTTCCTAAACTCCCCAAAATCCCGTTCTTAACACAATTGTAACAAAAATTTTACATAAACCCACCAAATCGGTATATTTTGAATAAATACTGCTAAAAATCGGTTTTGGCGCGCGAATTTAATTGGATAAAATGAAGATTGACATTTTTGCCAAAATGTTGTTTAATATATATGCGGAGGTTAAGCGGCGCCGTCCGGGCGGCCGCTTAAACGGAACAATTGCGGCGCGCCGCCTCCTAAACGAGCGCGTTCCGATTTTGATTTGTGATATTTAGGAGGGGATTTATATGAGAGAATTTTCGCACACTGTCACAAACAAATATGAATTGGCTGCAAAACCGGCAATGGACATTATAAGACTGGCGGGAGAACACAATTGCCGAACGTACGTTGAAAGCCGCGACTATGTTACGGATATCGGCAAGCTGTTTATTCTGCTCAGCAGCGGTATTAAAACCGGAGATAAGATCAAGTTTATTACGGAGGGCGCCGACGAGAAGCGCGCCATAGATAAAATCGGAAAATACGTCACAAGCAATATGTGACGGGCGTAAAATATATTAATTGCCGATTTGTGCAAGCCGAGCGCGGAATTTCCGCGCTCTTTTTTGCAATTTTTTGTATCCGCGCTTTACAAGAGCGCAAAATCCAAGTATAATATATGTATGTGAATATTTAAACGGGTGATAAAATGAAATACGTTATTTTTGACATGGACGGCGTTATCGTGAACTCCGAGCCTGTGATAATGAAAGCCGCGCTGGACGCTCTCAGAGAGGGCGGCGTTCCCGCTTCTCTCGACGATTTCACCGAGTTTATCGGAGCGGGCGAAGAGCACTTCATAATCGGCCCCTGCAATCGCGCGGGACGCGGCGACCTGATCGAAAAGATAACCGAGCAAATGTTTTTGAATTTCGAAAGCTCGCTCGGCGAAATGGAAGTCTTTCCGTCGGCAAAGCCGCTCATCGAGGAGCTTGCGCGCCGCGGCCTTATCATCGCGCTTGTGAGCAGCGCGGCCGAGAGAAAGCTCACTGCGTCGCTTAAAGCCGCGGGGATAGACCCCGAAAGCTTCCGCGTGATACTCTCGGGCTCGGACGTGACCGAGAAAAAACCGTCCCCCGCGCCGTATCTTCTGGCGGCGGAGCGGCTCGGCGCCGACCCGCGCGACTGCCTGGTGATAGAGGACGCGCTCAGCGGCGTCAGGTCCGCCAAAAGCGCGGGCATGAGCTGCGCCGCGGTTACAACGTCGTTTAAAGCCGCCGAGCTAAAATCGGCGGGCGCCGACTTTATATGCGGCGACATTATAGAAATTCTTGATATTATAAACCGGTAAGAGAGTGATAATTATGCTTAAAGCTGTTTACGGCACCGCCGAGCATGACAGCGGCGCCTATTTGCTTGAAAAAATAAAACAGAACATAAGCGGCGGCGCCAAATCCTATATATTGGTTCCCGAGCAGTTCTCGGTTTACACCGAGCGCAAAATCATCTCGGCTCTGGGCGTTTCGGCCCAGAAAAACACCGAGGTGCTGACGTTTTCACGCCTCTCTAATCTTGTGCTGTCGGAGCTGGGCCCCCTGCGCCTTAAATACATCGACGGCGCGGGAAAGCAGATCCTGGCGTCGAGAACCATGCAGCTGATCGAGAAAAAGCTGGACTACTTCCGCCCCAACGTTCATCAAAGCGGTTTCTCGGGACTGATGGCGGAGCTGGTGTCGGAATTCAAGCGCTACGGCCACACGCCCGAGGCGCTGATTTCCGCGGCCGAAAAAATCGGAGACGCGGACAAGACCGAGCTTAGGCGCAAGCTGACCGACATGGCGCTGTTTTACGAGCGGTACGACGAGCTGATCGCCGGGAGCGGAGCGGACGCCGAGGACAACCTCGCCCTGATCCTGCCCAAGATCAAAGACTGCGATTTTCCGAAAAACTCGCGCCTTTATGTGACCGAGTTCCGCAGCTTCACGCCTCTTGAGACCGCCGTGCTGACGGAACTTTCCAAAAAAACGGCCGATACCGAGCTGATACTCTGCTGCGACGATCCCGAAAAGCCCTCCGACTTGTTCCTTAAGACCGCCGAGACATATAAAAACATACGCGCGGCGGCCGAGAGCGAGGGCATAGCGATCGGCCGTCCCGAGCCGATAAAATTTAAAAAAAGTCTGTCTCCCGATATCGAGCACATGATAAAAAACTATTTCGCTCCGCGTCCGAAAAAATACGGGCACCCCGAGCATGTGCATTTTATGCGGCCCGAAAACACATTTGAGGAGATCGAGGCGGCGGCCGAGATAATCCGCGGACTGTGCCGCGAAAAGGGATACAAGCAGAGCGACTTTTTGATCCTGGCGCGGAACGCCGAGGAATACGCATCAATAATGCCCCACGTTTTTGAGGAATGGGGGATAAACGTGTTTCTCGACAAGCGGCGCGGACTGACCGAAAACCCGTATCTGCTCTACATATCCGCGGTGCTCGACGTGCTGGCATCGGGCTTTTCGTACGAGCGTATCATGACGATCGCGAAAAGCGGCTTCTGTCCGGGTCTTAAAACGGACGAGCGCGACATATTTGAGAACTATCTGCTCGCCGCCTGCCCCGGACGCTCCGTTTTGAACTCCACGGACGAGTGGACATATAACCCGGGAAAGGCGCGCTATGATATGGCGCTTGTGAACCGCGTGAAAAAAATCGCGCTCGACCCGGTGACCGAGCTCAAAAAGTCGATCAAGGGCAGAAAAACCGCCGCGGACATCGCGGATGCTCTGCTCAAATTCACCGAAAAGCAAAACAACCTTGAAACCATGCAAAACATATGCGCGGAGTTTTCAAAAAAAGGCATGATATATCTCGCTGAGGAATATAGAATGGCATGGAACAGCGTGGTCTCGGTGCTGACCGAGATACGCGACATAACGGGCGACACAAAAATGACCTACGAAAAATTCCGCGAGCTGTTTATCTCTGCCTGCGGCGGCGTGAAGATCGGCGTGTCGCCCCAGACCATAGACGGCACGACGTTCAGCCGAATAGACATGTTCCGCAGCGCCGACACAAAGATCGCCATTGTTTTGGGCATGACCGAGGGCGTGTTCCCCAAGAGCCACGGCGGCGAGGGCCTGATCTCCGACTCGGAGCGCCTGCTGCTGAGAGAGGCGGGACTTCCGCTGGCGATGACCGCATCGGAACGCTCGATAGACGAAAACATGCTGATATACAAGGCGCTGTCCGCCGCTTTGGACGAGATATATTTCTTATCCCCCGCCGCCTCGGGTATTGAAACGCTGAATCCCTCGCCCGTGGTTATCAAGCTGAAAAACGACATTTTCGACGCGGATTTTGAGCCCGCGCGCGGAACCATTCCCGAAACGCGGGCCGCCGCGCTGAAGCTTCTTAAATCAAAGATCGCCGCGAGAGACGAGGACGACGACACGCGGACTTTGATGGAAATTTTTAAGAACAGCGAAAACCTTAAAAAATACATCGAGCGCCTGAGCGCCGCGGAAAACGGATACGAGCTTCTCTCAAAAGAAACGGTCGACAAGCTGTACGGCCGCGACATAATGCTCAGCGCGTCGAAGCTTGAAAGATTCAACGAGTGCGCCTTCAAATATTTTATGAGATACGGCCTGGCCGCGCTGCCGAGAGACATCGCGCGGTTCGACCCGCTCAACATGGGAAACGTGCTCCACGGAACGCTGGAGCGGTATTTTTCAAAAAAGAGAGATTATAACAAAATAACAAAGGCAGAATGCCGCAAGGAAATATCAAAAATCGTCAGCGAGCTTGCGATAGACGACAGTGACATAATGTATCAAAGCTCCGCCTATTACAAATATCTGATAACCCGAATGAGCGGCATCGCGTCCGCCACCGCCTGGGAGACGATAAAATTTTTCAGGGAATCGGAGTTCAGACCGATAGGCTTTGAGGTCAGGATAGGAAGCGACGGAACCGTGCCTCCGGTCAGGGTTCACACCGAGCCGGGAGACGCCTCGGTCGAGGGCTTTATAGATCGCGTGGACGGCGCGGTGATCGACGGAAAACAATACATTTGCGTGGTGGACTACAAATCATCCGAAACGGGGCTCAAAAAGCCTCTGGCCGAGGCGGGCGTCAAGTTTCAGCCGCTCGTGTACGCCGGCGCGCTGTGCCGCGACGGCAGCCGAGAGCCCGCGGCAATGCTGTACCAGCAGATGAACGACCCGCTGATTGACGGAGCCGACGATATTTCGGAAGAAGAATATGACAAAAAAGTGCACGGCAAGATCGCCTCAAACGGCTGGATAATCGACGACCAAAAAGCGATGAACGCCTTTGACAAAAGCGGGACTTTTATAAGCCCGAGATCCGCCATACCGGTCGAGGAAATGAAAAAACGGCTCGAAAACGCCGAAAAAAAAATTGCCGAGTCCGCCGAGGGCATACTCAGCGGCGAGATATCGGTGAACCCGTTCACCGCCTACAAATACGACCCCTGCCTTTTCTGCGACTACGGCGGGATATGCGGGCAGGAAAATATAAAAACCGACGACGAATAATAAAAAACATAAGCCGAGGAGGATAAAAACATGAACGTTTTAATAGTTATAGACATGCAGAACGACTTTATCGACGGCGCTCTGGGAACGCCCGAGGCGCAAAAAATTGTGTCCCGCGTTATTGAAAAAATCAAGAATTTTAACGGAACCGTCCTCGCCACGCGGGACACGCACGGCGAAAACTATCTCTCAACGCAGGAGGGACGAAACCTTCCGGTGGTCCACTGCGTCAAGGGAACCGAAGGACACGAGATAAGAGGCGAGATCGCCGAGCTGATAAAGACCGAGCCGATAGACAAGCCGACCTTCGGCAGCGCGGAGCTGGGCAAAAAGCTGGCCGAGATGAATAAGGTCGAAAAAATCGAAAGCGTGACCCTGATCGGCCTCTGCACCGACATCTGCGTTATCTCAAACGCCATGCTGATAAAGGCGTTTCTGCCCGAGGTCCCGATCACGGTTGACGCCGCCTGCTGCGCGGGCGTGACGCCCGAGAGCCACAAGCAAGCTCTCGCCGCCATGAAGGTCTGCCAGATAAAAATCGAAAACGAGTAAAATAACCCCTCCCGAAGCGTTTCGGGAGGGATTGATTTTTTATTCCACTCTGTATTCTTTTGTGCCCAGCAGTATCAGATCGCCGCGGTTTATCTCGGTCTCCTGCGAGATCTGCGTGCCGTTAATGATAGTGCCGTTGGTGGAGCCGAGGTCCGCGGCGCGGAAGCCGCTTCCCGAGCGGGTTATTTTCATGTGGTGTCCCGATACCTGGCCGTCTTTTAAAACGATGTCATTATCGGACCTGCGTCCGACCGTGATCGAGTCGGCGACCGGCGCCGAGAAAACCTCTCCTCCGGTTACATCTGTCATTTTGAATATCGGGCCGTTGTTCGCGGGCGCGGCGTTTTTTTGATGCTGAGCGCCGAGAGCGACCGTTTTATCTCCCGACGGAGACGCGGGCGCGGGCGGCCTGTACTGAGGCGGCGGAACGTTTTGCGCTTTCTTTTTTCCGCTCATTATTGTGATCGCCGCTATAATGCCGATCAAAGCCGCCAAAATAACAATTCCGATTATTAAAATAAGCAGCATTGTGGTTTTTGGTATTCCGTTCATATTCGAATTTTCCTCCTCCCCCGCGGCGGGTACCGCGTTGTTTGACACGGCGGAAAACGCTGACTCGGTGGGCTTTTGCATATACAGCTCTCTTGTGTCGCTGAATTCCGTGCCGTTTTCCATTACGCTTATTTTGAGGCTGTGCATCGCGCCGTCGGTTTTTGACGACGGATACTTAAAGTCTATGACGTAAGCGTTCATAAGTCTTTCGTATGAGTAGTTATACACATCCTCGACGCTCGTTCTTGATATGTCAAAAAACAAACCGTGGGACAGCTCGCACAGTTCGTCCATGAACCGCGCTCCGCTGCCGCTGTCTTTGTCCGACGTGCAAAGGCTGTATATCGGTATCATGTGCTTTTTCGTGAGGTCGATCACGCTGTCGCGCGTGGCGCCGCCGCTCGCGTCGTTTTCACCGTCCGAAAGCAAAATAATGACCTTGCGCTTAGGTATGTCGTCGCCGCGCTTTTCCGAGAGGCTCAGACCCTCGGCCACCGCGTCATAGAGCCTTGTTCTGCCGTCGTTGTTTGAAAGTCCGTCGACTATGCTGTTGATTTGATTTTTATCGCTTGAGAAATCAAGCAGCGTTTTTACCTCGTTTCCGAACGAGATAACGGCCATGCGGTCGCTTTCTCCCATTTTCGCCGCCCAGTTTTTGGTAGCTGCCTTGAGCTTTTGGAGCTGACTTCCGCTCAGCGAGCCCGAGGTGTCGACCAAAAAGATATAAGCGGTCCCCTCGCCCGTGTCGGTGAATTTTTTGATCACCGAGATCTGCAGCAGATCGTTATCCATAACGCCGCGCACATATCCTATATCTGGCTGAGTCGCTCTGTTTCCGCTCGCGTCGATAAGGTCGATATATGTATGCAGCAGATCGGTGTAAATATGCGCCTGACCGATATTCACGTCGCTCAGAGCCCCCGCCGCGAAGCACGAGGGGCACAAAAGCGCGAAAATCAACAAAAGCGCGCAGATAAAAGCGGCTGCTTTCCTTACCATGAGAACCACTCTCCGCAGCAGGGAATAAACATGAGTTTGGTGTTCGCGGTCTCTATTATATCGCCGCGCTTCAGCTTTGTTGACGTTTCGACGCTGTCGCCGTTGACGTACAGCATACTGCGTCCGTCGCCGTCGCTCAGCTTGAAAACCTTGTTTTTCGGGTCATAGCTGATAACCGCGTGGTTGACGCGGGAGATACCCGAATCCTTTTTTATCGCTATATCCATGTTCGGGGCGCGGCCTATAAAGTTGCGCTCATAGTATATTCTGTAGTCGCTGCCCTTGTCGGGTCCGTCTATGCACACCAGCCAGCCCGCGATAGGCCTGAATCCCATCACGCTCTGAGCCTTGCCTATCGTTTTAAGCTCGTCGTCCCGCTTTTTTATCGTTTTCATATCATCGAAAGCGGGGGCCTTCGGCGCGGGAGGCTCATGTGACAGCTTTACCGTGACGTCGTCGGAAGGTCCCCCGAACGCGCCGCCTCCGCGCGTATCGGCGCCGCCGATCTGCACGCCGCAATACGGACAGCTGACATGCTGTGACGAGTCATAATAATGTCCGTTGGGACATCTTTTCATTGCCATATAAATCTCTCCTTTAAATTTAATTTACAAAAACCGTAATAGCGCTAAAATTGTCGTTGTCTTTTATGCCTTTCGT
Source organism: uncultured Monoglobus sp. (assembly GCA_947630505.1). Taxonomy (GTDB): domain Bacteria; phylum Bacillota; class Clostridia; order Monoglobales; family Monoglobaceae; genus Monoglobus. The sequence goes on along the minus strand of CANRHV010000026.1, from coordinate 17,157 downwards.
GTTCGCGGCGTGGATCCTTACCATTTTCGCCAGCCATCTTGACGGAGTTTTTGAAGCCTTGAGCGTGCTTTCCATATCGCGCTCGACGACATATTCCCAAAATCCGTCGCTGCAGAGCAAAAAAGCGTCGCCCGATTCTATGTCGATCGGAGCTGCGAACTCCGGATTGTATTTTTCGTTGTCGCCCATTGATCTTATCAGTCTGTTCTGATCGGGCGACGTGCGTATATCGTCGTATTCGATCTCGCCGCTGAGATAAGAAAGATACGCCACCGAATGGTCGTTTGTCACAAACTCTATTTTTCCGCCGCGCATGTGATAAACCCTGCTGTCTCCTATATTGCAAACATACGCCTTGTCCCCTCCGAGAGCCAGAAAAGCTCCCGTTGTTCTCGGAGACAGAGCGCCGGACCGCTGCTCGCCGCCGAATTTTTCCAAAAGCGTTTTCTGAGCGAAATCCGTCGCCGCGGCGACCGCCTCGGACGACACGCTCCCGGCCTCGGTGATCGACATCAGAAACGCTTCCGCGGCGGTTTCAGACGCCTCGTCTCCTCCTCTGTGACCGCCGAGACCGTCGCACAACGCGTAAAATCCCCTGTCTTTCGTCTCGCGGTACGCGGCGTAGTCCTCGTTGCGTTCTCTGCCTCCTATATCGCACACAAGAGCGGACTCAAAAGCCGCGCCCTCGCCACGGCTAAATAAACTCATATCTCAATACCAACCTTGAATGTATTTGACTTGTCGCCCAAATAGAATTTGTCGCCGGGCTGCAGAGTCACCGGAACTCTCGGCGTCAGCTTTGTGCCCATGCCGGTGAATGTTCCGTTTGCCGACGCCAGATCGGTCAAAGAGAATGTTTTGCTCTCAGGACTGAAGCGTATGTTGCAATGGCTGCGGCTTACCGCCTGATTTTCTCTTGTCAGCACAAGATTGCACAGCGATGAATCTCTGCCGATAGTGATGCCGCCGGGCTCAAAATAGAATTTCTGACCCACAAACTCGCCCTGAATACAGGTGAGCACGCCCTTTGCCTTTTTGTTCTTTTTGAGCAGTATAATAATAAGAAACGCTATAGCCGCCACAAGCAGAAGCAGAGCGATGATCAAAACGATCTTGATTATCGAGACGCTCTGACCCTTTACATAAGGAATTCCGTTCTGGTCAAGCACGCGCGTAAGCTCGCGCACCTGTATCGCGGCGTTTATTCCCTGAGCGTCGTTCACACCCCAGGAGTTGATTCCTATGACCTCGCCCTTTGAGTTGACAAAAGGACCGCCCGAATTGCCGTGGTTGATAGCCGCGTTTATCTGATACGCGTTGACCGGCTCGAGACCGCTTATGTAAGGAACCGTTGTTATAGCGCTGACGATCCCGTCGGTTATGGTTATATCCTCTTTGTTTCCCGTGAGCGTTGATGAAAGCCGGTCCGCGCTGCCGGGATATCCGAGCGCGTAGCCCTTTGTGCCCTCTTTGGCTATACTGTCGTTGAGGGTGGCGGGCTTTAGATCATAGATGGGCTGACTGACGTTCAGGATCGCCAGGTCCGAAGCCTCAAGCGCCGTGTGGACCGTGGCCTCGATAATATGGTCCCTCGACATAAGCACGTTGATTTTTGTCGCGCCCTCGACAACGTGATAATTTGTGACGATCTTGGTCACCGGCGAAGATGAGCCGATAGCGAAACCGGTGCCCGACGCCGCTCCAAACGGCGTTTCCACAAGTATCCTCACCACGCTGTCTCTCACGTCAAGCACCGCGCTCGGCGTGTCGTCGGCAAACACCGCGGCGCTTGAACAAAACAAAATCAAAACCGCGCAAATTAATGATAAAACTTTTTTCATTCTTCTTCCTCCCGTAATATATTTATTTTATATTATTTTCAAAACCAACACGGTGATGTTGTCCTGATTCGGACTGTTTTTTGACAGAGCGGCGCTCAGTATATCCGCCGCGGGATCTTTTCCGCCGACGCTTAAAACTCCGGCCGTCTCCTCGTCCGACATCACCTTGTAAAGTCCGTCGCTGCAAATCAATATATAATCGTTCGAAAAAATCGGAAAATTTCCCCGATTCCTGTCGACCTGCTCTATTTTCGGTATGCCGAGATAAGACGTGAGAGCGAGCCTTTCGGGGTCGTTCATCGCTTCCTCGTATGTTATCTCTCCGTTTCTGTATTTTTCGTCAAGAACCTTTGAGTAAACATGTTCCTCGTTAAGCTGTCTTAAAATACCGTTTCTGTACAGATACAGACGGCTGTCTCCGACGGACACCCAACGCATCATATTTTGCTTAATGACAAGGCCTATCAAAGTGGAGCCGGCGCCGCCCAGCGTGTTGACTCCGTCGTTGGCCTCCTCAAGAGCGTACATGAGCGCGTCCTCTGTTTCCATGCCGGACTCCATGTAATCGCAGTACGCTTCAAGAAAAACCGACACGCCGATCTTTGATGCCTCGGAGCCGTTTCCCATGCCTCCCATTCCGTCGGCCAGCACCGCCACCGAGCCGTATTTTCTCAAAGAGTCGGCGTCCATCAAGTCGGAGTAGGCGAAGTAGTCCTGCTGCTCGTCTCTTGCTCCTATATGCTGCGCGTTGTAGGGCATAACATACACCGTGCCGATTTTTTCCGTTATGTCCTCGGTTCTTACATCGTCGTTCGGCTCGGTTATTATCCTTCGCCGCCCGCCGCGCGGCGAGCTGTGTTTATCTCTGTTTTCGAACATTTTCCCTCCGTATTAAAACCAAATAATTTTAAAGTTCCGTCAAAACGGTGATCTTCATTGAGCCGTCGTCATATATATGCACGTTGTATCTGTATCTTTCGCTGATGTCCCTCACTCTGCCGTCTTTATAATACACTCTTATATTCGACTCCCGCACGACCGTCGCCTCGTTGTCCGACAGTCTGTTAACGCTGTTGCAGTCCAGATACAAAATTTCCTCGCTGTCCACCGTCTTGGTGATCACGCTGTATGAGTTATATTCCTCGCTTACCGCGTTTCCTCCGAAATATTCCTCAACATACGCGGAGCTTTTATTGCTGATGCCGCGAGTAAACGCCCTGAGCGAATCCTCGGCAAATTCGGCTATGTCGCTGTTTGTGACCGCCTGAGCGCCCGTGACGGGCGCCTGTGTGGGTGCCGGAGCTTGCGTGGGCGCAGGGGCTTGCGTGGGCGCGGGGGCCGCGGTCACGGACGGCATTTCTCTATCCGTATTATTTGATATTATATTATTATCTCTGTTATCCGATATATTTTTGTATATCAAGACTGCCGCCGCGGTAACAAATACCACCAGGCAGACCAAAGCCGCTGTTATTATCTTCAAAAGCGTCGAGTTTGAGTCATTCCCCGTCTTTTTAACTTTATTTTTTTGCTTTTTTGGAGGTTTGATCTCTTTGTTTGAGCGCGTGTTTTCAATGGGCGCTCGGCGCTGCGGCGGAGCCTCGCTCGTTTGCGCCCTGCCGAGCAAAACATTCTGCAGCTCATCCACCGACTCGAATCTCTCGGACGGTCTCACCGCCAGACCCTTTTCGAGCGCCGCACGGATATTATGCGGCAGATTTTGAGGTATAACCAAAGTATCCTCGATCAGTCTGTCAAGAGAATCCGGCGGCACCGCGCCCGTTATCATTTTATACAGCGTGGCGCACAGCGCGTACACGTCGGTCCACGGTCCCTGATTGCCGTTCGTTCTGTACTGCTCCTCCGGCGCGTATCCCGGCTTCAGCATGACCGACAAGCTATTTCCTCCGCCCAGCGACTGTCTCGCGGCTCCGAAGTCAAGAAGCTTTACCAGATTGTTTTTGGTTATGAATATATTGTCGGGGCTTATGTCTCGATGGATTATTCCTACTTTATGAACGGCTCTCAGCGCGTCCATTACCGGCATTAATATAGACACCGCGGCTTCGGGCTGTATTCTGCCGCCCTGCCGCTTTATGTAATCCTTTAATGTCATTCCGTCGAGATACTGCATAATAATATACGCCGTTCCGTTAGCCTCTATGCAGTCTCTTATTCCCACGATGCCGGGATGATCAGCAAATTTTGCCAGCGTTCTGGCTTCCTCGATAAATTTTTCTTTTCCGTGGCTGTAGTTTTCCGCCGAGCCGCTCGAGGTGTACGCCGAAACGGTAGCCTCTCCCGGAACTCTTTGAGCTATGTCCGCGGGATAGTATTCTTTTATCGCTATTTTCTGACTCAAAAACGTGTCGTATCCGACATACGTTATTCCGAATCCGCCCTGCCCCAAAACGCGGCCGATAACAAATCTGTCTTTAAGAAGCGTGTTTTCTTTCAGATAGGCGGTAAACTGTCCGTCATCCTCATTTTTGATATAACCGCAATGGGGACATTTTTCACTGTCGCCCTTTTCCTGCATACAATTCATACATAAGCTCATTATCATCCCTCCGGAACATAAACAAAAAAAACAATACTCAATAAATAAATTATATAATATTCGACAAAACATGTCAACAAAAAATTTACGGGAACGGATATATCCGTCCCCGCCCGGCTTCCCCTTGAGGGGACGCTGTCACCAAAGGTGACTGATGAGGTGTCCGTCTAATCTATACCCGGCTGACCGTAATCATACACCGCTTTCAAATTCTCCTGCTCGTCGTGGGTCATTATAGCCTGCTGCTGCACTCCGGTGCAGTCGGTCGCCGACGAGGCGCCGCCCATATCGAATTTATCGTCCGTATTTCTTTTATTTTTTCCGTTTTTTATCCCGTTTTTTGTGTTGTTTATCCATGTGTTCTCGTTTTTCAAAATAATACCGCCTTTCTTTTTATAATAAAGTTTTGCTACATATATTATTGATTCGTTTAATATAATTAATCAGGAAATTTTTTTATTGTGTTTTTTACCAATTTTCAGAGCCAAAATTTTATAAAAAAAACATTGAATTATTTTCCCGGATTTGATATAATGATTTGTGTAAAATTAATATTAATTTAAAAAGTATTTATAAAAATTTATAAAAAAAGCCTAATTTTGATTCAAAATCAGGCCTTATCCTGTTTGTTACGGGAAAAAATTGAAAGGAGCGATTATTTTGATTAAAGGAAATGTAGTTGTCGGCCAGTCGGGAGGTCCCACCTCGGTTATCAACTCCAGTCTGGTCGGCGTTTTCAAGGCCGCGAAGGACGCTGGCGTTGAAAAGATTTACGGTATGCGCAACGGAATTGAGGGATTTTTAAACAAAAAGGTCATCGACATGTCCGACTATGTAAAAAACGAGCTGGACATCGAGCTTTTAAAGAGAACCCCCTCATCTTTCCTGGGCACCTGCCGCTTTAAGCTGCCCAGCGTTGAGGAGAGCGAATCCACATACAGCCTGCTGTTTAACAACATGAACGAGCTCAATATCAAGTATTTCTTCTATATCGGCGGAAACGACTCGATGGACACGATCAAAAAGCTTTCAAACTACGCGGAGCAGATCGGCAGCGACATCAAGTTCATGGGCGTTCCCAAGACGATCGACAACGACCTGGCGGTAACAGACCACACGCCGGGCTACGGCAGCGCGGCAAAATACATAGCCTCGGCTATGAAAGAGATCATCCGCGACGTTAACACATACCCCACAGAGTCGGTTACGATCGTTGAGATAATGGGAAGAAACGCGGGCTGGCTCACGGCTGCCGCGGCTCTCTCTAAGGCCGAGGACTGCTGCGGTCCCGACCTGATCTATCTCCCCGAGGTAGTGTTTGACTATGACAAGTTTATCGAAAAGGTAAAAGAGGTCAAAAAGAAAAAGACCGCTGTTATCATTGCGGTTTCCGAGGGTATAAAGCTGGCTAACGGCAAGTATGTCTGCGAGGATAACAAGCAGGCCACCTTTGAGGATTCGTTCGGTCACAAGTCACTGGGCGGTACCGCCCTTTATTTGGCCGACCTTATCGGCGCCAAGCTGGGCATCAAGTCGAGAGGTATCGTGTTCAGCACGCTGCAGCGCTGCGCTTCTCATATCGTTTCAAGACGCGATATAACCGAGGCGTTTATGGCGGGCAGCGAGGCAGCTCAGGCCGCGTTCAACGGAGAGACCGGCAAGATGATAATCTTCACCAGGACCTCCAACGAGCCCTACAATATCACCACATCGACCTATGATGTCAACAAGATAGCGAACATCGAGAAGGTCGTTCCGGACGAGTGGATAATCAACGACGGCACATATGTATCCGACGAGTTTATCGCCTACTGCCGCCCGCTGATTATCGGCGAGCTTATACCATTCATGGTAGACGGCCTGCCCAGACATCTGTATCTCGACTAAGCATTTCTTTTAAAAAAAGAAACGCTTGACCAAAGAAAAAAAATAATAGATCGTTAAAAAATGTTCGTAGGGGCGGATGATATCCGCCCCTCTTCCTTCCCCTTGAGGGGAAGGTGGGTTTTTGCCCGAACGGACAAAAAGTCGGATGAGGTGTTTCCTAGTCTCTGGTACCTATTTCCTAGTCCCTACGGTGACAGCTTCCCCTCAAGGGGAAGCCTGTTAAGAGCTCCCGAAAAGCGCCGGCGCAGCGCGCTTTTTGGAATAAGCGGAGCGACCGCCGTAAAAAAAGAACACCTTGCTTTGCAAGGTGTTCGTAAAATGAGGCGGATCGCTCCGCTGGCGCGCCTGGAGGGATTCGAACCCCCGACCTAACGGTTCGTAGCCGTTCACTCTATCCAGCTGAGCTACAGGCGCGAATTTTTCGAACTAAATTATTATACCATTTTTTTTAAATTAAATCAAGCGCAAATCATTAAAATCTCTTTTTATAAATTCCACAATTTTTTATTTAAAATTAATCTTTTGTTCATGAATTTTTAACAATGATGTGTTATTATAATGCTGTAAGTTAAAGATAACGCTTTTTCTTTACAAGGCAACCTAAATTTTAAATAGAAAGGAGTGAAAAAAATCATGCTTTGCGACGTTGAAAGCGGCAATATTACCAAGCTTTTGGCGATACTTACCGAACAGAATGAAACAGATATAGAAAAAATGCTTATGAACGGAATCAACCCGGCGCAGGTTGCCGACTATTACGGAAAGCTCGACGAGTTTAACGCGTTTTTCAAAACCAATATTATCTCAAAGCTCAGAGTATTGGTTGACAACAAAGAAATAACTCCCGATTACGCGTACGAGTTTTTCAAGCAAACTCTTAACGGCTAAAATTTATTTAATATAAATAAGAGGAAACAAATTGAACAAAATAAACTATCAAAAAGAACTTGATAAAATACTTTTAAACACAAACGGACAGACGCTTTTACTCCATAGCTGCTGCGCTCCATGCAGCAGCTATGTTTTGAGTTATCTCAATAAGTATTTTAAAATAACAATATTATATTATAACCCGAATATAACAGACGAAAATGAGTACAAAAAACGCAAAGCCGAGCAGATAAAGCTGATATCCGAGCTTCCGGCGGAGAATCCGATAGAAATCATCGACTGTGACTACGAGCCGGATAAATTTTTTGAAATTTCAAAAGGTCTTGAGGATTGTCCCGAAGGTGGTAAACGCTGCTTCAAGTGCTATGAATTAAGGCTTGAAAAAACGGCTAAACTTGCGAAAAAACATAATTTTGATTGGTTCTGCACCACGCTTTCGATAAGCCCGCTCAAAAACGCGCAAAAGATCAACGAGATCGGAACCGAGCTTTCTAAAAAACACGGCGTGAAATTTCTGCCGTCGGACTTTAAAAAGAAAGAGGGCTTTAAGCAGTCGATCGAGCTTTCCAAAAAATACAACCTCTACCGCCAAAATTACTGCGGCTGTATTTACTCAAAAAATCAAAAATAAAAATTTCCCTTTGTCGATTGACAAAGGGAAAAATTAATGTTATAATAAACTTAATAAAAGGCACCGCAAACGCGGTTACAGCCAAAGAAAATTATTTTTTATGTAGTCGTCCTTGGCGGAGGGCGGCTACACTGCTTTTATCGTGAATATCACGAGAAACAATATTGTTAAAAATATTATTCTTAAAAATTGTTTCACAGCACACAACCTCCTTTATATAAACTCTTGAAATAAATCAATTTTATATTTGGGAAGTCACCTCCCTTCTATAAAAAGATAGGGATGGCTGTAACCGCTCTACTTTGCCTTTTTATTAACTTATCAAACATCGGTAATATAATAACATAATTTTATAATTTTTTCAAATTACATTATTATTACATTTTATTTTATTATAGTATCTCCACCCATGTAGGGAACGAGCGCTTCGGGGATGGTCACGGTGCCGTCGGCGTTCTGATAATTTTCGAGAATAGCCGCCGTCGTTCTGCCTATTGCCACTCCGCTGCCGTTTAACGTGTGAACATACTGCGCCTTTTCTTTGGGCGAATTTTTGAACTTTATATTCGCGCGGCGCGCCTGGAAATCCATGCAGTTTGAGCAGGACGATATCTCAACATATCTGCCGTAGCTGGGCATCCAAACCTCTATGTCATAGGTCTTTGCCGAAGAAAATCCCATATCTCCGGTTGACAGACATACCACTCTGTACGGGAGGCCGAGACCCTGCAAAACTTTTTCGGCCTCGTTTGTCATCTCCTCAAGCTCGTCAAACGAGGTTTCGGGCTTTGAAAATTTTACAAGCTCAACCTTATTAAACTGATGCTGACGAATAAGACCTCTGGTGTCGCGGCCCGCGCTTCCGGCCTCCGCTCTGAAGCAGGCGGTATACGCGCAGTATTTGAGCGGCAGCTTATCGCCGTCGATTATCTCGTCTCTGTACATGTTTGTCACGGGAACCTCGGCCGTTGGTACCAGGAAATAATCCGTGTCGGTCACCTTAAAGGCGTCCTCTTCGAATTTAGGCAGCTGGCCCGTTCCTACCATGCTCTTTCTGTGGACCATAAACGGCGTGAACACCTCGCTGTAGCCGTTTTTGCCGTGAGTATCGAGATAATAATTAATTATGGCTCTCTCAAGACGCGCGCCCATATTTTTATAAACATGGAACCTGGCGCCGGTTATTTTAGCGGCGGTCTCGGGATCAAGAATATCCAGATCCTTGCCTATATTCCAATGCGACTTCGGCTCAAAATCAAATTTTCTCGGCGTCGAATACCTGCGAATCTCAACGTTTTGCTCATCGCTCTTGCCGATCGGCACGCTCGAGTCGGGTATATTCGGTATTGTCAGCACAATATCTTTAATTTTTTCGTTGATTTGTCTTACCTTTTCATCGTCCTCTTTTATGCTGTCGGACAGCTCTCTCATCTGAGCGAAAATCTCGGTAGTGTCCTTTCCTTCTTTTTTATACACGGGTATCTGTTTTGAAACGGAATTCTGCTGCGCCTTTTTTTGTTCCACGTTAAACAATAACGAGCGGCGCTCGGCGTCAAGCTCAAGAAGCCCGTCTATATCTATATCCTTTGAATTTCTGTTTTTCAGCGCTTCCTTTACTTTTTCCGTCTCATTTCTGATTATTTTCATATCGATCATAATATTTCCTCCAAATTTATAATGCTTATTTTTTATTGATCTATATTCAATATCTCACACAGCGCCGAATAATAAGCCGAAGTATTTTCATCAAACGCTGATGTGTCGATAGATTGAATTTTTGCTTTTGCTTCATCCGTATTTCCGGCCGAAATAAGATTTTTTATTTCCGTCAATTGATTTTGCTGTTCGGTCATTACCGCATAAGCCGAAGCCGCCGTTTCATTTTGCTGTATTTGTTTATTCAAATTATAATTTTCATCCTGCAGTCTGACGAGCTCATTTTGAATTGTCTCATTTGTTTTTTGAGTTTCGCTGATCCTGTCGTCGATCTCATTTTCACGATTATCAGCCATAGCCGCAAACAAAATAATTATAATCACACATATAATCATAATCACGGCGTAGCTGAAAATATTTCTTTGCCTTTTATCCGATTTTTTATTATTGCCGCTCAATTTTCCACCTTCTTTATTTTTATAAAAAAGTCATTTTGTTCACAAGCTCCAAAAACAGCCTTTAAATCAATTTGATTCGATTTTAATATACTATCATTATGAGTAATTCAAATCGGTCAAATAAAGCACGTTTTTAAAGCGTTGTTTTTTGTAAAATATACTAAATATAATATATTTTATTTTTTTAATTCAAATAATATTCTTTCAAGATCTTCTTTCGAATAATACTCGATTTCGATTTTTCCTTTGCCGGCGCCTTCGGAAATTTTAACTTTGGTTCCGAATTTTGACCCGAGGGATGTTTCAACCTCTTCAAAATACTTTTTCATCATTCCGGAAACTTTTTTGACCGGTTTTTTTTGCTTGGTCTTGCCGAGTTCGGAAACCATTTTTTCAACCTGACGCACGTTAAGACCTTTTTCTATTATTATATTCGCGATCTCTGTCTGTTTTTTCGAATCGGTTATCGAAAGTATTGCTCTCGCGTGTCCCTGGCTTATTTTGCCGTCTATCACAAATTTTTTTACCTCGTCGCAAAGATTATTAAGACGCAGAGAATTAGCCACCGCGCTGCGGCTTTTTCCGACGCGCTCGGCGACTTCCTCCTGTGTGAGACCGAAAGCGTTCATCAGGCTTTTATATCCTTCCGCTTCCTCTATCGGATTGAGATTTTCACGCTGAAGATTTTCGATCAGCGCTATCTCCATCACGGCGTCGTTTTCAAAATCTCTCACGATGCACGGAATTTCTTTAAGTCCCGCCATTTTCGCAGCTCTCCAGCGTCTTTCGCCCGCGACGATCATATAAGTCGAGTTTTCTTTTTGCTTAACAAGTATAGGCTGAACGATTCCGTGATTTTTGATTGAGTTGCTTAAAATCTCAAGCTTTTCCTTATCAAAATTTTTTCTCGGTTGATTTTTGTTCGGCTCGATATCGCGTATTCTTATATTTTTAATACTGCTTTCATCAATTTCTTCATTTAAGTCCTTAAAAATGTCTATATTTTCTCCGTCATCATTAAAATCCATATCCGAAAACAGCACACCGATACCTTTTCCCATAACTTTTCTCGATGCCATTGTTTCACTTCCTTAATTCAATGTTTCACGTAAAACATTATTTATTTTTCTTTATTATTTCGGCCGCGAGCTTCATATAACTTTCGGCGCCTCTTGAATTTTTATCATATTCTATGGCGGGCATACCGAAGCTCGGAGCCTCGGAAAGACGGACGTTTCGGGGTATCACCGTTTTAAAAACTGTGGAAGAAAAATATTTTCTCACTTCCTCCACTACCTGTATCGCGAGATTCGTCCTCTTATCAAACATTGTAAGCAAAACGCCCTCGATCATCAGATTTTTATTTATTGTCCTCTTAACGTTTTTAATTGTTTTTGTCAGCTGAGACAATCCCTCAAGTGCGTAATACTCGCACTGTATCGGCATTATAACGCTGTCGCAGGCAGCGAAAGCGTTTAATGTTATAAGTCCCAATGACGGCGGACAATCAATAATTATAAAATCATAATCATCTTTAATATTAGAAAGCTGCTCTTTTAATCTGAATTCCCGTCTTTCCTTGTCACTGAGTTCAATATCCGCTCCCGCCAAATTTAAATCACCCGGAGTTATCCAAAGATTTTTATAATCGGTTTTTACAACAGCCTTTTGAGCAGGCTCGTCCCCTACGATAAAATCATAGCTTGTATATTCCTTATCTTTCCCGTTTACTCCGAGACCGCTTGTGGCGTTCGCCTGGGGATCAATATCAATCAGCAGTGTTTTTTTATTTTTTAAACCCAAACAAGCGCATAAATTAATCGCCGTGGTTGTTTTTCCCACGCCGCCTTTTTGATTTGCTATAGCTATAATTTTACCCATATTTATATACCGTCCTTTTCAATATTACCATTATAACACATTTTAAAGTATTTTCAATAGTTTTTTAAAAATTTGTTTCATATGAAACATTATTTGACAATTATTTTAAAAAATCGGAAAACGCTTTAAGGGCCTTATATCTGTGGCTTATCGTATTTTTAACATCCTCACCGAGTTCGGCCAGAGTTTTTTTATATTCCTTATAATAAAATACAGGATCGTATCCAAAACCCGAAGTTCCTTTTTTTTCATTCAAAATAAATCCCGAACATTCACCTCTGAAATATTTGATATTATCGGCTGAATTTTCAACTAAGGCGATAACGCACACAAATTTTGCCGAGCGTTTTTCAAAAGGAACATTTTTAAGCTCGAATAATAATTTATCAATATTTTCGCTGTCCGAAGCGTTTTCGCCGGCAAACCTCGCGGTATGAACTCCGGGCGCGCCGCTTAAAAAATCAACGCAAAGCCCGCTGTCGTCGGCAATAACCGGCATATTAATTTTTTCAAAAACCGCGACGGCTTTTTTAGCGGCGTTTTCCTCGAAAGTATTTCCATCCTCAATTATCTCGAAATCGGAAAGACCTACTTCGTCCATGGTTTTTATTTCAAAACCCGAACAGAGAATTTGTTTTATTTCCTCGGCCTTATGTTTATTTTGACTTGCAAGCACAAATGTTTTCATAATTTTTATCTCCTCAATTATTTAAATAAAAGATTTGAAAGTTCCGCCAGTCGGTCAATATCAAGTTTTTCGCCGCGAATTTTTAAATCAAGTCCCATATTATTAAGCGCGTTTTCAATTTTGATTTTATCACAATTTATAAAAGGACTTCCCGATAAGGAATTAACCAAAGTTTTTCTTCGCTGCGAAAAAACCGATTTGACCGTTTTGAAAAACATTTCTTTATTGTTCACATGATATGGCTGATTTTCATACACATTAAGTTTTATTACGACAGAGCTTACCTTTGGCTGCGGAGTAAAGCAGTGCGGCGGCGCCTGACAAATTATTTCGGGAGAAGAATAAAATCCTACACCGACGGTCAGAGCCCCGTAATCCTTGGTTCCCGGCTTTGCATATATGCGATTGGCAACCTCTTTCTGAATCATAAGTATCATTGACTCAACGTTAAATCCGCATTCAAACATATTCATAATAATAGGAGTGGTTATATAGTAAGGCAGATTGGCGGCGACAATAAATTTTTCGCTTTCAAAGTTTTCTTGTATCAATTTTTTCAAATCATTTTTCATAATATCATCATTTATTAAGGTAAAATTACTAAATTCAGATAAATTATATTCAAGAATAGGAATAAGAGCATTGTCAATTTCAACAGCCACAACTTTTTTCGCGCGCTTACATAATTCATAAGTCAATGTTCCGGCCCCGGGACCGATTTCCAAAACGTTAGTATTTTGATTAATATTTGAATTATCAATAATTTTATCTAGTATATTCTTATCTATCAAAAAATTCTGACCGAGCGTTTTGGAAAAATTAAAGCCGAATTTTTCGAGCAGCGGCATAAGCTCCGATTTATTATACAGTTTCATAATAATTTACCTCAATAAATAATTTTAGATGATTATAACACAAAAGATAAATATATACAAGAGAAAAATAAATTCTCCCCATCCGCCGCCTTCGACGGCATAATTAAGAAATCTTATCAATTATAAACAACTTAACCCCTCTCAGTCAGCTACGCTGACAGCTCTCCCCAAGGGGCGAGCCGAGCGGATAATATCCGCCCCTACATATATTTTTGTAAAATGTCGCATATCAGGGCTCACGCAAAGCGCCAACGAAGTGCGTTTCGTGGGAAAAAGGAGCGGTCGCGGCTCAAAAAAGAAGTCACTGCTTGCAGTGACTTCGTAAAAACGCCGCGTACCGCGACGTGGTGGAGCATAGGGGATTCGAACCCCTGACCCCAACACTGCCAGTGTTGTGCGCTCCCAGCTGCGCTAATGCCCCGTATATAAAAAAGTGGTTGCGGGGGAGGGATTTGAACCCCCGACCTTTGGGTTATGAGCCCAACGAGCTACCGAACTGCTCCACCCCGCGATATATCTGGTGCCGGAGACCGGAATCGAACCGGTACGGGAAATTAATCCCACGGGATTTTAAGTCCCGGGCGTCTGCCAGTTCCGCCACTCCGGCGCATGTTACCAACACAGCTTAGATATTATAACACTCGGAGAGCCCGTTGTCAAGGGATTTTTTGAATTTATTTATAAAATTTTGAATAATAAATTAGTAACGGATTTTTAACTTGATAAAAATACCCCTCTCAGTCAGCTTCGCTGACAGCTCTCCCCAAGGGGCGAGCCTGACTTAAGACGCGGGGAAATACAAACGATTTTCTTCAAACTATCTTCGTTTAATCACTATTATCTAATTACTAATCACTACGTTGGAAGCTCTCCCTAAGGGGCGAGCCGGGACGCCGGGGTCGTCGTCCCCTACGACTATGATTTACATAATAATGCAATGGCGGATATTATCCGCCCGTTTAAAAACTTATAATGTTTATCATACTTATTCTGTTTGCAATTTTTCCGAACAAAGTAATATAACCGCTTCACGTGGTCATTAAAAGCGGTTATATTATAACCAAATTTGGGGCTATACCGCGTTTGCGGTGCCGTTTTGTTAAGTTAATTATAACATCCAATCCCTCTTTTTTTCAAGGGGATTTTAATTTATATTAAGATTTATATTTATTTATTATTTAAATATTTTGTCGAAATTTGTTTTAAAGTTTTTGTTTACTTATGTTGCGGGCTGTGATATAATAAGAATTGCCAAATTATTTTACAATTATCATATATAGCCACGGCATATGCATTTTTGCATAGTCAAAAATGCGTGCTCAATTTTAGCATATGACGTGGTATGTATAAAATAAATAATTTGGCGATTATGAGCATAGCGTTTTTGGGCGCGGCGCTATGCTTCGCGCCTTTTTATTTTACTTAAATTTACGGAGGTATTATTTATGATAGTCAAAATTGATTCTATAGGAAGAATAACAATTCCCAAAAAATATAGGGAAGAATTTAATTTAAAGCCCGATTCCGAGGCCAATATGCTGCCGCTGCCCGACGGGATCGGAGTGTCGCTGTTCAGACTGACGCCCAGATGTGCCAACTGCGGAAAAGAGGAAGGACTTGAGAAATTTGATAATATATCGCTGTGTGAGAATTGCAGGAAGATTTTGAAGTATGCGATTAGATAACATAAGGATTAGTTAAAAAAAATTAAATATTTATTAAAACCCCTCTCAGTCAGCTTCGCTGACAGCTCTCCCCAAGGGGCGAGCCTTAATTAAAACGCGGGGAAATACAAATGATTTTCTTCAAATTATCTTCGCGTAATGACTATTCGCTAATCACTAATCACTACGTTGCCAGCTCCCCCTCCTAAAGGAAGGGGAGCCTTTTACATAATATATATAATATATATTTTATTTATTTTTGTTGAGGGAGTTGTTGTTGGGGCGGTGGGAAATGTATAAAACTCGGTTTGGGCTTATTTTAACTTAAATTTAACGGGTTTATAACGGGTTTGTAAAATAATTTTAATATTAACATTTTATACCGGTTTTTATTTGTTGAAAAATTTTCCACAAGTTTTAAACAGTTTATTAACGGTTAAAGTGTTAATATTTGTTTTTAGCATAATCAATAAAAATGAAAACGGTCCAGATCGTGCCGAGGGCTCCCATAATGAAATACAGGTTTTTGACTAAATAAGAAAAGCCGAGGCGTGAAAGAGGAAGAAGAGCGGCGAAAATTATTATTGAGTAAAGACCGCGCTTTAGGGCGGAGTCGGGCTTAAAGTATGAAAGTATTCCGTAGCCTTCGGATACAGCCGTGGTAAATATTGAGAAAATGAGGCAGAGGGAATAGATGTCCTCAAAATTGTTGTTTATCGCTCCAGCCAGCTTTTTTAAAGGGAAACTTTCGTACCACAGAGTTTTGAAATTTAATTTAACGGCCAGCCACACAAGAAAAATAAGCAGGCCTATGATAAATCCGGCGGCGGTCGAGCCTATAATTATATTCTTTTTTGATTTTATTGTTTTTGAAAGTGGAGATAATACAGAAGCCGCGGTCAAAGTGTTATAGCTCACGTAAAATACCGACATCAGCAATATATTTCGGTCAAATCCCATGAAAAAGTCTCTCGGATTAAAGGCGGTGCTGTATATTTTTGAAAGTATGGAAAAAAGGCATATTACGGTAACGGTTAAAATAATAACGGGAACAAGTATTATATTAACCGCCGCGATGCCTCTGATGTCAAAAACAAATACAGCGGCGCATAAAAGAGCCAATATGATCGAACCCGAAAGCTTATTTATTTCAAATCTCGCGCTTATTATTTCTCCGAATGAAGACAGCATCACAACAAGTCCGACCGCGAGGTCGGCGAAAATCAAAGCTAAAAACAGTTTTTGAAATAATTTTGAATATGAGACCGTGTGGCAAACATAGTCCTTTATATTATATATATTATATTCGGACGATTTTTTGAGTATTATATAGCATATAAAAGCGAACAGCAGCGACGCCAGAACTATTCCGCCGTAGTCGGAATTTGAGCAGAAATTGAAATATTCGCATATTTCGCGTCCCGACGCGAAGCCCGCGCCTATTATTAATCCTATGTAAACAAAAATAATTTTTAAGCTGTCCATCAAATTTACCTCATTATATTGTGTTTTTTGATTTATATGTTACTATATATTGAGGACAAGTTTTTTATGTTAATTTTATTCAAAATTTTTCTAAAAAAATTGTTGACAACTTGAAAAAAATATGTTAGTATAGATATTGCCTCTTTGGAGGCTTTATTTGTGTTTTAGAATTTGAGGTGAAATTATGCAAACAAAGATTACGCTGGCTTGCACAGAATGCAAACAGAGAAATTACGACACTACGAAAAACAAGCAGAACTGCCCCGACAGGATAGAGATGAAAAAATATTGCAGATTCTGTAGGAAGCACACTGTTCACAGAGAAACGAAGTAATTATTGAGGTGTAGAAAATGGAAAAAACAAAAATGAGCTTTTTTCAGAGAATAGCAAAGTATGTGAGGGAAGTTAAAGCCGAGATGAAAAAGGTCGTTTGGCCTACTTTCAAAAAGATTCGGCAGAACACTCTTGTTGTTATGCTCTACGTTCTTATTGTCGGCATAGTTATCTGGGTTTTGGACGCTCTGTTCACATGGGGAATTTCGTTTATAATCAACAGATAAAAGTAAGGTGATATTTTATGGCAGACAATAAAGCTAAATGGTATGTCGCCCATACTTATTCGGGATATGAGAACAAGGT